>JBBQZG010000012.1:0-40968 GCA_038207945.1 Burkholderiales bacterium
GCCGTGCACCGGCTGGCACTGGGCGGCACCGCCGTTGGCACCGGCTTGAACACGCACCCGGAGTTCGGTACCCGGGTGGCTGCCAAACTGGCACACCAACTCGACCTGCCACTGGCCCAGGCTGACAACCTGTTTGCCGCCTTGGCCGGGCACGAGGCACTGGTCGCATTTCATGCCAGCCTGAAAATGCTGGCCATTGCATTAACCAAGATCGGCAATGACATTCGGCTGATGGGCAGCGGGCCACGTGCCGGCCTGGGCGAGCTGCATTTGCCGGAAAACGAGCCTGGTAGCTCGATCATGCCCGGCAAGGTCAACCCTACCCAGATTGAGGCACTGACCATGGTGTGTGCCCAAGTGATGGGGCACGACGCAGCCATTGGTTTCGCCGCCAGCCAAGGTCACTTTGAGCTTAACGTGTACAAACCACTGATTATTCTCGACACGCTTGACAGCTTGCGGTTGCTGACCGATGCCATGCGCAGCTTTACCAAGCACTGCGTATCCGGCATCACGGTCAACGTGACGCGCGTTGATGAGTTGTTGCACCGTTCGCTAATGCTGGTCACCGCGCTGACGCCGCACATTGGCTATGACCGGGCTGCACAAATTGCCAAACACGCCCACACTCAGGGCATCACGCTGCGAGCGGCGGCGCTGGCACTGGGCGCCGTCAGCGCCGAGCAGTTCGATGCCTGGGTGAACCCAGGCCAGATGCTTGGTCCGCACGTTGACTGATTACAACAATTTGCAGGGCGTCAGAAACGATTGGCCTGCTTTGTGCGCCGCCGCACAGAAGACTTAAACGTTTCTCATTAAGCTGCACGGGTGACGATGAAAGATCGTCCAAGCGGCATTAAATGATCAGCAAGGGTTTGTCTTTGCAGTGCCAAATTTATTCACTTTTCAAGGATTCCAAATGAAATACGCCCTCCCCATCTTTGCCATTGCCGCCGCCCTGAGCTTGGCAGCATGTGACCGTCCAGCCGTGGTTGCCGTTCCTGTCGCACCTGTTGCCGTGCCCGGTCCTGCGGGTGCCACTGGCGCCACTGGTGCCACCGGCAATACCGGCAATACCGGAAGCACGGGCAGTACCGGCGGCACAGGCGCCGCCGGCGGCACAGGCGCCACTGGCGACACGGGTGCAACTGGTTACACCGGTGCCACTGGCACCACGGGTGCAACTGGCACCACGGGTGCAACTGGCAAAGCTGGTGATGGCACCACGATCATCGTGATGCCGCCAGCTTCCGCGCCAGCCAATTAATTTTTTCTGTTCATCACTCAAGGAGAATCTCATGAGCCTAGGCACCATCCTGTTGATCGTTTTGATCCTGTTGTTGATCGGCGTTTTTCCGGCCTGGCCACACAGTAAAGGGTGGGGCTACGGGCCCACCGGTGGCCTGGGTCTGGTGGTGATCGTCATTGTTATCCTGTTGCTGATGGGTCGAATCTGATCCTGCACTGGTTCAATGACGGCCGGACAACACGGTGCGCAGGCGCCGTGTTGTCGGGCTTGGTCGTGGCGGCTTGTGGCGACATTGCAACATTGCCGCTTGCCGCTGGCATAGGGCCACAGCCAACGCTGCCAGCACCCCAACATACAGTTATTCCGACCGTGCACATTGCGCCGGCCGTGGGCTGGCCCAGCGGTGCTACGCCGCAAGCGGCGCCCGGCATGGGCGTGAACGCGTTCGCCCGTGACCTCGATCACCCACGTTGGCTCTACGTGTTGCCCAATGGCGATGTGCTGGTGGCCGAGACCAACGCACCACCCAAACCCGATGATGCCAAGGGCATCAAGGGCTGGCTCAGCCAACTTGTGATGAAGCGCGCCGGCGCTGGCGTGCCCAGTGCCAACCGCATTACGCTGCTGCGAGATGCCGATGGTGATGGCATCGCAGAGCAACGGTCTGTGTTGCTGGAAGGGCTGAATTCTCCGTTTGGCATGGCCCTGGTCGGCCATGACCTCTACATTGCCAACACCGACGCGGTGCGGCGGTTCTCCTATGCCGATGGAGACACCCGCATCACCACCGCCGGTACACACGTGGTGACCTTGCCGGCAGGCCCGATCAACCACCACTGGACCAAAAACATCATCGCAAGCCAGGATGAAAAAAAATTATTTGTCACTGTGGGCTCCAACAGCAATGCGGCTGAACGCGGCATGGCGGTAGAAGCCGGGCGCGCTTCCATTTGGGAAGTCGATCTGCAAAGTGGTGCGCATCGCGTCTTTGCCTCCGGCCTGCGTAACCCAAATGGCCTGGCCTGGGAGCCACAGACTGGGGCCCTATGGACCGTGGTCAACGAGCGAGACGAGCTTGGCAACGACCTGGTGCCTGATTACCTGACCTCCGTGCGCGAGAACGCTTTTTACGGCTGGCCCTACAGCTACTACGGCCAGCATGTCGACACGCGTGCGACCCCGCCACAACCCGCGTTGGTCGCCAGCGCGATTGCACCCGACTACGCGTTGGGCTCCCACACTGCACCGCTTGGCCTGGCCTTTTCTGCCTCGACCACCCTGCCCGCTGCGTTTGCCAGCGGCATGTTCATTGGCCAGCATGGTTCATGGAACCGCCGACCGCACAGTGGTTACAAGGTGATTTTTGTACCCTTCAAAGACGGCAGACCTGATGGTTTGCCAGTCGATGTGCTGACCGGTTTTCTCAGCGAGGACGGTGATGCTTTTGGCCGACCCGTGGGTGTGGCGATCGACCGTCGTGGCGCTTTGCTGGTGGCGGATGATGTTGGCAACGTGATCTGGCGCGTGCAGGCGCAGCCCGCACGGTCTTCATTGCCCTGAGACTGCGCGGGCGGACTCCAAATTGCGAAAATCATGACAAGAAGCGCACGTAGTACGGTTTTCAGTCGGTCGATCCAGCGCACATTCAAGGCCATGACGCGCAGCGCCATCCGCGCTGGCGCAAAAGCCGTGACGCAGGCGTTGCTAGCCCCAAAACCTGCAACCCGAAAGCCTGTCACCAGAAAACTGCCCTCTGCCAAAACCACACCGGCCCGTGCCAAGCCAGCCACGACCGTCCAGCTGCGCACCGGCTTCACCGTGGGTACGGCCGGAGCCCAACGCTACCGGCTTTTTGTACCGCCTGGCGGACGGCGCACCGAACCCCTGCCGTTGCTTGTGATGCTTCATGGGTGTGGTCAAAGCGCCGAAGCGCTGGCCGCCAGCACACGCATGAACCAGATGGCAGCCAAGGAAGGGTTTGTGGTGCTCTACCCCGAACAAAACCACCTTGCCAACCTGCAAGGCTGCTGGAACTGGCACCAGACCCGCTCCGGTCAAGCCCAGGCGGAAGCTGAGACGATTCTTGCCACCATCCATCAGGTATGCCGGTTGCAGGCCGTCGATCCGACGCGAATTGCCTTGGCAGGCTTGTCGGCGGGTGCCAGCATGGCGGCGCTGCTGGCAGTTCGGCACCCAGATCGTTTTCGCGCCATTGCCATGCACTCGGGCATTGCCCCAGGCATTGCCCATTCTTCAGCCAGTGCACTCACGGCCATGCGCGGGCACGGTGTGGCCGCGCCGCTGTCACCCCTGTCTGCGGGCACCCACCTGCCGGCGTTGCTGGTCATTCAAGGCAGCGCTGACCACTTGGTTGCACCCGGCAATGCCGCTGTGGC
Source organism: Burkholderiales bacterium (assembly GCA_038207945.1). Lineage (GTDB taxonomy): Bacteria > Pseudomonadota > Gammaproteobacteria > Burkholderiales > Burkholderiaceae_C > Rhodoferax. The sequence goes on from JBBQZG010000012.1 coordinate 3,646, forward strand.
GGCGCACCTTTGGGCCGCGCGAGAGGGTGCAAAACCGGGGCGCCCGCGCACCGTGCAGCGTGGTGCACGCTACCCGGCAACGCTCACCGACTACAAGGCCAAAGGCCGACTTGTGGCCACTCTTTGTGATATCCGGGGGCTGGGCCATGCATGGAGTGGTGGTACAGCGACGCAGGCTTACAGCGACCCTAAAGGCCCCGATGCGTCACGCATGATCCTGGCTTTTGCCGTCAAGCAATTCGCCAAGGTGGCGGCTTAGGGCTTGGTTTGTGTGCCGGCGCACTGAAAGACAGTGCGTGGTTGTCTAGCATGTCTGCCAGATCAACAGATCACAAACACCCTACCAAGGAGCATTCACATGCCAAGTTTCGCATCGCCTTTTTCAGGCCTGGCCAACGACAAAAAACTCACCCACGAAGAACTCGTCAGAGCCATACGCTTCATGGTGGCCTCGGAATACGAAGCCACCCAGATGTACATGCAGCTAGCCGAATCCACCGACCACCCGCTGGCCATCAAGGTGCTGACGGAAATCGCCAATGAAGAACGCGTGCACGCCGGGGAATTCCTCAGATTGCTGCGTGAGCTTGCGCCTGATGAAGCCAAGCTCTATGCCGAAGGCGCCGAGGAAGTTGAAGAAAAAATCAAGAAATGAACGGGCACCCGGGCGAAAAAAACGGCTTTTGGTGCGTTGACGAACAGATCGATCGGCGCCTGCAACCTATTCTGCAAAGGAGCGTCAACCACTTGGAATGGCGTTTCAATGACACCAACCCTTAAAGGAGAATTCAAATGAACTACGAAACCACTGGCACCACCGTGATGCAAACCGCTGAGATCGTTAACGGTCCCGGTCCTGCCTTTATGTCAACCACCACGCTGATCGGTGACAGCGTCTACAACCTGCAAGACGAAGATTTGGGCGATGTCAAAGACTTCATGCTGGACATGCGCACGGGAAAAGTCGCTTACGCGGTGTTGTCTTTTGGCGGCTTCCTTGGTATGGGTGAAAAGCTTTTCGCTGTGCCATGGTCTGCGCTCAAGCTCGATACCGAAAACAAACGCATGATCCTGAACGTGACCAGGGAGCGCCTTGAAAGCGCGCCAGGGTTTGACAAAGACAGCTGGCCGGACATGGCAGACCCAGTCTGGACAGATGGCATCAACAGTTACTACGGCGTCGCTTCCAGCCCTTATTGATCGAACTGCACCGCTGCAGTTCGTCATCAATGCGGCTTCTGGAAGCCACGAACCTGCCACGATCTGCCAGGCGATTGAAGATGTGCTGCAGCTTTACGGTAGAACCGGCAAACTGTGGGTTGCCAGCCCCGGTCAATTGCCACACGTCGCGCAACAAGCGGCTTCGGTGGCAGTTGAGCAGCACAGCGCGGTGGTGGCCGTCGGCGGTGATGGGACCATCAATGCGGTAGCTCAGGCCACGCATGCCTTGGGCTGTGCCATGGGCGTGGTGCCGCAGGGCACGTTCAACTACTTTGCCCGGACGCACGGGCTTCCCACCGATGCGACGCTGGCGCTGCAAACCTTGCTGACCTGCGAGGCCTTGCCAGTTCAGGTGGGGCTGATGAACACGCGCGTGTTTTTGGTAAACGCCAGCCTTGGTCTCTACCCCGAGTTATTGCAAGACCGGGAAACCTTCAAAGCCCGCTTTGGGCGCAGCCGGCCGGTGGCTTTTGGGTCGGCTGTGGTCACGCTGTTTGGGGCACACAGGCTGCTGAAATTGCGCATTGAGCGCGCTGGCAAAAGCAATGACATCACCACGCCCACGCTCTTTATTGGCAACAACCGCTTGCAACTTGAACAGGTCGGCCTGGCCCAGGCCAGTGCCCTTGACCAGGGCTGTCTGGCGGCGGTGATGCTGCGACCCATTGGTTTGCTGGCCATGTTCTGGCTGCTGCTGCGTGGGTCTTTTGGCACGCTTGGAGACACCGACACCGTTGAGAGTTTTCAGTTCCATCGCATGGTTGTCAAGCCACGCCTTGACTGGCATGGCTTGAAGCTCAAGGTGGCCTTCGACGGCGAAGTGGGCTGGATGCGGGCACCCATCGAATTCAGGGTCTCGCCCACACCGCTGTATTTGATCAAGCCACGCTCTGAAGACGGCAGCACCGGCGGCGTGGAGGACGTACCATGAGCGTGCTGTTGCACCTGTCCGACCCGCATTTTGGCACCGAGCAGGCCCCAGTGATGGAGGCGCTGGTGGCGCTGTCACACCAACAACAACCCGATCTTCTGCTGCTCTCTGGTGACATCACACAGCGCGCACTGCGCAGCCAGTTCGTTGCGGCGCGGGCCTTCACAGACCGACTGGGTGCACCGCTGCTGGCCATTCCAGGCAACCACGACATTCCCCTGTTCAACTTGAATCAGCGCATGTTCCATCCTTACGGCCGGTACCGGGAGGCCTTTGGCAACGCACTGGAACCGCTGCAGGCCACGCCCGATTTGCTGGTGCAATGCGTCAACACCACGCGCTGGTACCGACACAAGGGCGGCACGGTGTCTTCGGCTCAGATTGAACGCGTGGCCAGTCGGCTACGCACGGCACAACCGGCTCAATTGCGCGTGGTGGTGGTGCACCAACCCATTGCCGTGCTGCGCGTTTCCGAGCAACACAACCTGCTGCACGGCCACACCCAGGCGCGGCAACGCTGGGCTGAGGCAGGATGTGATGTGGTGCTGGGCGGCCACATTCACCTGCCCTACGTGATCGGGTTGCCCGATTTGGCGCGGCCCATGTGGACGGTGCAGGCCGGCACCGCAATCTCCAGCCGGGTGCGCGCTGGCGCGTTGAACTCTGTCAACGTGTTGCGATGGGGTGCGGACGCTGCGCCCGGCTGCTGCACCATAGAGCAGTGGGACTACGCTGCAGTCACCCAAACGTTTGTCTGCGTCCAGACAACTGACATTCACCCGGCACGGACCACGGCCTAAGTCCATGCCATCCATCCAACTGCGTTTAGCCACGGGCAGTGCCCTGATCGTCGCCGGTGTGCTGGTCTTTGTCGCGCTGGCCAACGCGCTCCCAGTGGGGACCCCCATACGCCCGTGGGATCAGGCCATCACTGACACGCTGTACGCCTGGGTCTCACCCCAGGCCCGCCAGATGTTTGCGGCACTGACCCACCTGGCGGACCCCCGCACACTGACGGTGTTGTGTGTGCTTGGCACACTTGTGCTTCTGGCGCAGCGGCAGCACGCCCTGGCGCTGACCTGGCTACTGGCCATTGCAGGTAACGGCTTGCTGAACCTGCGCCTCAAGCAGTTCATTGGCCGGACTCGACCCCTTGACCCCGAGGGCGCTATGCTGGCCCAAGGCTTGAGTTTTCCAAGCGGACACAGTTCGGGCGCGGTGGTCACCTACGGCATGCTGGCCTATCTGGCGCTGCGTTTGCTGCCAAAGGCGTGGCACTTGCCAGCGCTGCTGCTGGCACTGGCAGCAGTGCTGGCGGTTGGCGCCAGCCGCGTGTTGCTGCGCGTGCATTTCCCCAGCGACGTGTTGGCTGGTTTTGCCTCGGGTTCGGCCTGGCTGGCGCTGTGTGTGACCAGTGTTGAACTGGTGTTCTGGTGGCTTGCACGGCGCGCTAAGCCAGCCTGATGCCAGTCTGTGCCAGGCATACATCCCACCGGCCCAACACGTGCTGGGGCTCAATCGCCAGGTTTTCGGTGGCCAGGCAACGCTTCTGCGAGGTTCAGCTCAAACCAGAATTCGCTGCCCTCGCCCACCGTGCTGTTCACGCCCATCTCACCACCCATCGACGCCACCAGCCGCTGGCTCACCACCAGGCCGATGCCAGTGCCTTTGGTGTCACCCACTTCCTGGCCCAAGCGGTTGAAGGGCTGAAACAATTGAGCCAGCTTGTCAGCTGGCAAGCCCTCACCGGTGTCACGAACGCGGATACGCACGCGCTGCCCTGCCATCACATTGCAAGCCACCTCCACCGAGCCGCCCGTCCGGTTGTACTTGATGGCGTTGGACAGCAGGTTGATGATCACTTGCTTGAGCCGGATGATGTCTGCCTTCACCCGGCATGCACCGTCTACCTCCAAGAAACTCAGATGCACTGCGCGCGCCGCAGCCAGCGGCTCGATCAGGGCCCGACAGTCTGCCAGCAGAGCGGCCACGGCCACGGTCTCCAAGGTCAGCGCTGCATGGCCGGATTCAATCGATGCCAGGTCAAGAATGTCATTGACCAGCGCCAGCAAATACCAGCCGCCTTTGAGAATCTGCGCCAGGCTGGCCTGCTGGCTGGGCGTGGGTGGTGGTGCAGAGGCCTCCATGAGCTGTGCAAAACCAAGGATGGCGTTCAGCGGTGAGCGCAGCTCATGGCTCATGTTTGATAAGAATTCTGATTTGGCCAGATTGGCCTTCTCGGCCTGCAGGCGGGCGTTTTCCAGCTCGCGGTTGCTCTCCTGCAAGTTCTGAAACAGGCGCTTGCGCTCAGAGATGTCACCCAGAACCACACGCAACACCGGTGCATCGGTGTCGCCGGTGGCAGCGCTCATGGCCAGCTTGACCCACAACGCGACCCCGTCGCTGTGTAACACCTGCAGTTCGCAGCTTTGTGCCTGCCCGGTTTCCAGCAGCAGCCTGCGGCACTGGTAGTAGCTGTCTTGTTGGGTCTTGACAATGAACCGGGTCAGCGGCTTTTGGACCAGCTTCGCGCGCGGCACGCCCAGCAAACTGGCAGCACTCAGGTTGGCCTCCAGAATCAGCCCATTGGCGCCCACCGTGAGGTAGCCCACAGGGGCCATGTCGTACAGGTCGAAATAACGCGTGCGTGACACCTCAAGGGCGGCTTGCGCCCGGCGCAACTCTTCGTTTTGCAGTTGCAGCTCAATCTGGTGCACTTGAAGGTCGTGCATCAGTTGAGCGGTTTTGGCCGCGTCGTGGCTCATACTGACGCCTGCGCCATGACGTGCTCGGTGGTGGCAATGGCATCCATCTGACCATTGTCATCAAGCAGCGCAGTTGCGGTCAGCAACACGTCCAGCACGCGGCCATCTTTCGTCAAGCGCTGGGTCTGGAAGGGTGCGAGAAACTGTGCGTCACTGAGCTGAAGCACCTCGGCCAGCGCCTTCTCTTGCAGCGCGTGGGGAATGCGCGCACGCACATTCATCTGCAAGGCCTCGGCCTCGCTCCAGCCGTACAACTTTTCGGCGCCCGGGTTCCAGGCAATGGTCTGGCCGCCCAGCGCCTGCACCGTGATGGCATCACTCGCATCCCGCACCACCACCGCCAGGCGCAACAGCGCATTGGCTTTTTTCAGCGCCTCACGGGTGCGCTTGGCCTTGGTGACATCGACAAAGGTGATCACCGCGCCCTCAATCACATTGTCCAGCGTGCGGTAGGGCAAGATACGCATGGTGTAGCTCTTGCCGTCGGTTGTCTGCACCTCTGCCACTTTGGGGAGCAGGGTTTTAAGCACCGCCTGCAGGTCCTCCAGCAGGGTGGTGTAGCCCACCAGGTTGCTCACAATGTGAGACACCGGCCGGCCCACGTCGCTCAGGATCAGGTTGATGATCTGGCTGGCGGCGGGGGTAAAACGCATGATGCGCAGGCTGTGGTCGACAAAAATGGTGGCAATACCGGTGCCTGACAGCAGGTTGTTCATGTCGTTGTTGGCACGCGACAGGTCAGCCACCTTGGTTTGCAGCTCGGTGTTGATGGTGCTCAGTTCTTCATTGATCGACTGCATTTCTTCCTTGGAGGTTTCAAGCTCCTCGTTGGTGCTTTGCAGTTCTTCGTTGACCGACTGCATTTCTTCATTGCTTGACTTGAGCTCTTCGTTGGTGGTTTCCAGTTCTTCGTTGGCGGCACGCAGGTGCTCTTCCTTGGCCTGCAGCTCCTCGTTGAGCTCGGCAATTTGCGCACTGGCCGTCGAACCGGCCGCAAGCGCAGCGGGTGCCTGTGGGGCGTGGAGCACGACCGCATGCGGCTCGGGCGCCTGTTCCAGCATCACCAGAAACAGCGGCGACTCCAGCGCGTTAGCAGGGCCGCCCAGCACCGGGCAAACGCTCAGGTTCACCAGCGTGAAGTGGCCATTGGTCTTGACGCGCACGCCAGAGGTGTGCACCGTGCCGCGGCTGGCGGCTGCCTTGTGCAGGGCCACCGTCAGGTCACGGCCCAAACCCTCGCGCGCCATTTTGAGCATGTTGTTGATACGGGCCTCGCCGGGCGCGGGCTCCAGGTACATACCGGTGCGCCCATGCAGGTACAGAATGTCGCCATTGCCGTTGACCAACCCGGCCACGATCGCCACTTGCTGCAACAAGGTTTGCTCGGTCAGCTCACGCAGGGAGAGTTTGGCCGGCAGCATTGTTTTGCCCGCAGTCTGCGACAGTTCCTTTTCAACCAGCGGGGGTAAAAACCGGCCCAACGCCGCACGTTGCGCATCCTGAAAATCGTCCTTGCGCTGGTAAATCTTGGCCTTGCGCTCGAGCACGGCAAACAGGTCACCCTGCTCACCAGCGGTCTCCGAAGTGCCCAAAAACAGGATGCCCCCGGGCTGCAGGGCGTAGTGAAACAGCGAGATGAGTTTCTTTTGCAGCTGGGCACCCAGATAAATCATCAGGTTGCGGCAGCTGATGAGGTCAAGCCTGGAAAACGGCGGATCCTTGATGATGTCGTGTTCTGAGAACACTAGCAGGTCGCGAATGCCTTTGTGCACCCGGTAGGCGCTGCCGTCTGGCTCAGCGGTGAAAAACCTCGCCAGGCGCTCAGGCGTGATGTCATCGGCGATGCTGGCCGGGTAAACACCCGCGCGGGCAAGGGCAATGGCGCGGCTGTCAATGTCGGTGGCAAACACCTGCACCTTGAAGCTGGCTCTGAGCAACTCAAGCCGCTCTTGCAACAGGATGGCAATCGAGTAAGCTTCTTCGCCAGTGGAGCAACCGGTGCACCACACGCGCACGGCAGCGCCCGCAGGCTTGCCCTCAAACAACTTGGGAATGACTTTGGCCTCCAATGCGGCAAAGGCCTCAGGGTCACGGAAAAAATTGGTCACGCCAATCAGCAGGTCATTGAACAACGCCTGCACTTCACCCGGGGTTTGCTGCAAATATTTGACGTAACTGTCAATGCCATCGATCTGGTGCACTGCCATGCGCCGCTCAATGCGGCGGTAAATGGTGCTGGGTTTGTACTGCGAAAAATCGTGCCCGGTCTGGGCCCGCAGCAGGACAAATAATTTCTTCAACGCGTTCTCGCCCAGGGGCTCAGTTGCACTGGCTTGGTGGGGTGGTCGACCAAAAGCGTGTGTGGTGTAGGCCATGAGCTGCGCCGCCATCTCGGCCGGTGGCAGTTCGTAGTCCACCAGACCGGTGGCCAGCGCGCTCTGTGGCATGCCGTCAAACTCGCTGGAGGCCGGGGTTTGCACCATCACCATGCCGCCTTCGCTTTTGATGGCGCGCACGCCCAGCGCACCGTCACTGCCGGCGCCAGAGAGCACGATGCCAATGGCCCGCTCATGCTGGTCAGATGCCATCGAGGAAAACAAAAAGTCAATCGGCAGGCGATGGCCGCGTGGTGCGGCGGGCTCCAGCAACTGCAGCGAGCCGTTCAAAAGGGCCATGTCGCGGTTCGGCGGAATGATGTACGCACAGTTGACTTGCACCACCATGCCGTCAGTGACTTCAAACACCTGCATGCGGATACGCCGCGCAACCAGTTCCGTGAGCAGGCTTTTGTGATCCGGATCCAGGTGCTGCACCAGCACAAAGGCCATGCCGGGGTTCACGTCGGGCGGCATGCCCGAGAAAAACGCCTCAATGGCCGCCAGCCCGCCAGCCGAGGCACCGATGCCCACAATGGGAAAGCTGCTGGCAGGCGGCGCCACAGGTGCGACGGACGCGACAGGCGCCTTGTCCCGGGCTGCGGCTTTCTTTTTTCCGACCATTAAATACTCCTAAATTCATAGCGCAAAGCGCTTTACATTAAAGGGCTAGAGCCCGATTTTTCATAAATTTCAGCAGGCTGCATGACCGGATCAAAAAAACGCACGGTATGGCGGCCGGCGCTTTTGGCCTGGTACATCGCCAGATCGGCCTTTTTGAGCAAGTCGCCGGTGCCCTCAAGCTCACCCAGAAAAGTCACCACCCCAATGCTCAGCGAGGTGTCATAGTCATGCGCACCCAAATGATACGTGCGCCCCGATGCATCGAGCATTTTTTGTGCAATCACTGCGGCCTGGGTAGCCGCCTTGTCGGGCTGGCGGCTCAAGCCGTCAAGCAGCACCACAAACTCGTCACCGCCGAAACGCGCCACGCTGTCACCCTCCCGCGCACAAGCCACCAAGCGGGCGCTGATCTGCTGCAGCAGCGCGTCACCCATATCGTGGCCGAGCGTGTCATTGAGTTGCTTGAAATGGTCAATATCCAGAAACATCAACGCACAGTGCTGTTGGGAGCGGGCTGACGCCAGTCTGGCCTGGTGCAGCCGGTCCATCAGCAGGCGACGGTTGGGCAGGTTGGTCAGGGGGTCGTGCAGCGCCAATGACTTCAAGGTGCTCACCGCTTGTTCAAGTTGCTGGTACAGCAAGCGCACTTCCAGCATGTTGTGAATGCGCGTCTTGACCTCAACCACGTCAAACGGTTTGGCAATGAAATCTTTGGCACCAGAGGAAAGGGCCCGCAGCTTGTGACCGGGCTGCGCGGTAATCACCAAAACAGGCAGGTAGCCCCCGGTCTGCATTTGTTGCAGCCCCTGCATCACCTCAAAACCGTCCATGCCTGGCATCTGCAGGTCAAGCAAAATCAGGTCGTAGGGGTGCGTGCGATGCATGTCGCAGACGGCAAATGGGTCGCGCGTGGCGGTCAGGTTGCGGTAACCGGCATCGTCCAGCAATTGCGTCAGCAACGCCACATTGGCTTCGTTGTCGTCAACGATCAGGATGCGTGCTGCAAGAATATCGGCTGGGTTGATCATCAAAAAACCGGTCAGCAAGTTACTTTGTCGGCGGGCACTTTGGCCAGTGCCAGCCCTTCATCGAGGGCTGCCATGAACTCAGTCACCCGGATCGGTTTGGTGAGGTAGCGATAGAAGCCGGCGGCCACGCCTTTTTCTATGTCGCGCAGCATGGCATTGGCACTCAGGGCCAGCACGGGGATATGTCGGGTACTGGCGTCGCCCTGCAAAATAGCCAGCGCCTCCATGCCGCTGATGCCGGGCAGGTTGATGTCCATCAAAATCACACAGGGTTGGTAAGTGCGCGCCAGGGCAATGCCGCGTACAGCGTCCGGGGCACCAATCAGCCGCAGATCCGGGCGGTGCGCCACCAGTTGTTCCACCAGGGCCATGTTGGCTTGGTTGTCCTCCACATACAGCAGGGTGCGTACAGCAGCGTCTGGCGTCATGAGCGGTGCTGGCAGGGTGTCAAGGTCGTGCAGGTCGGTCTGAAAATGCGGGGCCGGCGCCGAATCCAGTTCAAACCAGAAGACGCTGCCCACACCCACGGTGCTGGTGACGCCAATTTCGCCGCCCATCAACTGCACCAGCCGGCGGCTCACCACCAGGCCGATGCCGGTGCCCTCTTCAGACCCGGTTTCTTGCCCCAGCCGATTGAAGGGCTGGAACAGCAATGCGATTTTTTGGTTTGACAAGCCCAGACCGGTATCGCGTACGCTGATGCGCAAACGCCCGCTGGAATGCACTTTGTAGTTCACTTCGGCACTGCCGCCAGCGCGGTTGTATTTGATGGCGTTCGACAGCAGGTTCACCATCACCTGTTTGAGCCGGGTGCGATCGGCGACGACCCAGGTGCTTGAGCGCACTGGGGCAAACGTGATGCGCACGCCCTTCTGTTGGGCCTGGGGCGCAATCATGGCTTCGCAGTCTTGCATCAGCTCATGCAGCGAGGTGGGTTCGAGCGACAGCGACAGGTGGCCCGATTCGATCAGTGCCAAGTCCAGAATTTCATTGATGAGTTCCAGCAGATACCAGCCGGCCTTGAGAATCTGGCCGACGCTGGCGGCTTGAGACGGCGTGTGCGCGGGCGTGCCCATTTCCAGCAACTGGGCAAAGCCCAGAATGGCGTTGAGCGGCGAGCGCAGTTCGTGGCTCATGTTGGACAAAAAGTCTGATTTAGCCTGGTTGGCGGCGTCGGCCACAGCGCGGGCGCTCTCCAGCTCGGTATTCTTGTTCCGCAAGAGTTGATCAAGCCGGGTTCGCTCGACTTCTGCAGCCTGCCGCGCGGTGTTGTCGGTGCCAATCAGCAGGTAGCCAATGATGGCGTCAGCCTCGTCACGCAAGGCGGTGACTGACACCATGGCCGGCAACCGGCTTCCGTCCTTACGGACGTAAGTGAGTTGGTAAATGTCTTCGATGCCGCGCGAGGCCTTGAACACCAGCGCCTCAAAGCCTGACGCAATGGGCCGACCCAGTTCTGCGCTCAAAGCCCTGGCACGGACCACGAGCTCTTGTGGGTCAGAAATTTCGGCCGGGGTGCGCTGGTTCATCATCTCGGCGGCGGTGTAGCCCAGCATGCGCTCGGCACCGACATTGAAAATCTGGATGACTCCCCTGGCATCGGTGGCAATGCTGGAGAAGTTGGCACTGTCAAAAATGGCTTTTTGCAATGCGCCAGCTTTGCGTAGCGCCTCTTCAGCCTGTTTGCGCGCAGTGATGTCACGCAAGATGCCGGTAAAGTAGCGCTGCCCGCGCAACGTCATTTCACTGGCGGAAATCTCGAGCGGAAAAACGCTGCCGTTTTTGCGCCTGCCCATCACCTCACGGCCAATGCCCAGGGCGCGTGCCTCGTCGCTGGCTTCGTAATACTCAAGTGACACATTGCGCTGGTCTTGATCAAGCTCAGGGATCAGCATGCTCAACGGTTGACCCACCAGCTCGGACGCACTGAAACCAAACATCAACTCAATGGCCGGGTTGGTGGTCTCGATGATGCCGCCATCGGCATGCACCGTCACCAGCCCATCCGCCACCGTGTTGAGGATGGTCTGCACCAGCGCCGCACTGTCGCGCAAGGCCTGTTGCACCGTGTATTCCTCGGAGACATTGCGAAACACCAGCACCGCACCCACCACCAGGCCAGCGGCATCACGAATCGGGGCGCAACTGTCGGCAATGTCATATTCGCGCGCGTCATGGGAAACAAGCACCGAGTGCTTGGTTAGCCCTTGCGTCGTGCCATGCGCCAGCGCATCTGTCACTGGAATTTTGACAAGTACCCGGGTTTCTTTGTTGATGATATGAAACACCTCAGAGATGGGCTGCCCGAGCGCCTTGGCTTGCGTCCAACCGGTGAGTAACTCAGCCACCGGGTTGAGCAGGGTCACGCAGGCAGAGGCATCGGTGGTGATCACCGCGTCACCAATCGAGTTGAGTGTGACCGAGAGCTTTTGTTGACTGACTTCAAGCTGCGTGTTGGCTTTTGCAAGCGAGTTGTTGGCGCGCTCCTGGTCCTCAAGCAGATGCCGGGTTTCGGTGTGTACTTGGTTTTTGAGCCGCTGCTGGTACCTTTGATAAAACAAATAGGCCAGAATCACGGCAAAAAGCAAGCCGAGTGCAGCCACCACCGAAATGATGACCAACAAGCGGCGCATGCTGGCATCAAAGCTCACATCGTCAAGCAACTGGGTCTTGTTTTGCACCAGGATGAAGCCGTCCATTTCGGCACGAATTTCATCCATCGGACGCTTGCCACTGCCACCGATGACCTGCCGTTGTGCCGCGTTGAGGTTACCCGCCCGACGCAACGCGACAACATTGGCCAACTCGGTCATGTTGGCCTCAATCAAGGGGGCTAAAACGTCCAGATGCGGGGTCGCTTCATTATTGTTGCTGAGTTCGCGAAGTGCCTTGAATTTGGGTTTGACGTCATCTCGCGCCGCCAGATACAGTTGCAGGTAGACGTCGTTGCCAGTCAAGGCGTAGCCCCTCTGACCGGTTTCGGCGTCTTTGAGGTTCATCAGCAGCAAATTTGCCGCATTGATGACCGCACGGGTCTGCTGGCGCTGGCTCGACGCTATTTCAATCTGCTGGTACGACCAAAACATAAACGCCACGTTGGCGGCAAGCAACAGCAACGCGCTGGCCAACCATGCGAATGTCTTGGGGATAATTTTCAATGGGTGGTCTCGTGAAGCGGGCTTACCAAGGCGCGAATGGGTGAAAGGCTCGCGCAACCAGGGCGCTGACCACGCCCGTGCCAGTTATACACACAACTCGCGCGCCCACCTTCATACTGCGCCTGCGATTGGTATAGATTGCCATGCGATGAGACTAAGTGTCAGCCCGAACCGCGTCCGTGCGATGGCTCACATAGCGCCGAAAATTTGTCGCCCCAACCTATTTGACTGGTGTGTGTGCAAGCGCACAGACATCCAAAGAGCCAGGCCTAAAAATTGAGACTCTTCCGTACCAAGATGTTCTGCATGGTCCGGTTTAATTTTGAATTGTCTTGGAGAAATCTCATGAACTTTACTCAACGCTTTTCTGTTTTGCCCGCCGTTCTTCTGGTCGCCGCTTTGGGCCTGGGTGGTTGCGCTGGCATGACCCAGCAGGAAAAAGGCACGGCAACCGGTGCGGTTCTTGGCGGCGTCGTCGGCAATGTGACCGGTGGCGGTTTGCTTGGTACGGCTGCAGGTGCGGCTGTGGGTGGCGTGATTGGTCACGAAGTCACCAAGTAAGCCGTGAGCAGCGCAGGCTGGCGATTCTGCCTGCTTGCTGCCGCGCTGGTTTTGGCCGCCTTCGGCGCACGGGCAGCGTCAGATGCTGAGCCTGCCACGGCGCTGCGCAGCGACTACGAGCGCCTCAGCGAGCCACTCCAGAAGAACCCTTTTGAGCGGCCCCTGGTGCTCTATTCGCTGGAGACGACCGAGGGCTTGCAAGGCGACATTTACGCCGTGGTGGCGTACCCGTTCAGCACGGTGAGCACCGGGCTAAAGAACCCGAGCAACTGGTGCGAGGTGATGATCTTGCACATCAACACCAAATACTGTCACGCCGTCACGGAGCCAACAGGCACCGTCCTGCGCGTACACATTGGCAAAAAAACACCGCAAAAGCTGGCTGACGCTGCGCGTGTGAACTTCCAGTACGACCAGACCGCAGCAACGCCCGGGTATTTTGCGATCACCCTCAAGGCCAAAGACGGGCCGTTGGGCACCAACAACTACCTGATCCAACTGGAAGTTGTTGAGATCTCCAAAACCAAATCATTCCTGCATTTGACCTATTCTTACGGCGTGGGCCTTGCCGGACGCATCGCCATGCAGGCCTATCTGGCCACAGTGGGCGCTGGCAAGGTTGGCTTTACCCTGGTTGACCAAGCTGACAACGGTGGCGAGCCTGACTTTGTGACGGGTGTGCGCGGTGTGGTCGAGCGCAACACCATGCGCTACTACCTGGCGATCGACAGCTTTCTGGCGTCTCAAAGTGAGTCACCGTCCGCACAACTGGAGAAACGCTTGCAAACCTGGTTCACCGCCGTGGAGCATTACCCGCGCCAACTGCATGAGGTGGACCGGCCAGCCTACCTTGAGATGAAACGCGCCGAGGTGATTCGGCAACAATCGGTACCGTGATCACACACGCTTTTTTGACCGCCCTATTTTGACCATGCCGTTTGACCTGCCACTGTACTGGGCAATGCTGAAAAAAGTTCTCACCAACTGGGTGGACGACGACGTGCCCAGCATGGGCGCCGCTCTGGCTTACTACACGCTGTTTTCGCTGGCCCCCTTGCTGCTGATCGTGATTTCAGTGGCAGGGCTTGTATTTGGCCAGGAAGCAGCACGCGGCGAGATTGAGGCACAGTTGCGCTCATTGATGGGCGATGCCGGTGCTGCCGCAGTGCAGGCCCTGCTGGCCAGCGTGGGCAAACCGTCCGAGGGCACCGCCGCCACGCTGCTGGGTGTGCTGCTGTTGCTGATTGGCGCCACCACGGTGTTTGGCGAGTTGCAAACCGCGCTGGACCGCATCTGGCGTGTGCCGGCCATTGGCACCACCAGTGGCTGGCTCAATCTGCTGCGTGCGCGCATGCTGTCTTTTGGCATGATTCTGGCCATTGGCTTCTTGCTGATGGTGTCGCTGGTGCTGAGCGCCGCCCTGTCCACCATAGAACGCCTGTGGAGCCCGATGTTCGGCGGCTGGATCACCATTGCCAGCATCAGCAATGCCGTTTTCGGGTTTGCCTTGGTCACCGCCATGTTTGCTCTGATCTACAAGGTGATGCCACGTGCCCATGTGCAATGGCGCGATGTGTGGACCGGCGCCATCTTTACCGCCCTGCTGTTCAGCCTGGGCAAGGCCTTGATTGGCATCTACATTGGCAGCAGCGGCATTGTGTCGGGCTTTGGCGCCGCCGGCTCGCTGGTGGTGGTGCTGCTGTGGGTCTACTACTCGGCACAAGTCTTTCTGATGGGCGCCGAATTCACCTGGGTCTACGCCAACCTTTTTGGGTCACGAAGAGTGGAAACAAACCCAAAAACGTTAAGCAACACGCCTGTTTAAGGGTGTGGATAAATAACAAAAAGCCGCCTTGGCACTTTGCCAAAGAGGCTCTTGTATCACCACCGCAAAACCAAAGGTTTAGCGCGGCATCACCTTGCCGCTGTCGTCAGACAACACGATTTCCACCCGCCGGTTCAACTGGCGGTTGCCGGCAGAATCATTGGCAGCTACCGGATAGGCCTCGCCGTAGCCACGCACGGCCACACGCTCACGCGCCACACCAAACTGTTGCAGGGCGTTTTGAACCGCAACCGCACGGCGCTCGGACAGCGCCTGGTTGTAATCCGTAGCGCCGGTGCTGTCGGCAAAACCTTCAATCAACACCGTGCGTTGTGGATTTTGCTGCATCACGTTGGCCAGTTTTTGCACCGTGTTCATGCCATTCGGTGTCAGGCCAGAGAGGTCGGTGCCAAACAGCACATCACCCAGCGTGATCACCAAACCGCGCGCGGTCTTCTTGGCGGCCAGGTCGTTCAACTGGGCTTCCAGCTGAGCAGAACGCGCCTGTGCTTCTTGTGCCTGACGCTGTGCGGTGGCGGTGTCGACCTGGGCCTGAGCGGTCTTGCTCTGGGCTAGCAAGGCGTCTTGCTTGGATTTTTCAGCGCTCAGGTTGGCGGCGTTAGCCTCATTGGTGCGCTGATCCAGACGCATCTGGTCACGCTGTTTGCCTGAGGCCACCACTGCAGCCTCGGCCGATTTTTGCTTGGCCACTTCCTGGCTGACGGCAATTTTTTGCTTGGCGAGGTAAGCCAGCTTGTCAATTTTTTCGGCGCTGTCATTGTCTTTTGCCGCCGCTTCGGCTTGCGCCATGGCGTCACCGGCTTGCTTGAGTTCCAGCGGTGCGTAATTGGTCACATTGGGGTTGCTTTGGGCCATGCGGTAATCGCTGCGCGTCTGGTCCAGCAAGCTTGTGGTGTTGGGGACGGAACCGCAAGCCGCCACGAGCGCGGCAACGGCTAAAAGAACGGGGGTTAAATAAAAGTTTTTCATGTGTGTTTCTTTATGTCGGTGAGATGAATTGAGAGGTTACTTGTTGTTGCGCTCAAGCTCTTCCCGCAGCACGCGGATGTCATCTTGCAGGGCATCAGCGGCGGTTTGGGCTTTGGCTGAATTGGCTTTGCTTCGTGCCAGTTTGGCATCGGCTTGCGCCTGGGCAGCCAAGTCAATCGCCAGCTTGTAGTCTTTGGCGGCCATGGCTTTGTTGGCCAACGCCATCTTGTCGCGGGCAGCCATCATTTCAGCCGGGGCAAACTCTGCACCACCCGCACTTGCGGCGTTGTCGACCGCAGCCTTGCTCACAGCCACATCGGCCGTGGCGGGCGTTTTCAGGCTGGTGCAGCCCACTGTGGCGGCAAGGGCGACACCCATCAGGGCGGCAGCAAAGTATTTTGTATTTTTCGTCATCATTTACTCCAATCACTGTTCATCAAGCGCGGGATCGCGCTCAATGGATCAGGTTATAGGCGGCAAATGCGGTGACGTCTGTTCGCTGGCATACCAAGCATGCAGGGCCTGAGCTTCATGACGGACCTCTGAATACTTTCCAAAAAATGATGGCCGGCTCAAGTCGGTTCAGCCTGGGGTGGATCAGGCTGGTGGGGCGCTTGGCTCCGCGGCTGTCCCCCGGCCTCCGGCCTCCTCCTTGATGCCGCTGCGCCAAGCGCCCCACCAACCTGATCCTTCAAACGGCTGTGGTGTGCGACGCGCGGAAACCACCAACGCTTGCACCGAGTGTGGTGCAGTGGGTGGCGCAGCGGCATCAAGGAGGAGGCCCGCAGGGCCGTGGACATTCGCGTAGCCACCCACTGCGCCACGCTCGGCCACCCACGGCAAGGGACCCGGACTTGCGAATGCCAGCGACATTAGGCAGCCCTGGCGTCCACGATGTCGTAAATCTTGAAAAGCTCAACAACTCTTGCCTGGCTGCAGGTCGAGCGCAAGCTCTTTTTTGGGCCCCGGCTCGCGCTTGCGCGCCAGCAAGGTGTACATGGTAGGCACCACGAACACGGTGAGCAGTGTGCCCAGACTCATGCCACCCACAATCACCCAGCCGATCTGCTGACGGCTTTCAGCCCCGGCCCCGGTGGCAATGGCCAGCGGCACGGCACCCAGCACCATGGCACCGGTGGTCATCATGATGGGCCGCAGGCGCTGCGCGGCCGACTGCTGGATGGCAGCGAGCGTGTCCATGCCCTGCTCGCGCAACTGGTTGGCAAATTCCACTATCAAAATGCCGTGTTTGGTGATCAGACCAACCAGCGTGATGAGCCCGATCTGGCTGAACACATTGAGCGTGCCACCCGACCATTTGAGCGCCAGCAGCGCACCCGCCATCGACAGCGGCACGCTGAACAAAATCACAAACGGGTCCACAAAACTCTCAAACTGCGCGGCCAGCACCAAAAAGATGAACAGCAGCGCCAGCACAAACACCAGCGTGAGCGAATCAGACGACTTCTTGAACTCGCGGCTGATGCCGTTCAAATCGGTGGCGTAGCCGGTCTTGAGCACCTTTTGCGCCGTGGCATCCATGAACTGCAAGGCCTCACCGACCGAGTAAGTGGGCGACAAATTGGAAGTGATGGTGGCCGAGCGGCGCTGGCCAAAGTGGATCAGTTCGCGAGGCACCACCACTTCGCGTATGTTCACCAGCGCTGACAGGGGAATCAGCTCAGCGCCCTTGCCTCGGACAAAGATTTTTTCAATGTCGTCCGGGGTGTCGCGGCCGCTGGCCGTGGTTTGCACGATCACGTCGTATTGTTCGCCGTCGCGCTTGTAGCGCGTGACCTTACGGCCACCCAGCATGGTTTCGATGGCACGGGCGATCGTATCCACGCTGACGCCCATGTCGGCGGCACGCTCACGGTCTACCTCAAGCTTGATCTCGGGCTTGTTCAGGCGCAAATCAGTGTCCACCTGCACAAAACCAGGATTTTTGGCCAGTTCGTCCTGAAACGCGCGCACGGTTTGCGCCAGGTTCTGGTAACTCTCGGAGGTGATGATGACGAATTCAATCGGGCGGCTGCTGAAGCCCTGCCCCAGCGATGGCGGGGTGATGGGGATGGCGGTCACGCCCGACAGGCTTGAGACGCGTGGCGTCATGGCACGCGCCATCTCGAGCGTGGTGCGCTGGCGCTCTTCCCAAGGAACGGCGCGAAAGAAAATGTTGCCCTGCGACACCGTGGGGTTGCCAATGGTGGCAAACACACGGTCAAACTCGGGGTAATCTTCAGCAATGCGCTCGATGCTTTTGGCGTAGCGGTCGGTGTAGGCCAGGGTGGCGCCATCGGGTGCATTGATACGCGCCAGCACCACGCCCCGGTCTTCCATGGGCGAGAGTTCCCGCTTGATGTCACCCAGGGTCCACCAGGTCACCAAGCCGCTGGCCAACATCACCAGCAGCACCAGGTAACGCCGCATCAAGGACCAGGCCAGCAAGCGGCTGTAGGTGCGGGTGGCCCACTGCAGCAGGTTTTCCATGTGCGAGTCAAACCAGCTGGGTTTGGGGTTGTGCCGCAGCAACAGCGACGACAACACGGGCGACAAGGTGAGCGCCACAATGCCTGAAATCACCACAGCGCCGGCCAGCGCCAGCGCAAATTCAGTGAACAGGCGCCCGGTGCGCCCTGGTGAAAAAGCCAGAGGCGCATACACCGCCACCAACGTCATGGTCATGGCCACAATGGCAAAACCAACCTCGCGCGCGCCTTGGATGGCGGCCTGAAATGGCGGCAGGCCTTCTTCAATGTGGCGGTAAATGTTTTCCAGCATCACGATGGCGTCGTCCACCACCAGGCCAATCGCCAGCACCAGCGCCAGCAAGGTGAGCGTGTTGATGCTGAAGCCCGCCAGCGCCATCATGGCAAAGGTGCCTATCAGCGAGACCGGAATCGTCACCAGTGGAATCAGTGAAGCACGCAGCGTGCGCAAAAAGACAAAAATCACCAGCGCCACCAGCACCGCCGCTTCCACAATGGTTTTGAACACCGCCTTGATGGACTGGTCAATGAACACCGAGTTGTCGTTGGCCACCTCGATGCTCACCCCGGGCGGCAGATCACGGCGCAATTTGTCCAGCAGCGCGCGAACGCCGGCAGACAAGTCAAGCGGATTGGCGGTGCTTTGCCGTACCACGCCCACACCCACGCCATCACGGCCATTCAGGCGCACAAACGAGCGCTCGTCCACTGGCGCTTCCTGCACCCGGGCCACGTCACCAACGCGGATGGGCTGGCCATTGACACTGCGAATCACTACCTGGGCAAATTCCTGCGGGCGCTGCAAGTCGGTGGCGGCAGTCACATTGAACTCGCGCTGCATGCTCTCAATGCGGCCGGCGGGCACCTCCAGGTTGGCGCGGCGCAGGGCATCTTCGAGGTCTTGCACGGTCAACTTGTAAGCCGCCAGCTTGTCTGGATCAACCCAGATGCGCATGGCAAACTTGCGTTCGCCATAAATATTGACTTCAGCCGCGCCTGGCGCGGTTTGCAGCACCGGCTTGACCAGTGTGTTGGCCATCTCGGAGAGCTGCAGGGCATTGTGGGTGTCGGAGCTGAGCGCCAGAAAAATCACCGGAAACGACTCAGCCTCAACCTTGGCAATGACGGGCTCGTCAATGCCTTGCGGCAAGCGCTGGCGCACCCGGGTCACCTTGTCGCGCACATCGGCGGCGGCGGCGTCGGCATCGCGGCTCAGGGCAAACTTCACCGAAATCTGGCTGCGCTCCTGGCGGCTGGTGGAGGTGATCACGTCCACCCCTTCAATGCCCGAGAGCGAGTCTTCCAGCACCTTGCTGACCTGGGCCTCCATCACCTCACTGGAAGCGCCGGCAAAGGTGGTGGTGACCGACACCACGGGCTCGTCAATCTTGGGGTACTCGCGCACCGTCAGGCTGTTGAACGACACCGCGCCAATCAGCACGATCAGCAAGGACAGCACGGTGGCAAAGACCGGGCGACGGATGGAGGTTTCGGCCAGTTGCATGGTGGGCGTCCTGGCGAATCAGCGGCTGGCCGCTGAAGCGGGGGCAGCCGATGAGGCCGCAGGCTTGCCCAGCTCAACGATGCGCAGCGGTGAGCCGTCCTTTTGCAAACGCTGCTGGCCAGCCACCACCACCGTGTCGCCCAGCGCCACGCCGTCCACAATTTCCACCTTGCCCTGGCGACGCACACCCAGCTTGACCTCTTGCCTCAGCGACACAAATTTCACCTCGGGCGGCAGGGTGACACCCGCTTCAGGCGCCACCGCTTTGATGACAAACTGCTTGCCGCCTTGCGGCACGATGGCTTCCTCAGGCACCACCAAAGCCGTGTCGTTGACCGAGAACAAGGTGGCTACACGGGCAAACATGCCAGAACGCAGCGGCGCGCCCTTGCCGGTGTTGGCCAACACCGCGCGCACACCGATGGAGCGGCCATTGGCGTCCAGCAGGGGGTCAATGGCTTCCACTGCTGCCTTGAAACTGCGACCAGGCAAGGCATCCAGCGTCAGTTCCACCGGCTGCCCCGGCTTGAGCTTGCCGCCAAAACGTTCTGGCAGGCGGTAGTCCACCATCATCTGGCGCGTGTCTTCCAGTGCCACCAGATCGGTACCGTCTTTCACGTAGTCGCCCACATTGACCAGCCGAATGCCCACCGTGCCGTCAAACGGGGCACGCACCGCCATGCGACTCAGCCGGGCTTGAGCCAATGCCAGCTGGGCCTGCGCCACCTTCAGGTTGGCGGCACTGGTGTCGAGCGTTTGTTGCGCCAGGAATTTCTCGGCAACAAGCTCCTGGGTGCGCTTGAAGCTGGCCTGGGCAATCGCCAACTGGGCCAGCATTTGCTGCAGCTCGGCTTGCTGCAACTGGTCGTCGAACTGCACCAGGATCTGCCCTTTTCGGACCGGCGAGCCGTCTTTGAACTTCAGCGCGGTGATGCGCCCGACCAGTTCGGGACGCAGCATCACACTCTGGCGGGCACGCAAACTGCCGACGGCCTGG
This sequence comes from Burkholderiales bacterium, assembly GCA_038207945.1. GTDB lineage: Bacteria > Pseudomonadota > Gammaproteobacteria > Burkholderiales > Burkholderiaceae_C > Rhodoferax. The sequence goes on from JBBQZG010000012.1 coordinate 24,114, forward strand.
GCGTCATCGCGCAGGCTCAAAGCCTCGACCTTGACCACTTCGACGCCAGCCACACGCGGTGCATTCGGGGCACTGCCAGCGGCATTGCCTGCGCCCGCCTTCGGAGAAGAACTGCTGCCGCTTGCGCCGCTGATTGGTGTGTGCGGCTGGGGACGCGATTGCAGCCACCAGGCGCCACCACCTGCCATGGCCATGCCAAGCACGGCCACTGCCACAAAAGTTGATTTAGACGCCATGAGAATTTTCCTGGTTTCAACGCTGGCTTAAAGCAATGGCCACGCCCTGATTGGCCAACTCGTCTGCGCGCTCATTGCCGGGGTCGCCGTTGTGCCCGCGCACCCAACGCCATTCGATCTGGTGCGTGCCACTGTTCACCAGCGCGTCCAGCCGCTGCCACAAGTCGACATTTTTCACTGGCGCCTTGGCGGCGGTCTTCCAGCCGCGCGCTTTCCAGCCCGGTAGCCATTCGGTCATGCCCTTGAGCACATACTGGCTATCCACATGCAGCGTCACCTTGCAGGGGCGCTTGAGGGCTGCCAGGGCTTCAATCACCGCCATCATCTCCATACGGTTGTTGGTGGTGCCAAGTTCGCCCCCACACAATTCACGTTGGGCGTCGGCGGATTTCAACAAGGCACCCCAGCCACCCGGGCCAGGGTTGCCTTTGCAGGCACCGTCGGTGTAAATATCTATCGCGTTCAAGTCGATAACCTTATCATCAAATTTATAAGATTTTTTGGGCTATAGCCCTTGTGGAACCTGCGCTATTAGCTACAGAAACAGGAGCATTTGCCAACCGTAAGGCGGGCTTCCAGGCGGGACTCAGCAGTGTCATGCTGTGCACCCGCTTGACCGCCACCAGACAATAAACTGCGCCAAGTATCGGCCACCAACGCGCACCTGCACGGTCCATCCAGGCAAAGCGTGCCAGCCACTTGGGGTTGGCCAGGGCCGGACGGTAGCAGCCAAACTGACCGGACTCAATGTCCAGGCCCAGCAGCCGCAACCAGTCGCGCATGCGCAGGTAGCCAATGAACTCGCCGGCCTCCGGCAAAAACATGCGATCCAGACCAAAGCGCCGATACAGGTGCGCACGGTGCTGGCGAAAGCCCCACAGGCTCATTGGGTTCAGGCCGCAGATCACCACCCGGCCCTCAGGCACCAGCACTCGCGCCACTTCACGCAGCGCCGCGTGAGGATCCGCGGTGAGCTCCAATGCATGCGGTAAAACCACCAGGTCAAGGCTGTTGGCAGGGAACGGCAGGGCCGAAAAATCGGTTACAAAGGCCGCCTTTTTATGAGGGCTTTCGGTGGCCAGCCAGCGGTGCGGCATGCGGTTGGCCACCAGGGCGTCCAGCTCTGGCAACCCCAGCTGCAGGGCATGAAAACCAAACACATTCGCGACGGCAGACGCCATTTGCTCGCGCTCCCAATCCAGCAGGTAAGCCCCCGGCGGGGTTGCCAGCCAGTCATGCAAACCTATAATTTGATCGCCCATGAAGTTAATTCCAATACCCGCTTTCATTGATAACTACATCTGGATGTTGCACGACGGCCGTCGTGCGCTGGTGGTCGATCCGGGTGATTCCGAACCCGTTTTCGCCGCATTGCAACAAGGCGGTTTGACACTGCAGGCGATTCTAGTCACGCACCACCATGGCGACCACACCGCAGGGGTTGATGCGCTGCGTCAAGCCACCGGTGCGCAAGTCTATGGCCCGGCTTCAGAGCGCATGCCAGAACCGTTACAACGCCTGAACGATGGTGACGTCGTTGATGTGCTGGGCTTGCGCTTTGAGGTCTTGCGGGTGCCAGGACACACGGCCGGCCACATCGCCTACTTTGGCCAGATACCCTCACAAGATCCAGTGCTTTTTTGCGGCGACACCTTGTTCAGCGCGGGCTGCGGGCGGCTGTTTGAGGGCACGCCAGCGCAAATGCTCGACTCGCTCACCCGGCTGGCGGCCCTGCCGGAGGCCACCCGTGTATGCTGCGCCCATGAATACACCTTGAGCAGCCTGCGCTTTGCCCTGACCGTCGAGCCGGACAATGCAGAGCTGCAGGCCTACCAGCATCGTGCGCTTGAACTGCGGCGCAACCACCAGCCCACCCTGCCCTCCAGCATCCGGCTTGAGAAAGCCGTGAACCCTTTTTTACGCACCCATTTGCCCAGCTTGGCCGATGCCGTGCAGCAGAAGCATGCCACCGCACATGACGCCGTCAGTGTGTTTGCTGCCCTGCGAACCTGGAAAGACCAATTTTGAAACAATTTCTCCGATTCCTGGCGCTCGGCGCCAGCGTGTGGCTCGCGGGCTGCGCTGGCACCGGCGTCACTCGCTCCGACACCTCATCTGCATACCCAGAAAGCGGACAAACACAGATCGCTAACGGCGCGCCCGACAGAAACTCGGCGCTCTACCCGGCAGGTGGATTGAAACCTTTGTCAGCGGCTCGCCTGGGGTCACAAAGCGTGCATTCCGTGCTGCCACCGGTCGATTTGTGGGACCGGATCCGGCGTGGTTTTGCCATGCCTGACCTGGACACTGACCTGGTGCGCGAGCGCGAGCTGTGGTACAGCAGCCGCCCCGATTACGTGGCCCGCATGACCGAGCGCGGCAACAAATACCTGTTTTATATTGTTGAAGAGCTTGAGCGGCGCAACATGCCCAGCGAATTGGCATTGCTGCCTTTCATTGAGAGCGCCTTCAATCCGCAGGCGGTTTCCAGCGCCAAGGCAGCTGGCATGTGGCAATTCATGCCAGCCACCGGCAAATACTTTGCCCTGAAACAAAACATGTTCCGTGATGACCGCCGCGACGTGATCGAATCCACCCGGGCTGCGCTGGACTACATGCAAAAACTCTACAACATGTTTGGCGACTGGCATCTGGCGCTGGCGGCCTACAACTGGGGAGAAGGCAGTGTGCAACGTGCCATCAAAAAGGCCAAGCTCACAGGGTCCGGCACCACCTACGCTGACCTGGCCATGCCGATGGAAACACGCATGTATGTGCCCAAGTTGCAGGCGGTGAAAAACATTGTGGCGAATCCGGACTCGTTCAGGGTCAACCTGCCCGAGGTGGGTAACCACCCCTACTTTCAGACCGTGGACATTCGCCGCGACATTGACTTGTCGCTGGCCGCCAAACTGGCTGAGGTGCCGCTGGACGACTTCAAGGCACTTAACCCATCCTTGAGCAAACCGGTGCTGCTGGCCTCTGGCACGCCCCAGATTTTGCTGCCATGGGACAACGCTGAGCGTTTTCAGGCCAATCTGGAGGCTTACACCGGTGGCCGACTGGCCAATTGGACTGCTTGGGTCGCGCCTGCCACCCTCAATTCTGCCAATGCAGCCCGACAGGTAGGCATGACCGAAGACGAATTGCGTCAAGTCAACAACATTCCGCCACGGATGCTGATCAAGGCAGGCTCAACCCTGCTGGTGCGCCGCTCTGCGGGGTTGGACACGGATGTGTCTGAACGCACGGCTGACAACGGACAACTGTCATTGGCGCCCGAGGTGGTGCTGCGCCAAACCGTGGTCAAAGCTGGTAAAAAAGACAGCGTGGCCAGCCTCGCCCGACGCTTTGCGGTGAGCCCCCAATCGCTGGCGGAATGGAACAATGTCAATGTCCGTGCCTCGTTCACGCGTGGCCAGAAAGTGGTGCTTTACCTTCCTGCAAAAATTGCGTCTTTGAAAAAAGCAGCTGGAAAATCCTCAAGGGCGGTGGCTGGCCGCAAGGCCGCCCCGACAAAGAAACCAACCAGATTGGCGCGCCAATAACCGGGCCAACCACATAGGCGTCCGCGGGCGGGTCGGGAGATCGAGCCGTTAGTGGTATCCGGAAAACAAAATGGCCACATTGGTGACCAGTGCCAGCGCCCAGACCAGGCTTCGCACACTGGCCTTGTTGGCCACGTAAAGCGTGATGTACAGCAGGCGCAACACCACATAAACAACGGCCAGCAGATCTAGCCGGGCCTGGTAAGCCCCAAGTTGATGGGCGATGACGACTGCCCCGATAAAAAACGGCAACGCCTCAAAGCTGTTGGCCTGCGCTGCATTGGCACGGGCCCGCCAATCGGTCTGTCGGGCCAGCCAGGCACGCGGGTTGCCATTGTCAAAACCACCCTCACGCGCGGGCGCGCTGAACGTGCCCCATTTGGCAATGCCGGCACACACGATGGGCAACAAGGCGGCCACCAGCACACACCAGTAAGCCAGGGTAAAACGGGCAACGCTCATGACATTTCTCCGAAAAGTCAGCGCCGATCGACCAGCGCGTGGGCGATCGTGCCCAGATCAACGTACTCAAGCTCGCTGCCCACCGGCACGCCACGTGCCAGCCGGGTCAGGTGCAGACCACGGGCTTTGAGCCCTTCGCTGATGACATGTGCGGTGGCTTCACCCTCAGCGGTGAAATTGGTTGCCAGAATGACTTCTTGCACCGTGCCATCCTGCGCGCGGTCAAACAGCTTTTTCAGACCGATGTCATGCGGGCCTATACCATCCAGCGGACTGAGTTTGCCCATCAACACGAAGTAAAGGCCTTTGTACGCGCCGGTGCGCTCCACCGCCGACTGGTCAGCAGGTGTCTCGACCACGCACAGCTTGCTGGTGTCGCGACGCGCATCCAGACAGGTGGCGCACACCTGTGCCTCGGTGAAGGTATGGCAACGCTCACAGTGGGTGACATTTTGGGTCGCATAAGCGAGCGCCATCGACAGCGCCTGCGCCCCCGGGCGGTCATGCTGCAGCAAGTGAAACGCCATGCGCTGCGCCGATTTCACCCCGACGCCCGGCAAGCGCCGCAGCGCCTGAATCAAGCCCTCCAGCGCGTTGGTGTCAGCCATCAATCAGAAGGGAAACTTCATGCCGCCCGGCAAACCAGGCATGCCCGCAGTGATCTTGCCCATTTTCTCTGCCGAAGTTTCTTCAGCCTTGCGCACTGCCGCATTGAAAGCTGCGGCCACCAGGTCTTCCAGCATGTCTTTGTCATCGGCCAACAGGCTGGGGTCGATGGTGATGCGCTTGACATCATGCTTGCAAGTCATGGTGACCTTGACCAGACCGGCGCCTGACTCGCCCGTGACCTCGACGTTGCCCAGTTCGTCCTGGGCTTTTTTCATGTTGTCTTGCATCGCCTGCGCCTGCTTCATGAGACCAGCGAGTTGTCCTTTGTTGAACATGGGAATTTCCTTGTGTCTGTTTTAAATTGAAAAATTGCTGTGTTGAACCCGTGAAGGTACAACTGTTGAATCCGTCAGTCCTGAGCCTTGTGTGACCCCGGCTTGATGCTGCCAGGCACGATTTTCGCCCCAAAATCACGCATCAGGGACTGCACAAGGGGATCATCGAAAACGATTTTCTCAGCCGCCAACTGTCGCTCTGCCGCCGCCGCTGCATTGCGCCTGGCTGGACTGTCAGACACCCGCCCCACTTCCACCACGAGTTTCACCGGATATCCGGCTGCCGCCAGCGCGGCCATCAGGCGGTCACGGCTGCCGGGCTGGTTGAGCGACTCGCGCTCCACGCGCAGCAACCATTGGTCGGTGTCGCGCGCCACCAGTTGCGCCTGCAAGGCCAGTTCCCGCACCATGGCGGTCACAGCATCGGTGGCAATCAGCGCCTGCACGGTGGTGTACCAAAAATCACCCTCGGGGCTGGACTGCACTGCGGGCGTGCTGCGTTCAAGGGGGACATCGCGCTTTGAGTCAGGTTCTTCATGAACCTGAACTGCTTCAATTTTTGTAGCTACTTGCTCTCTATTCACAAGGGCTAGAGTCTGATTTTGCTTAAAATTTTGAGTTTGATCGCCCACCAGAACACCCGACATCTCGCGCACCGGCAGACGCTGCCCCTGCAGGTGTGGCGCAGCATGTGACAACGCCTCAGGCATAGGCATCGGTTCTGACGCAGGTGCAGGTGCAGGTGCAGGTGCAGGTGCAGGTGCTGGTGCTGGTGCTGGTGAGATCTTTGACACGGCAGTCGCTACCGGCACGGGCGCCTCCGGCAGCGGGCGCGAGCTAACTTTCAGAGTTTTTTTTTCCTGTCCGGCCGCGTTTCCCGCCTCAGGCTTGAACGCCAGCAAACGCAGCAGCACCATGGTCAGCGCCGCATATTCATCCGGCGCCAGGCCCAGTTCACCGCGTCCATGCAGACAGATGCTGTACAGCAGTTGCGTTTCATCGGCAGGCATCAGGGCGGCCAGCTGGGCAATGTCAGCGGCTTCGGGATCGCTGTCGTCCACAGCGGCATCAGACACCGCTTGCAACACCGCCATGCGCTGCAACACGCTGCTCATTTCTTCCAGAGTAGACGCCGCGCTCAAGCCATGGGTGCGCAAGACCTCAGAGGTTTCCACCACGGTTTTTCCGTCGCCCTGAGCCAAGGCCTGGAGCAGTCTGAACACGTAAGAGCGGTCCACGCTGCCCAACATCTGGCGCACTGTGGCCTCCGCAAGCACACCCGAACCGAAGGCGATGGCCTGATCGGTCAGGCTCAACGCGTCACGCATGGAGCCGCGGGCTGCCCGCGCCAGCAAACGCAGCGACGGCACATCGGCCGTCACTTGCTCGGCGTGCAGCACGTTATGCAAATGTTCGCGGATGGTCTCGGGGGCCATGGGTCGCAGATTAAATTGCAAACACCGGGAAAGTACCGTTACTGGCACTTTTTGTGGGTCGGTGGTGGCGAGTACAAACTTCAGGTATTCGGGCGGTTCTTCGAGCGTTTTCAACATGGCGTTGAACGCCGTGTTGGTCAGCATATGCACCTCGTCGATCATGAAGACCTTGAAGCGCCCCTGCACCGGCTTGTACACCGCCTGCTCCAAAAGTGCCTGCACCTCGTCCACACCACGGTTGGAGGCGGCGTCCAGTTCGGTGTAATCGACAAACCGGCCGCTATCAATGTCAGTGCAGGCTTGACAGACACCACAAGGGGTAGCGGTAATGCCGCCTGTGCCATCCACGCCCTGGCAATTGAGCGATTTGGCCAAAATACGTGACACCGTGGTCTTGCCCACACCACGGGTACCCGTGAACAAGTAAGCATGATGCAGGCGCTGCGTGGTGAGCGCGTTGGTAAGGGCTTGCACCACATGGTCCTGCCCCACCATCTCGGTGAAATTTCGGGGTCGGTATTTACGGGCAAGCACAAGGTAGGACATGCCAGGATTCTAAAGGGCCGTCCAAACCGTTAAACTTATTCTGCTGATGGCTCCGTCTTGGTGTCTGTGCGGCAAATTCAATCCATTCGATCACTTTGCAGGAGAAAAAATATGGCCGATAAATTTGAAATCACCAAATCAAAAAACGGAAAATTTTTGTTCAACCTCAAAGCGGGCAACGGCCAGATCATTTTGACCAGCGAAATGTACGACACCCTGGCCAGCACCACCCATGGAATTGAATCCTGCAAAACCAACGGGGCATTGGAGGAGCGGTTTGAGCGCGCCCAATCCACCGCCGACCAACCGTATTTCAGGCTGAAAGCCGCCAATGGCCAAACGATTGGTCGCAGCGAGATGTATTCGTCGGTGGCTGCACGCGACAACGGCATTGCATCCGTCAAAACCAATGCCCCCGGTGCCGACACCAAAGATCTGACAAACGCTTAAGGCTTTACAATGTGAGTTGACGGGCCTTCCCGCATGGTGAAGCGGCCAACCGGGTCAGGTGGGGAACCAAGCAGCCCTAACTGTAGAGCCAGTGCCGGGGTCAAGGCTCGTCAACCTCATTTCTGCCAGTTGCTACAGCTTGTGTAGCAACCTGCGCAATATCGATAAGGTCTAGAGCCCAAACCAATCAAATTAAATCACCCCCATGCGTTTGGCCTGCCCGGTCAATTCTGCGCGGAAGTTGGGGTGGGCAATACCAATGAGTTCACGGGCACGCTGGCCGGCCGATTTGCCGCGCAGTTGTGCCACACCGTACTCTGTCACCACGTAATTGACATCGTTCTTGCTGGTGCTGACATGGGTGCCAGGCGACAACACCGGCACGATGCGGGAAATGGTGTCGTTTTTGGCTGTGGACGGCAACACAATGAATGCCTTGCCACCTTTTGATCGGTTAGCCGCCCGCACAAAGTCAGCCTGCCCGCCCGTGCCCGAGAACGGCAGGTGCGCCAGACTCTCAGAGCCACATTGCCCCAGCAGATCAATTTGGAGCGTGGCGTTGATCGCCATCAGGTTGTCGTTGAGCCCAGCCAGGCCAGGATCATTGGTGAAATCTACCGGGTGAATCTCCAGCGCCGGGTTGCGGTCCATGAACCTGTAAAGTTTGGCGGAACCCAATGCAAATGTGGCCACCATCTTGCCGGGCAGGTAGTTTTTGCGCTGGTTGGTCACCGCACCACTTTCCAGCAGCGTCAAAATGCCGTCGCCAATCATTTCGGTGTGAATGCCCAGGTCGTGCTTGTGGGTGAGCTGCATCACCACCGCATCTGGAATACCACCGTAACCAATTTGCAGCGTGGAACCGTCATCAATCAGGTCTGCCACGTATTTGCCAATGGCCTCCTGCACTAGGCCAATGGTCGGCAGACCCACTTCAAGCACAGGGTCGCCGCTTTCCACCAAAGCCGCCACCTGTGAGATGTGCACGTGGCAGTTGCCAAACGCAAACGGCACGTTGGGGTTAACTTCCAGCAGCACCGCGCGCGCTTTGGTCACCGCTGCCATGGTGTAGTCAGCGCCCAGACTGAGAGAAAAATAGCCTTCTTCATTCATCGGCGAGGCCATGCTGAACACCACATCTGCAGGCATTTGTCCGCGCCCAATCAGGCTTGGAATCTCCGAAAAATAGTTGGGAATGAAATCGATCCAGCCCGCCTGACCGCCGGCGCGGGTGGCAGCACCGTAAAACAGCGCCACATGGCGCACATGGTTGACAGTTTCCGGGTCGATATAGCCAAATTTGCGAATCGCAAGAATTTGCGCCACTTTGACGTCATGCAGGCGAAGGCGCTGCTCGGACAAGGCCGTCAACAACGCAGGAGGCTCACCGACACCGGTGGGGACGATGATGAAGTCACCGTCTGCAACCAAAGCAACGGCATCGGCCGCCGACATCTTTTTCTTTGCGTAATCTTGTTGGACTGACATGCGGGTTTTCCCTTTAACAAAAACTGAACATACCAAGCGCAATCCAGCGTTTGGGTTACCACCCACCCCCCTTGCATTGCATTTTCGTGTGGGTCAAAAGCAAATAATTGCTATTTTTTTAGTAGCTACTAACGATTATAAATAATGGGGTAGAAGGCTATTTCTCACGGATAAACGAAAGCACTCCGTGCCCTGCACCTGCGCCACTGGCCAGACAGGCAGTCAGCAAGTAGCCACCGGTGGGGGCTTCCCAATCCAGCATTTCCCCCGCACAAAACACGCCCGGCAGCGGCTCCAGCATAAGCTGCTCGGTCATGCCTTCAAACAGCACGCCGCCAGCACTGCTGATCGCTTCATCAATCGGGCGTGCCGCCTTCAGGGAAATTGGCAACGCCTTGATGGCGTTGGCCAGTTGCACTGGGTCGTTCATCTGCTCTTTGGTCAACAACTCATGAAGGATGGCGGCTTTGATGCCGTCAATGTGCAAGCGACTCTTTAAATGGCTTGACAGAGAGCGCGAACCGCGCGGGTGCTGCACCTCGGACAACACACGCTCAAGCGACATGTCAGGCAACAAATCCAGGTGAAACGTGGCCATACCATGGGCCAGGATGTCATCACGCAGAAGACTGGATGCCGCATAAATCAGGCTACCTTCAACCCCGGTGGCAGTGGCGACAAACTCACCCTTGCGAGCGAATTTGAGCCCCTGTGTGTTGGTGAACTCAATGGCCACCGATTTAAATGGCTGCCCGGCGAAGCGGCTGGCAAAGTGCTCGCTCCAGCCGTTTTGCACATCAAAGCCGCAGTTTGCAGGTAACAGAGTGGCAACCGCCACGCCTTTGGCCTGCAACCAAGGCACCCATGCACCGGTGGACCCCAGGCGCGACCAACTGCCACCACCCAACGCAAGTACCACGGCATCAGCCTGCACTTGAATCGGGCCCTGTGGCGTGTCAAAGTCCAGCCAGGTGGGGTATATCGCTTGGCCATCGTCACCGACTTCAGACGCAGGCTTGTGCCAACCTGTCCAGCGGTGACGCATGAAGAAGTGCACAGGGGAGCCATTTTTCGGATGACGCAGCCGTGCCAGCCAGGCCCGCAGCAGCGGCGCGGCCTTCATGTCAGTGGGGAACACCCGACCTGAACTACCAACAAATGTCTCAATGCCCAGCGAAGCCGCCCAGGAGCGCACGCTTGTGGCATCAAACGACTTGAACAGCGCTTCAATTTGATGCCGGCGTTGGCCGTAACGCGCGGCAAACAGGTCGGCTGGCTCTGCATGTGTCAAATTCAACCCGCCTTTTCCCGCCAGCAAAAATTTGCGGCCAATACTGGGCATGGCGTCAAACAGTTGCACCGCCACGCCCGCGCTGGACAACACCTCCGCGGCCATCAAACCGGCCGGACCGGCTCCTACAATCACCACCTTCTTCATCACTGACACCCACATTTCTTAAAAAATAATCCTGCCCGCGGCGCCTTCACCGCCCAATCAGCTTGCCTGCGTCGCCCGGGACACCGGCCACAACAACCAGCACAAAGTGTGCTGGTTTGGTTTCTGTCACAATTTCCCTACTTTATTCTTTTCAAATTTATACCCTAGGAAAAATCATGGCCAGTGAACTGATCAAACATGTATCCGATGCATCGTTCGAAGGCGATGTGTTGCAAGCGACCGTCCCCGTGCTGGTGGACTACTGGGCTGAATGGTGCGGCCCTTGCAAGATGATCGCACCGATACTGGATGAAGTATCGACGGCTTATGAAGGTAAATTGCAGATTGCAAAAATGAATGTCGATGAAAACCGGGACATCCCGGCCAAGTTCGGTATTCGCGGTATTCCCACCCTCATGATCTTCAAGAATGGTCAACTGGCTGCCACCAAAGTGGGCGCCATGAGCAAAGCGCAGTTGACTGCATTCATCGATCAACAACTGGCCTGAGCCTGGATTTCGCGGGTGTAATGCGCCTGCCGACCTCACTCCCACAAGTGAGGCTTTTTTTCCTGTCATAATTCACGCCACTCGCTGTCCCCCATCCGGGGTCAGCCCGAGTCTTAGGCGTCACGCCATTGCGACTTGAACCATGACAAGTCCAGCTCGCCAAACCTTTCCCCCCGGCAGAATTCACACATTCACTGAGTCACTCCATGCATTTAAATGAACTCAAGGCACTGCACGTGTCAGAAGTCCTCAAGCAAGCTGAAGATCTTGAGATTGAAAACACGGGACGTATGCGCAAGCAGGAGTTGATGTTTGCCATCATCAAGAAACGTGCGCGCGCCGGTGAGCAGATTTTTGCCGATGGCGTGCTGGAAATTTTGCCTGATGGTTTTGGTTTTCTGCGCAGCCCGGACACCAGCTACACCGCCAGCACAGACGACATCTACATCAGCCCGAGCCAGGTGCGCCGCTTCAACCTGCACACTGGCGACATGATCGAAGGCGAGGTGCGCACGCCCAAAGATGGCGAGCGTTACTTTGCATTGAACAAGCTCGAGAAAGTCAATGGCGGCGGCCCGGAAGAAAACAAACACAAGGTGATGTTTGAAAACTTGACGCCGTTGTTTCCCAACGTGCAGATGCGCCTGGAACGTGACATCAAGGGCGAAGAAAACATCACTGGGCGCATCATCGACATCATTGCGCCGATCGGGAAAGGCCAGCGCGCCCTGATCGTGGCGCAGCCAAAAAGCGGCAAGACCGTGATGATGCAGCACATTGCGCACGCCATTTCTGCCAATTACCCCGACAGCTACCTGATGGTGCTGTTGATTGACGAGCGCCCTGAAGAGGTGACGGAAATGCAGCGCACCGTCAAGGGTGAGGTGATTGCATCGACCTTTGACGAACCCGCCGCGCGCCACGTGCATGTGGCTGAAATGGTGATTGAGCGCGCCAAGCGTCTGGTCGAGCTGAAAAAAGACGTGGTGATTCTGCTGGACTCCATCACCCGTCTGGCTCGCGCCTACAACAATGTGGTGCCCTCCAGCGGCAAGGTACTCACAGGTGGCGTGGACTCCAACGCCCTGCAACGCCCAAAACGTTTTTTAGGTGCGGCGCGCAATGTAGAAGAAGGCGGTTCGCTGACGATCATCGCCACAGCCCTGGTGGATACCGGCAGCCGTATGGATGAAGTGATTTTTGAAGAGTTCAAGGGCACCGGCAACTCTGAAATCCACCTGGACCGCCGCCTATATGAAAAGCGCGTGTTCCCATCGATTCAACTCAACCGCAGCGGCACACGCCGTGAAGAGTTGCTGCTGGCACCTGACATCTTGCAAAAAACACGCATTTTGCGCCAGTTTTTGTACAACATGGACGAAATTGAATCGATGGAAATGGTGCTCAAACAAATGCGCGCCACGAAGAACAACAGCGAGTTTTTCGACATGATGCGTCGGGGCGGCTGATCTATAATCACTGGTTTTTAGCGAAAAGTACGAGCAGCTTTTAATTGCGCAATGGGTTGCGCAAGGGCTGGCGCGGCTAACGCATCTGATGGAGAAATCATGAAAGCAGGCATTCACCCCAATTACCGCGACGTTTGTTTCGTGGACTCGTCTAACGGCTTCAAATTTGTGACCCGTTCTTGCGCCAACTCCAAAGAGATGATCAAAATGGAAGATGGCCGCGAGTTGCCACTCTTCAAGCTTGATACCTCCAGCGAGTCGCATCCCTTTTACACTGGCACACAGAAATCCGTAGACAACATGGGTGGACGCGTGGAGCGCTTCCGCAATCGTTTCGGCAAAACTGCTGCCAAGTAAGTTCAGTCAGCACACTCTGTCAAAGGCAGCCGGGTCACCCCGCGCTGCCTTTTTCTTTGCACTGACAAAAATTCGTCTACATTGCGACCAGTGAACCAGCCCACACCTGCCATCGTTGCACAAAGTGCCGTCAAACGCTTGCCGCGCCTGGCGCTGCTGCTGTTTTGCCTGGCCTACGTCTTGCCTGGTTTTTTGGGCCGGGTTCCCTGGAAGCGCGACGACATCACCACATTCGGCTACATGGCCGAACTGGCCCGGGGCCGGACTGACTGGTGGAATCCAACCCTTGGCGGCATGCCACCAGAAGTAGATGCCCTGTTGCCCTACTGGTTGGGCGCTTGGAGCATGCAACTGGCACCCGACTGGATGCCACCTGATCTGGCGGCGCGCCTGCCCTTCATGGCGTTGCTGGTGCTGGCGCTGGTAGCGGCCTGGTACGGCACCTACTATCTGGCACGCATCCCCTTGGCGCAGCCCGTGGCCTTTGCATTTGGCGGCGAAGCGCGCCCTACAGACTATGCCCGTGCCATCGCTGATGGTGGTGTACTGGCCTTTATCTCCTGCTTGGGGCTGGCACAGTTGGCACATGAAACCACTCCGGCACTGACGCAGTTGTGCTTTACGGCCTTGCTGTTTTACGCCACAGCGGCCCTGCCTTACCGACGCTGGGCGCCGGGGTTAGGCGCCGGCATTGCCCTGTTTGGACTCACGCTGTCGGGGGCACCTTCCATGGGCTTGGCTTTGGGCCTAGGCAGTGCCACGCTCTACCTGTTGGCCCCAAGCCCCGACAGCTCAGGTGACACAAGACACATATTCAGGGCAGCGGGACTTGTGGCGCTTTCCTTGGCTGCCGGCGCATTGGCCACCGTGTTGGATTTGTGGCGCTGGCGTATTGCCTTGCCCCAAGCCGACCTGGCTGAATGGCAAAGCCTGGGTCGACTTTTTTTGTGGTTTACCTGGCCTGCATGGCCTCTGGCCGTCTGGACGCTCTGGCGCTGGCGTCGGCAGCTTTTTAGCGCAAGGTTCACCGGGCTGCACCTTTGGTTGCCCCTCTGGTTTGTGGCCGTTGCCAGCTTTGCGACCTTGACCACCAGCGCAGCTGATCGTTCACTGCTGCTGGCCCTGCCCGCACTGGCGGCATTGGCTGCTTTTGCTTTGCCCACACTCGGGCGCAGTGTCGGTGCGCTGATTGACTGGTTTACCCTGATTTTTTTCACTGGCTGTGCGGTGATCATCTGGGTGGTGTGGATGTCCATGCAGACCGGCTTCCCCGCACAACCGGCCGCCAACGTGGCGCGCCTGGCGCCAGGTTTCGTTCACAGTTTTTCATTGACAGCGTTTTTGATAGCAGCTTGCGCAAGCTTGGTCTGGGCTTGGCTGGTCAGATGGCGCGTGGGTCGGCATCAGGCCGCAATTTGGAAAAGCCTGGTTCTGCCCGCTGGCGGTGCCGCCTTGTGCTGGCTGCTGCTGATGACTTTATGGCTGCCCCTGCTGGACTTTGCCCGAAGCTACGCGCCACTGGTGCGCCAAGCCACATCCGTCATGCCACAGTCACCTGGTTGCGTGGCCACGTTGGGTTTGAGCCGCAGTCAAATCGCAGCGTTTCAATTTCACGGCGGACTTGAACTCCAGTCGTTTCGAGCAGATACGCCGTGCCACTGGCTGATCGCGGACGTTCGATCGATGGGCCGCCGACCCGACATCACGCAAAGTGCGAACTGGAAATTGCGTCGAACTATTGGCCACCCAGCCGAACGCCAGGAAACGCTTGGCTTGTTTCAACGTCAGCTTCAACGCCAGCCATAGCCGCCGTTGATACAACCCGTGACGCAGGAAAAGTCAGGGTGAACACCGAACCCTGGCCAACCTTGCTCTCGATCAATAGTGCCGCGCCGTGACGTTGTGCCACGTGTTTGACAATCGCCAGCCCCAAACCGGTGCCGCCAGTTTCACGTGAGCGGCTGCGGTCTACGCGATAAAAGCGCTCTGTCAATCGACCGAGGTGTTCAGCGGCTATGCCAGGGCCGGTATCAGCCACAGAAAAGGCTAGGCCACCGTCTGCAAGCTGTTGAATGGTCACCTTGATGCGTCCGCTTGCGGGTGTGTAACGCACCGCGTTGCTGATCAAGTTCCCCATGGCACTCAGCAGTTCACTGGTTGCGCCTGCCAAATAGCCGTCAAACTCACACTCAAACTCAAACTGGTGATCCGTGTCACTGGTCGATCCCATAACCTGCGACAACGCCATTGCATCAGCCTCAAGCTGACGCATCAATGACCGCACTGACACGTGAACATCCAACCCTGGCGGCGCACTGCCTTCAAGCTTTGAGAGCGTCAGCAGGTCACTCACCAAGGTCTGCATGCGATCGGCCTGCTGCGCCATCAGCGCCAAATATTGCTGGCGCTCAGACTCCTGCAGCTTGAGCGTTTGCAAGGTCTCCACAAAACCCGCCAGCACAGTCAATGGGGTGCGAATTTCATGTGACACATTTGCGACGAAATCGCGCCGCATGGCTTCAGCTTGATCAAGTGCCGTGATGTCGCGGGACAGCAACAACTTTCGACCTTCGCCATACGGATGAAGCTGCACCGACAGCGTGACCGGGCGTGAGGCTATGCTGTCCCGGCCGGGCATGGTCAGGCTGCTACCAAACTCCTCACTTGCCAGATAACTTGCGAATCCTGGGTCACGCACCAGGTTTCCAATGGCCTGCGAGAGATCACGCCTTGCGTCCAGCCCAAAATGCACTGCCGCAGTCTGGTTGCACCACTCAATGTGTGCATCGCCATCCAACAGCATCACTCCGTTTGGGGAAGCTTGCAAAGCCGACAAAAAATCCTGCAGACTTGCTTGGCTTTCAACAATTTGACGCTCCCTGTCCCGCAGCTGACGTCGTACCCGGGTGGCAATTTCTCCCCAAACGCCTGCGGTAGGCGCACCCTCGCCAGGCGAGTCTGTGCGTAACCACCGCAACAGCTGCCCCACACGCAAGCCATCCATGACCATCCAAAGCAAAGCGGCAGACACCAGCCCAATCGGCATGGCATGGCTACGAGGCCAGTACACATCCAGCCACGCACCCAGCGAACCACCCGCCAAAAGACACACCACAAAGAACAGCAATCGACCCATCATGCGCGCCCTGTCTGGGGGGCTTAGGCCAGCCTGTTCAGGAAGGCTTGGGCTGTCAGGCGGTAACCGGCACCGCGCACAGTTTCTACCATCTGGCCCGCATGCGCACCCAACGCCTCGCGCAGACGCTTCATATGCACATCCACGGTCCGCTCTTCAATGAACACGTGGTCACCCCAAACCTTGTCGAGAAGTTGAGAGCGGCTGTGAACCCGCTCGGCATGGGTCATCAGGTAGTGCAACAGTTTGAACTCGGTAGGGCCCAATTTCAGCAGTTGACCCTGGTACGTCACGCGGTAAGTGGATGGATCCAGATTCAGGTCGCCAGCAGTGGCAACACTCAGGTCTTGCTCCGGCGCACGTCGGCGCAGTACCGCTCGAATTCGTGCCAACAATTCTTTGGTTGAAAACGGCTTCGTGATGTAGTCGTCTGCTCCGGCGTCCAGACCAGCGACCCGGTCTATTTCATCACCCCGGGCGGTCAGCATGATGATAGGCACAGCCTTGGTGCGAGGGTGAGAACGCCAGCGCTTGGCCAGAGTCAGGCCGCTTTCACCAGGCAGCATCCAGTCCAGCAAAATCACGTCCGGCAGCACTGCATCAAGCTCTGTTTGTGCCGTAACGCTGTCGATGGCCCACACCGGACGAAAACCGCTGTGCCGCAGGTTGACGGAGATCAGTTCAGCAATGGCGGGCTCATCTTCAACAATCAGCACACCGGGCAAATGTCTCATTTCACCACCGACTCGATTTCCGAAATCGGAGAGTGACGCACATCGGTACCCTTGACGATGTAGATGATCAACTCGGCAATGTTCTTGGCATGGTCACCAATA
>JBBQZG010000013.1:0-40771 GCA_038207945.1 Burkholderiales bacterium
CTGCTCAGAAGCCACAACGCTGTTCGCGTCTTCTGACATTGGAGATTTGAAGTTTTCTGACATGTTGACTTCCTTCACGGCCCTTGAAAGGCCCAGATTATGGTTCATTGGCAAAAGTTACGCAATTAACGTGCCTGTACAAATACTGCACAAAACTTTCAATAGATTCAATGACTTACACGATAAAGCCCCGGCATTGCACCTATCCACAGCAAGCATAGGCGACACAATGTAAAAAAAACCGACACTACTACAGCCCCTTCAACAACTCCGAAACCTCAGCCTGCCCGCCAAACTTGTCCCCCAGTTTGGCCAACTCATCCAATTCTTTTTTGGCCAAGTCCTTCTTGCCCCCCTTGAGGTGAATTTTGGCGAGGTTCAGTTTGAATACCGGGTTTTGTGGCTGCAAGGCCACTGCTTTGTTTTGCAGTTCCACGGCTTTGGCATAGTCACCCTTGTCCGACCACAGCACAGCCAAGGTGTCCATGAAGGCCGGTTGATTGGGGGCGAGAGCGATGGCTTTTTCGGCCAGGGGAATAGCGCCTTCCTTGTTCAGTTTGGCAGTGACCCAGGCCAGGTTGTTGTAAGCCACGGCGTTGTTGGCTTGTATCTTGATCACAGAGGCATAAAGCTTTTCAGCGCCCGCATAGTCTTTACGAGCAATGGCGCCATCGCCTAGGTACAGCACAAAGGCAGCATCTTTGGGGTGGTCTTTTTGCCAACTGGCAGCAAATTTGTCAGCATCTGGCAATTTGTTAGACGCCAGCAGCACCGAGTGCAGTTTTATGGCCAGTTCAGGTGAGCTGACCTGTTTCAAGCCAGTCCGATAAGCAGTGGCTGCGTTGTCCCAGTTCTTTTGGGAGGCGTTGATGTCGCCTTCCAGCACATAACCAGCCGCATCATTGGGGCCTTGTTTTTGCATGGTCTTGGCAGTATTTATCGCGCCCTGGATATTCTTGCCATCGACGTCAAGCATGATGCTGCCACGCTGGGCCTGTTGCAGGTCTGGCTTGATCTCAAGTGCCTTGCGCAGGCTTTGGGCTGCCGCATCTTTGTTTTTGTTGGCCATGTGCACATCGGCCAGGCGCATGTGGGGCAAGGGCGACAGGGGTTGCATGCTGGCCATCTTGTTATAGCTGGCAATGGCCTGGTTGAATTCACCGGCAGCCAACTGCGTGCGGCCCAAGGCATCAAGCACTTCAGGGCTGTCTGGCAAGGCTGCCACAGCCTCTTGCGCTGCCGAGGTGGCCAGTTTGATGTCTTTGTTACGCAGATGGAAGTCAATCAGCAGCAAACGAGGCGCGGCTTCGGTCGGGGTGGCTGTGACGGCATTGCCGATCAGTTTGGCAACTTCGTCTTTGGCCGCGCCGGTTCTGGCAGCCAGTTCCGCCAGCGCCAGCAGGGCTTGGGCATTTTTTGGGTCTTTGGCCAATACGGCTTCAAATCGCTTTTTGGCGTCGTCAGGCTTTTTGTCGGCCAGGTCCAGCCCGGCCAGCGTGGCCACCGCAGGAAAAAAGGTCGGGTCAATCGCCACAGCGCGCTCAAAGCTCTTTCGGGCACCCGCCACGTCTTTTTTTGCCAGCAAAGTTCTGCCGCGCAGGTTGGCCGCCAGCGGCTTGTCCGGCTGCTTTTTCTCCAGCCCGTCAATGGCGGCGAGGGCCTTGTCGAATTCCTGACGGCGCAAATGCAAGCTGATCAAGGCCAGGTCAGCGGTGGTGCCGGTGTCAGACGCGGCGATGTCATGCAACTCGTCAAAGCCCGAGTCAACCTGGCCACCCATCATGCGTGTGAGGGTCAAAGAGGTGCGGTTTTTGGCGTTTTTGGGGTCTTGTTGGCTGGCCTTGGTGAAGTATTCCTCGGCCTTTTTGAGGTCATTGTTTTGCAAATACACCTCGCCGGCGATGGCGTACAGCGCGGGATCAACGTTGTCACGGGCCAAACCTGGGGTCAAGGTGGCCATGGCCTTGGCCGGTTGACCAGCGCGCAGGTAGATCATGACCAACGCGCGGCGTGCCAACGCCAAATCGGGCGCGGCTTGCAGGGCTTTGCTGAAATAGGCCTCGGCCTGCACGGGGGAGTTGAGCTGTAATTCCACGGCACCTGCCAGCTGAAGGGCCTGGACGTTGCCAGGTGCAGACCTCAACACTTGTTGAATCAAATCACGGGCTGGTTTGAATTCTTTTTTCTGGAAAGCCAATTGCGCTTCGAGGTATTTGGTTTGCGGGTGGTTGGGGCTGAATTTTTTCAGTTGCTCAACCTGGCTGCTTGCATCAGTCAGGTTGTTTTGCTGCAGCAGCATGTTGATGATTGACACATGCGCAGCCATGAAATCAGGTTTGACTTCAACTGCCTTGCGGTAGGCCGTCAAGGCGTCCGGCGGCAGATTTTTGGCGAACAACAAAATGTCGCCCTTGAGTTTCCAGGCTTCATGGCTCTTGGGGGTTTTGGCAACCACTTCTTCGAGCATGGCCAGTGCGCCGTCAAAGTCTTTCTGGCCGGCTTTCTGGCGCGCTTGCATGATCAGTGCGGGGGCGTAGCCGGGGTCAGCGGCCAGCGCTCCCTTCAGGGCATCCTGAGAGGCTTCAGGTTTGCTTTGCATGGCATAGGCAGTGGCCATGGAGGTCAAGAAGCTGGATTTGGCCGCTGGTGTGCTCAGTTCGGTCTTTGCCAGTTCGTCCGTCAATTTCTTGGCTTGGCCTTGCGCCAGCATGGCTTTGGCCAAGGCGGGAACAACCTGATCTTGCGGGTGTTTCAATTCCATGGCTTTGCGCAGCTCGGTCTCTGCACCCACCACGTCGCCGCTGTCGAGCAGGGCCGTGCCCAGCATGAAACGGGCCTCTGGCAAGTTTGGGTTGCTCTGAAGCGCGTTTTTGATCTGGATGACTGCGGCCTTGTTGTCATTTTTGGCCATGTAGTCTTTGGCCGAGCTGAGCATGGCTTCGGGCTTCTCGCTGCAGGCCATCAGCAAGGCCACCAGAAGGGATGAAAAAGCCAGTTGTGTGCGAGATTTTTTGAATTTCATTGGAGAGGTCCCTGAGATTTCATGAATGAATGAATGACTGCCAATACGAGTTACTTCAAACCCAGCCTGTGCATCAGATCGTACAGCGTGGGGCGGCTCACACCAAGCAACTCTGCCGCCTTGAGCACGTTGCCGTTGACGCGGCCCAATGCCGCAATGATGGCATTTTTTTCGGCGTTGTCACGAATCAGGCGCAAGTCAAGTGAGGTGTCAGCAGTGTCTGCTGTGCCGTTCTTCAAACCCACATCGGTGCAGGTGATCTGGCTGCCGTCGGCCATGATGGTGGCGCGCTTGATGCAGTTTTCAAGCTCGCGGATGTTACCCGGCCAGCGGTGCAATTCAATCGCCCGCACGGCGTCCTCAGCCAGGCTCATGTTGGAGCGGTTTTGCTCTTGCGAAAAACGCCGTACGAACGCATGCGCCAACAAGGCCGGGTCACCCACACGAGCGCGCAAAGGCGGAATGTTGATCACAATCTCGGCCAGCCGGTAATACAGGTCTTCGCGAAACCGGCTTTCTTTGCTGAGCGCGTTCAAATCCTGGTGCGTGGCGCAGACGATGCGCACGTCCACCGGAATTTCTTGCCGGCCACCGACACGCTCAATGACTCTTTCCTGTAAAAAGCGCAGCAGCTTGGCCTGCAACTGAAACGGCAAATCACCAATTTCATCGAGCATCAGGGTGCCGCCGTTGGCCGTCTCTATTTTGCCCAGCGTGGTTTTGGCGGCACCCGTGAAGGCGCCTTTTTCATAGCCGAACAGTTCGCTTTCCAGCAGGTTTTCTGGAATGGCGGCGCAGTTGATGGCGACAAATTTCTCGGCCCGCCGCGGTGACGACTGGTGCAGGCCACGGGCCAGCACTTCCTTGCCGGTGCCACTTTCGCCCAGCAACATCACGGTGGCATTGCTGCTGGCCACTTTTTCGATCATGCGGCAAACGCGCATCATCTCGGGGTCGCGCGTCATCAGGCCGGACAGGGCGTCGGGCTGGTGCAAGGCTTGCAGCCGCCGGTTTTCCGCTTGCAGTTCGAACAAACGGAAGGCGCGCTCCACAGTGAGGTTGAGCAATTCAGGCTCAAACGGTTTGGCAAAAAAATCGTAAGCGCCCATGGCCACGGCACGCAGCGCGTTGGCCTGGTCGTTTTGGCCGGTCAACACAATCACCTTGATGTCGGGGTCAAAGGCCATCACTTGCTCAAGCAGCTTGAAGCCCTCGGACACCGAGTCTGCGTCCGGAGGCAGCCCCAGGTCCATGGTGATCACGGCCGGCAGGCTTTTGCGCATTTGCAGCAGGGCACTTTCGCGGTCACTGGCGGTGACGGAGTCAAACCGGTCAAGTGACCATTTGATTTGCTTTTGCAGGGCCAGATCGTCTTCAACGATCAGCAAAGGGCGCGTTTTCTCACTGCTCATGCGGTTTCCAGTGCGTGAAGGTCTGACTGTTTTTGTGTGTCAAACAATGGCAAAAGTAGAGTCACTGTGGTTCCCTTGTTCAATTCGCTGGTCACATCGATACGCCCACCCAATTCCTGCACATATTGAAAACTTTCATAAGCACCAATGCCCATGCCCGCCTGTTTGGTGGTCTGGAACGGCTTGAACAGGCGGTCCCGAATAAAGTCTTGCGACATGCCATGGCCGGTGTCGCCGATCACAATTCTGGCTTGACCACCGCTGCGGTCCAGGCAAATCCAGACCCTGCCGGATGGATCGGTTGCATCAAATGCATTTTGCACGATGTGGCCAATGATGCGCTCCAGCCGCTCTTCGTGACCACGTGTGTCAACAGACTCTTGCAGCTCGGTTTCCAGCGTTCTGCCGCGCGCTGTCGCCACGTCGGCCACCCGGCGGATGATGACGCCCAGATTGACGCCAAAAGCCTTGCCTGGTGGTGTGGCGCCCTCACGCAGTTGCAGCATCATCTGGCGCATCCGGTCCAGTGAGTTTTCTACCGTCAACAGCATGTCTTGCTGAAACTCGGGGTTGCTGCCATGGCGTTTGGCGTTTTTCATCATCAGCGAGAGCTGTGTCACGATGTTTTTCAAATCATGCACGACAAAGGCCGACATGCGGTTGAACGAGTCAAATTTGCGCACTTCCAGCAGCGCCTCGGTGGCTTGCATCTGCGCCCAAAAGCTGGCCGCCTGCTGACCGGCTGTTTTGAGCAGGTCATTGACCTCCCAGTTCACCTCGATACGTGTGCGCGCACTCGACAGCACCACAAAGCCAATCAGTTCGGAGCCCGCCATGAGCGGTACCACCAGCCAGGCTTGCGGCAGGTCTTGCAGCCAGGACGGCAACTTGAGTGTGCCGTAGCGGCGTGAGTACGAGCGGTATTCCTCCAGATTGATCACCCAGCCACTGGTGGTCATGAACTGGCAAAGCGGTGAATTGGTATCTTCTTTTTCTGGCACGTTGGCCTGGTTCCAGCGGGCCGTCTGGCTGAACGCCGACTCTCCCTTGTTTTTTGTCCAGAGCCCACCACCCGGGCTTTCCAGCATGTCAGCCAGGCCTCGAATGACGCGCTGCCCCATGTCCTGAGGTGAGTTGCGATCCGAAAGGGTATGGGTGAACTTCAGCCACTCCTCACGGTAATCGTAGCGGTAGCGGAAAAAGTGCTTGCCCAGAAACACCCGCAAACTGGCCCGCATCGACCCGGACATGGCCAGCACCAGCAGCACGATCAACGCAACCACCACCACCCCCAACTGGAGCGCCCGACCCCATTCGCCACCAAAGTAGCGCACGTAGTAACCCACGCTGGAGATGAACAGCAAATAGATGCCGGCCAGCAGCAGTGTGGCGGAATGGAAGGCGGCTTTGGGTGAGAACTGGATCTTCGAAATCCAGTCCCTGCGCCGTGACATAGACAGCAGCAACAGGGGTACCACCACCACGTGCACGGCGCCGCGGATGCTGAGGGCGTCGTTATCCACCCGGTTGAACAGCACCGCTTCGGAGAAAAGGTACAAATCAAAGGTAAACGCTACCGCCAGGCCAAGGCTCAGGGGTTTGATGTTCCAGAGCGAGTCTTCGTTGACGTTGCGAAACACCTGCTCCAGCAAGACCAGGGCAAACACCGATGTGGCCATGGAACTGAAGAGGATCAGCCTGGCGCCATCACCCCAAACGCTGATGCCAAGTGTCGCAAAGCTCAGGGCGAGCAGGCCAAAACCCATCAGCGCCACGGCGGTAAAAATCATGCTTCGGGCACCGCCGGATGAGTGATCAGAGCGATCGTGCCAGATCAGCATCAGTAAAAATGCATACCAGCCGCCGTATCGCAACAAGTCCAGCAAGGTGCTGAGCACCAAAAAAAGAGGTCCTGCAGTGGCCAGAAAAGCCAGCCCAAACCAGCCCCAAAGTGCGCTGAAGGTCAGCGCTGCAAACACCGTCGTTTTGAGCCACTCACGCTTGCCAGAGAGATACCCCAAGCGCAGCAGGTGCAGAGCAAATGCCGTGTAGACCACGCCTACCAGGCCATAGCTCCACGCGGTCAGGACCATGTCAATGCGCGCCCTTGCCCATCACGACGACACCTACGGTCTCAAATAAGACCACCAGGTCAAGAAACAGCGAGTGGTTTTTGACGTAATACAGGTCGTACTGCAATTTTTCGGTGGCATCCTCGATCGATGCGCCATAGTGGTAACGCACCTGCGCCCAACCGGTCACTCCGGGTTTGACACTTTGGCGCACCGCAAAATACGGAATTTGCTGCGTCAGTTGATCGACAAAGTAGGGCCTTTCCGGGCGCGGCCCGACCAGGCTCATGGCACCCCCCAGCACACTGAACAACTGGGGCAATTCATCAATGCGCAGCTTGCGAATGACCCGCCCAACTTTGGTGGCCCGGTCATCCACGGCCGAAGCCCAGCGCGGCTTGCCGTCTTTTTCGGCATCGGTGCGCATGCTGCGAAACTTGATGACGTTGAACAGGCGCCCGTTCAGCCCCACACGTTCCTGCAAGTACAGGATGGGGCCACCGCTCTCCACCACGATCAGCACGGCGGTCACCAGCATGACCGGCAACGCCAGCACAATCAGGATCGAGGCACAGACAATGTCAAAGACGCGTTTGACAAAAGAGCGCCACCACCCTTGTTGAAAGCCGTCACCAAAAATCAGCCAGCCGGCAGACACAGAATCGAGCCTGATCTGGCCCAGTGTTTTCTCAAAATGGGTCGCAATGTCGGTCACCCGCACGCCTTGGAGCTTGCAGTCAAGCAATTCGCGCAACGGCATGCTGCCGCCGCGCCGCTCGGACAAGGCCACCACAATTTCATCGACTTGCTCAGCCATGACGATGTCGGTCAGAGATTGCTCTGGCGACAACAGGCCCCAGGCAGAAACTGCCTGCGTGGTCTCGTTGGGGCCGGCGTAATACCCCACCAGTTCCACTGTCGGGTCAGATTTTTGCAAGGTTTTGCCCACCAGCTTGGCACCTGTGCCTGAACCGAACACCAGCACACGTTGACGCATCAGGCCGCTGGCCCTGGAGTGGACTGAATAAACCCGGTGCATCAACACCAGGGCCACGCCTGTCATCAGGATCAGGATGAAGATTTTTCCGTTTTCCAGTTGCAGGTGGGAATACCGAAACAGCAGGTAGGCCAGGGGCAAGGTCAGACACCAGCTCATCACCGCGTGCGCCATCGTCTGCCCGACCGAGCGACTATGCACACGCTGGTAAAAGCCCAACGCGCCGTTGATGAGCAGAATGCTGCTTGCCAACAACACGGAGGGGATCAAGACAACCCATGGATCGGCAGGAGGAACCTTGAATTGCCATGAGATTGCCACCATGACAGAGACCAGCAGCAAAACAAGGTCAATCAAAAACTGCGAAAGCGTTCGTCTATGAAAATACAGATTGAATATTCTTATCACCCAAAGTCCTTTTTTTGCTCAGCCCGGAGCCTGATCGCTGCCCTGAGCGAATCCATCGCTCAGCCCATACCGCGGGACAGTGTATCAATTTAGCATTTGGCTAAAAACGCAATTCCGCATTCAGGAAAGTTGCACCCTTTGTGCCCGGATCGGTGTGCACATGAGTGTCAGCAAATACATCAAAAAGGCGACTCTGGGCACATCCATGACACTGCTGACCAGGCCCACCAGCAGCACACCGCACAGGGATGCAGTCAAAAAAGGCGCCAGTTCGTGCGACCTGGCACGGCCAAAAACCGCATGCCACAGCGTGTAGTGCATCAGCATCAGCCACAGCAGCAGTCCCAGGCCGCCGCGTTCCACCAGCATTTCCAGATACAGGTTGTCCATGTGCCACGGTACAAAGTAGGACTGTGCAGCGGGAAACCAGTGCGCCAAGCCCTGGGAAAAGTCGCCGTTTTCAAGCAGCGAAGGCCCTTGGGTGCGAACCAGTTTGACATTGTCAAAGTCAGCGGCGCCGCCGGCATTCGCGATCGCCAGTGAAAACATGTGCAAGCGCGGTGCGTACCATGGGCCACCGCTGAGCGCTGGGCCGCGCAGCGGCAGCACCAGGGTTTGCCAAGCCTGTTTACCTGGAGCGATGCGCACAAAGGCGCCCTGGCAGTTGCCGTCGTAAAGTAAATGCCGCTCACACAGATCGAAATACACATCAGTGCGTGCGTGCGCCCGCACCTGCAGGCTGACCCAGTGTTGCCCCGCTGTCACCCCAGACAGCCGCTGCGTCAAGGCGTATGACCCCGCCAACGAGTTACGGCTGACGGGGCCAAGCAAAGTGACAAAGCCGTCTCCCGGTGTCATGCTGCCGGAAAATTCGCCTCGCGGCACCTGGCTTGCATAGTGGTCGGGAAAACGCCCCAGCCCAATGCCCAGCAACCAGTCGGCGGGCTGCTGCAGCAAATCAAGGCCATGTTGCCAATGGGTCAGGCGGCTGTTCAGGTCGCGGTCGGCAGTGTCCAGGCGTTTCATCATGAACGAGCCTGCACCCAGCACCAAGGCCACTTCGAGCAACAATGCCAACAACAGCATGACGCTGGCTTTGGGCCGCCAACCGGTGAACCAATGGCGTCGTCCGGCAGATGAAGCTGCCATCAACGCAGCGTTTTGGTGTTTTTGTATCCAAAGTAACACCCCCAGCACGATCAGCGACCCCAGCACGGCCCCATAAACCCCACGTGAAAATGTGGTCAGGCAGGCGTAGCCTGCGAGCAAAGTCAGGACCGCCGCGCCTGTCCATGCCAGAGGCCGACGGGCCTGGATCAAAGTCCATACGACAAAGGGGGTGGACAACGCCAGGTAGGCGTCAATGGCCGCGCCGCCTACATGCATCTCCCAAAACAGGGCGACCGTGCGAAAGTGGGTTGAGAAATCGAACACGCCGGGGAATGCCGCACGCTCCCACAGCACAGCCAGCGTCACTTGCAGCAAGCCCAATACCATGCCCCAGGCCAGCAGTTGACCGGCGCGCGTTGGGCTTGGCGCGTGGCGTGAGTTGAGCAAGGGCACAAAAAGCAGGGCAAAGCCCAGGCTTTTGAATACCCGCAGGCTGTTGAGTGCGTCGGAGTAGCCGGCAAACCAGTCAAACGCCCAGCCGCCAGCATCCATCGCTCCGCGGTACAGTGACCAAAGACCCGAGGTGCCCAGCAACAGCAGCAAAGAGACCGGAAACCACAAAATTTCGTTTTTTTGGGGCTCGGAATCAGTCTGCGGCGTGTACGCCATGTGCGCATAACCTCCCGCCAGGGCACCGAGCAGCAAGAGGTCAAACTCTTCAAAGATCAGCCAGCCGGTCCAGGGTGAGAAATTCAACCAGGGCAGGCAGGCAGGCACCAGCAGCAACCAGGCGCTGGGTCGCCATGCCGCCGCCATGCACCACAGCACAAACGCCACGCAGGCCACCATCGGCCACAGCGGGTGGTGCCAAGCCAGTGTCAATCCCGCCAGGAAACTGCCCAGGGCGGGAAGTGACCAGGCCAGTTGTTTCAGCGTGAGGTGGTTAGACAAGAACCTCAACGCAAGCGGGATGCCCCAGGAACCCGTGCGGGCTGGCACTCGCCCCATAGGCACCCGACTGGTACACCACCACCAGGTCGCCGACCTGCGCCACGGGCAACGTCATGCGGTCGGCCAGCAAGTCAAGCGGTGTGCACAAGGGGCCGACCACCGTGGCTGTTTCTGTGTCTTGTGCATCCATTTGGCTGCCAATGGCCACCGGGTAATTCTTGCGCACCACCTGACCAAAGTTGCCTGATGCAGCCAGATGCTGATGCAGACCACCATCGACGACCAGGTAGACCTGCCCGCGTGACACCTTGCGGTCAAGCACACGCGCCACATACACACCGGCTTCACCGACCAGGAAGCGGCCCAGTTCGATCACGATGGAGGCCTCAGGCAGCTCGGTTTGCGCCCGCTGGGCAAGTTGCGCCAGGTTCTCGCCAATGGGCGCCAGATCCAGACGCTGCTCACCGGGAAAGTAAGGAATGCCAAAACCGCCCCCAAGATTCAGGAACTTCACGGGCGAGGGTGCATGTTGCGCCAGCCGCAAGGCCAGCTCGTAGGACTTTTGCTGGGCCTCACAGATGGACTCCGGACGCAAGTTCTGCGAGCCTGCATACAAATGGAACCCCTCAAAGGCCAGGCCAGCGCGCCCGATGTTGGCCAGTAGTTCCGGGATCAGCTCCACATCCACACCAAACTGCTTGGGGCCACCACCCATTTTCATGCCCGAGCCCTTGAGCTCAAAGTCCGGGTTCACGCGCACCGCCACCCGGGCTGGCAGGCCAAGTTCGCGGCTGATCGCTTCCAGCGCCACCACTTCCCGGAACGACTCCACGTTGATCAGGACACGCGCCGCCACGGCCTGACGCAATTCGGCATCACGCTTGCCGGGGCCGGCAAAGCTGATTTCAGCCGGGTTGGTGCCAGCGTCGAGCGCCACTTTCAGCTCTCCGGCGGAGGCCACATCAATGCCGTCGACCAGGCCGACCATCAAGCCCACCACCGCTGGCATGGGGTTGGCTTTCATGGCGTAGTGGAGCTTGACTGTTGGGGGCAGGGCCGCACGCAGCTGACTTACCCGTGCGCGCAACAGGGCACGGTCGTAGGCATAAAAAGGTGTTTGTCCAACCCGCGCGGCAAGCAGGGACAGGCGTTCACCACCGACTTGCAGTTCGCCATCGCGCACGGCAAACTGGTTCATGGGGGCGTGGATCGGGAGCGGGCGTGGTGGGATGGTCATGGATTGAATCAGGGTGTGGGGTCAGCTGGCATGGCGCGCCAGCCAGTCTGTGGCTAACAGTTTGCGGTCGATTTTGCCGTTGGGATTGCGTGGCAGCGGCCCGGCGACCAGTTCAATGCCGTTGGGCACCATGTAAGCCGGCATCCGGACGCGGCATTCAGTTGTTAAGTCTTTTAGGCATGTAGCCCCCGTGCCCTCTGCCTGGGTAGCTATGACATGTATAGCGTGACCCAAGATGGGGTGGTCCACACCAAAGGCGATGCACTCACCCACCAAATGGGTGGCGTACAGGATTTCTTCCACCTCGGTGGGGCTGACGCGGTAGCCCGAGGTTTTCATCATCTCGTCACGCCGGCCAATGAAGTACAAAAAGCCTTCGGCATCCATGCGCACGTTGTCGCCGGAGAACACCGCATATTCGGGCAATTGCAGGCCGGGTTGGCGTCCCGGCGCATCGGCGGCCAGCAGTTTGTAACGCTCGGCGGTTTTCTCGGCATCGTTCCAGTAGCCCATGCCAACCAGGGCGCCACGGTGTACCAGTTCGCCGGGTTCTTCCGGGCTGCAGGGCGAGCCGTCTTCGCGCAACACCAGAATTTCGGCGTTCGGGATGGCTTTGCCAATCGAGTCCGGGCGGCGGTCCACCTCTTCCGGGGGCAAGTAGGTGGAGCGAAAGGCTTCGGTCAGGCCGTACATCAGGAAAGGTTTGGCTTGTGGCGCCCGCTGGCGCAACACATTCAGCGTTTCACGCGGCATACGCCCGCCGGTGTTGGCGAAGTAACGCAATTTTTCATGGACGGCCGCAGGCCACTCCAGTTGCGCCAGCTGGATATACAGCGGTGGCACGGCGGTCAAACCGGTGACACCTTCACGCGCCATGGTCTTGAGCACGTCGCGCGGCATCAGGTAATTAAGCAACACCACCCGGGCACCGGTATGAAACGCGGTGGTGAGCTGGCTGAAGCCCGCATCGAATGACAAGGGCAGCGCGGCAAGCAAAGTGTCTTGTGGCGAATTTTCCAGATAGGACGCCACACTTTTGGCGCCTGTCACCATGTTGCGGTGCGACAGCACCACGCCCTTGGGTTTACCGGTGCTGCCCGAGGTGTAGAGAATGGCGACCATGTCGGTATCAATCACCCGGTGGCCAGGTCGCTGTGGGTGCTTGAGCAGTTCGCGCCAGTGCGTGATCAGCACCGGACCGAACCCTTTGGTGTTGAGTGCCGTCACGTTGGCGGCAGCATCGGTGACCACCAGATGGCGCAAGTCATGGCACTCAGCCAGGGCGTCCTGCATCAATACCAGCCGTTCGGGCGAGGTCACCAGCGCGCGCACATTGCAGTCGCGCAAAATAAAGGCCACCTGTTCTGGCTTGAGCAAGGGGTTGATCGGGACAAACACGCCGCCCGCCGCGGGTGCGCCAAAGCTGGCAATCACCGTCTCAAAGCGCTTTTCGAGGTAAATGGCTACACGCTCGCCGCGCGCCAGGCCCAGGCTCATCAAGCCAGAAGCAAACTGTGTGACCCGTTGGCTCAGGTCCGCATAGGTCAATGAGGCGGTGCCATGGGTCAGCGCCAGCGCTTGCGGTGTGCGCTGCGCGGTCAAGGTGATCAGTTCGTGCAGGAGGTTCGATTCGGTCATGACCAAAAGTATCTCACAGCAAGGGCAGCTTATAGCCCCCTAAAATGCGCTGGACGGGGCAGCCTGCCCCCACAGGAGTTCGAATTGGATATCAATAAAGAAGTGCGTCGCATTCTTGACGAAGTTTTGAGTTTGAATGGTCGCTCGGTGGCTTTTACGAGTGACACCCCCCTGCTGGGTGCGATTCCCGAACTGGATTCGATGGCGGTGGTGACGCTGATCACGACGCTGGAAGAACAACTGGGACTGGTGGTCGACGATGACGACATTGATGGCGCCACATTTGCCACGTTCGGCTCGCTGACCGATTTTGTCAGCGGAAAACTCAACAGTTGACGCGCCATGCCAGCGTCGCCAGAGGCGTTTTTTCTACCCGCCACGACCGCTGCAGGTGGCCAACGGTTTTGCCTCTATCACCCTGCCCAAGGCGCCAGCCGACGCGGCTCGGTGCTCTACATTCACCCGTTCGCTGAAGAGATGAACAAGGCCCGCCGCATGGCCGCCTTGCAGTCACGCACACTGGCGCAGGCAGGTTTTGCCGTGCTGCAGATCGACCTGCATGGTTGTGGCGACAGTTCGGGAGACTTTGGTGATGCCACTTGGCATGGCTGGATTGAAGATGTGCTGCAAGGCTGTCACTGGCTGCGCGAGCGCCATGGAAAGGAGGGAAGTCAGGCCAACGTACCGCTTTGGTTGTGGGGGCTGCGCTCCGGCTGCCTGCTGGCAGCAGACGCCGCCAGGCAACTGGGCGAGCCCTGCAATTTTCTGTTCTGGCAGCCGCCAGCGGCAGGAAAACCCCTGCTGCAACAGTTTTTACGTCTGAAAGTGGCGGGTGACCTGATCGGCGGCCAAGGCAAGGGCGTCATGCAGGCTCTGCGTCAACAGTTGGCCGATGGTGCAGCGGTTGAAATTGCGGGCTACCTGATGGCGCCGGGTTTGGCTTCAGGTTTGGAACAATCCATATTGGTACCACCCACCCTCATGGCGCAAGCGCAACGGGTGGAATGGTTTGAACTCACCACCCGTGAGGACGCCAGCCTGAGCCCGGTCTCCACCCAAACCATGGGTCAGTGGCAACAAGCCGGCTTTCAGGCTTCAAGCCATATTGTGCAGGGGCCAGCTTTTTGGCAAACCACAGAAATAGAAGATGCCCCGGCGCTGATTGCAGCGACCACGGCTGCGGTCAGTAGCGATTGAATAAGACATTCGTCGTCCTACAGGGAGAACGAAAACACAAACTTTTCCGCAGTTGGCGAGCGAGTGGCACTTGTCAAAGTGCCTTGCCTTTCTTTCTCGTATGTTCTTCGGTTGCCTTGCGCACACGCTCCTTCTTGGAGATGACCAGGGATTCGGCATAGTCTGCGGCCGCCCATGGCCGCGCGTACTTGCGATGCGGGTACGGCAGCGCGGGGTCGCCAACGGCAACAGCGTCCAGCTCTGCAGTTTCTGGGTCCATGTCTTTGTCGAAATTGAGGCCCATGCCAAAGACGAATCCAGAGTCGTTATCGCAGCTCCCCACGGTCATCTCCATGAGTTCTTTCTCGCCAAACGATCTCAGCCATTGGGCGGTATCTTTTTCAGACGACTCGGTCACACCATCGCCATAATTGAAAGACACGTGCCACCGGCCAGCGTGAACGCTCAGATGAATGGATGCTGGTTTTTTCAGGACCGATGGGCCGTAAAGTCCAGAGTGCCCAAAGGATGACGTTGGGTGCCGACACGTAAAACATAGGATTCTTTACCAGTGTCCGTATCCGTCTTTGTCTCGAAGGAGAATAGCTCACTGGTCAGCCAAGCTGACTGTTTGCCATTCTTCGTATGGATGGCAGGGCGACCACCCAATCCTTCGAAGAACCTTGCATACGATTTTTTCCAGAGTACCGTGGCATTGCGAAGCAATTGGCTCGGTACGTCAGATAACCAAGGTGTCAATTCAGGATTCTTGAAGTGACTATAGTGCTGGTCAACCGGCGCATACTTCCCAACATGAGCCAGTGATCTACGTGCAAATGACCTGAAGTATCTATCTTCACTGACCTTGGCGTTACAGATGAAAAGCTGGCAACCGATCCATTGCAACAATGTTTTTTGTTGAGCAGGAGTCGGATAGCAGCGAAATCTATTGCCTATTTGCATACTAAATACTTTACGCGTATGGCGTTATCACGCAAGAGCAATTTAACTTCCACGCGCTGCAACCCCTTCGGGTGGCCTGCACCGGCACCCTCACCCTCACCCTGCCTGGCGGTTAGGGATGGGGAATGCGCTCGAAGCATGTTCAATCAGGGGCACATGTTTGCAGTCGAGGCTGCTGAGCGTTGCTAGCAACTCTTTATTGGAACTGCTCAGCGCCGTGACGACGACACGGCAATCCCACCCACAATCAAAATGAACGCCAGTGCGTGGTAAATGTGCGGCACCT
The DNA here is from genome assembly GCA_038207945.1 of Burkholderiales bacterium. Taxonomy (GTDB): domain Bacteria; phylum Pseudomonadota; class Gammaproteobacteria; order Burkholderiales; family Burkholderiaceae_C; genus Rhodoferax. The sequence goes on from JBBQZG010000013.1 coordinate 15,273, forward strand.
CGCCCAAAAACGCACTCGACAGCACCGCAGTAAAGAGCGGTGTCAGATTGACAAAAAAGCCAGCCACCGACGGCCCGACCCGCGCAACACCCGCACCATATGAGCGATAAGCCAGAACCGCCGGCCCGGTCGCAATGAACAGCAGCGCAATGGCCAGCGGCCAGCCCAGCTGCAACCGTCCCAGGCCCATCGCCCATTCACTGCCTGCAAACAGCCCAGACCAGACCAGGCCGAACGCGATTTGCGCCAGCAAAAAAGCCGACCAGTCGCGTCTGATCTCTGGCGGCTCGGTGGTCGGATGAACCAGCATCCAGCTGTAGTAGGCCCAGGCGGCTGAGGCCAGCAAAATGTACAAATCGCCAGTCACCAGGCGCACCTGCAGCAGCACCTCAAGCTGTCCACGGCTCAACACCAGTATCACGCCGCTGATGGACAGCACCGCACCCAGCCACTGCTTGCCGGAGATGCGCATGCCAAAAAATATCCGGCCAATCAGCAGCATCCATACCGGGGTGATCGACCCGACCAGAGTGACGTTGATGGGTGTTGAGGTATTCAGCGCCAGGTACAGCAAGGCGTTGTAGCCGCCAATGCTCAGCAGTGACAGGCCAGCAAAACGCTGCCAGCTGGGCCACAAGGCACTGCCCCGGCGCAACACCGGTGCAGCCAGGGGCAACAGCAAGGCAAATGCAATCGCCCAACGCAGCAGGTTAAGCGTCATGGGTGAGGCCAGTGGCGCAACCACGCGACCCACCACGGCGTTGCCGGCCCAAAGCAGCGGTGGCAGGGTCAGGAGGAGGGCGGACTTGAACGTGATTTTGGGATAAGTCACGCGGGCATCAACCGGTTGCTCAACAGGGTTTCAAAGTCGGCCACCGGGGCTGGCTTGCCCAACAGGTAGCCCTGGTAGAGGGTGCAACCATGGTCGGCCAGAAAAGCCTTTTGTTCGGCAGTTTCCACACCTTCAGCGATCACTTCCAGCCCAAGGTTGCTGGCCATGCCAATGATGGTTTGCACAATCACGCCATCACTGGACTTGATGCCGATGTTTCGCACGAAAGACTGGTCGATCTTGAGTTGGTCCAGCGGCAGGCGCGTCAGGTAGCTCAGTGATGACTGCCCGGTGCCAAAGTCGTCCATGGAAAAACGCACACCCAAGGCTTTGAGCGCGGTCATTTTGGCAATGGTGTCGTCAACGTTGTCCAGCACCAGGGATTCAGTCAGTTCGAGCTTCAGGCCATGGGGTGCCACACCCGTGTCTTCAATGACGCATTGCACCAGCGCCACAAAATCGTTTTGCCTGAATTGCCGCGCACTGACGTTCACCGCCAACTGCAGGTCTGCCGTGGCTAGCGACTGTTGCCACTGCCGCAGTTGCTGGCAAGCGGTTTGCAGTACCCACAGGCCAATCTGGTTGATGAGGTCGCTTTCTTCGGCCACTGGTATGAACTCAAACGGTGGCACCATGCCACGCGTGTCGTGGTGCCAACGGATCAGCACCTCTGCGCCGATCACAGCGCCGTTGTGGGCCACCTGTGGTTGGTAATACAGCACAAACTGCCGCTGCAACACCGCCTTTTGCAGATCCGCTTCAAGCGCGGCGTGGGCGCTGATGTCGGCCTGCATTTTGGGGTCAAAAAAGCACAAGTCATTGCGGCCACGGTCTTTGACCTTGTACATGGCAATGTCAGCCTGTTTGAGCAGGTCTGCGGCGCTGGTGGCGTCAGCACCAAACAGCGTCGCACCCATGCTGGCACTGCTCTTGTGGCTTTGTCCTGCAAACTCATACGGCTGGCTCAGCGCGGACAGCAGATTGTTGCCAATGCGTCTGGCCAGTTCGGCGGCTTCCAGCGGATTGGTTGACAGGTCTTCGAGCAGCACCACAAACTCATCGCCACCCAGGCGCGCCACGGTGTCATGTGCGCGCACGCTGATGGTGAGACGTTTGGCCACTTGCTTGAGCAGCAAGTCACCCACATCGTGGCCCTGGGTGTCGTTAAGGGTTTTGAAGTTGTCCAGGTCAAGAAACAGCAGCGCACTGCAATTTTTGTGGCGCTGGTTGTTGGCCAAGGCATGGTTCACCCGGTCCATCAGCAGCAGGCGATTGGGCAGGTTCGTTAAGTGGTCATAAAAGGCCAGGTGCTCAATTTCGGCCTTGGAGCGTTTGATGGTTTGGCGGGCCTGTGCCAAGCGTTCCAGATACCAGACAAAAAAACCAGCAGCTGACAATACCATCATGGCAAAGAGCAAAGCGACTGCCACAATGAAATTGCGCTCGGTGCGCCACTTGGCCAGCGCTGCATCAACAGGAATGCTGGCGGCAATCAGCACGTTGTCATACAAAATTGGCTGGGCACTTACGATGGCCATTTGAGCCGTAAGCCGTGCCGCACGGTGCCGCGTTTCAGGTCGTTCTTGTCGCAACGGGTCTGGCAGGGTGGTCCCCAGCAGTTTGTCCTGCACAGGAAGTCCCGCCAGCAGCTCCCCATCATTGCGCTCGAGGGTCACCTCCAACCCACTGATATCCGCACCCTGCACCATGATGGCATTGAACTGCATCACCAAGACCTCGGCCATAACCACCACCCGGGAACCATCGGCCAGCCGCAGATGCCGCGCCAGCACCAGAACCTGTTCAGCGCTGCGACTTTGACGCACAGGCGGGCTGATCACCAGGTTGGAAACTTGCGGTGCCAGTACCCGGGCGACGAAGTTGACCGGTAGTTCCAGGGAACTGATGCCGTCCAGATCGGAAGAGGCCAGGACATGTGACGACTCGTCCAGCAATGCCAGGCGGCGCAGCGTCAAGTTGCGTCCGGCGATGGCGTGCAGCAGCCGGCTGGCTGCGGGCGCGTCCAGCGAGTCAAGGTGTTGCGCGTCGAGTGCGAGGGATTCCTCCATGCTGGCCAGCAACACATCGAGCCCCAACAATGTGCGGTTCATGGCCGCCACGGCACCGCTGACAAAGCGGTCTGCTTGCGCGGCGCTGTTATTCAACGCATCTTGACGCTGTTTCCAGACCAGGCTACCTGCCGCCGCCGCAATGGCCAGCAAAAATGCCGCTGCCGTGCCAAGTACGGTCAAGTGGATGCGGTTGACCTTGAAAGGCGTCATGGCTTGGCTGGCGCGGTTGGTTTCAGTTTGGCGCCGATAGTTTGGTCCCAGACATTGACGCAAGCCGTGCCGCAACCTGCCAGCCAACGCGGCAACACCGTGTCGGTGAATACTTGCTGGCGCAGGCGTTCATCATTGGCCGTGGTCACCACCTGAACCATTGAACCCTTGGTTGCCGCCTTGCACTGGGGGCTGCCGGTGTTGCAGGCCATGCCCTCGGCGGACTCTCGCTCACTCTCCAGCCAGATGGCCGCCTCAAGTCGTGGCAATTCACGGCTGAGCAGGGCCTTCAGGTCTGGCGGCAAGGCATTCCAGGCGGTTTTGTTGGCGCCAAAAATTGCCAGTCCCCACGTGATGGGCAGGCTGTGAACGTGGCTGGTGACGTGGTGCAGGCCCAGTGTGTGACCTGACATGGTGCCGGTAATGGCGCAGTCGGTGTTGCCAGAATTCATGTTGGCCATGATCTGGCCAAAGCCGGTCGCCACGGGGACGGCGCCTAACGCACTGACAAAGTCAGCCTGGGTGGGCGAAGAGACACGCACATTTCGCCCAGCCAGGTCAGACAATGCGCTGAAGGGGCGGTTGCAAAACACCACCTGGGCCGGGTACACATAAAGTGCCAGCATTTCTACGTTATGGCGTTGGCGAAGTTCTTTTTCCAGAAAAGGCCGAAAAGTCGCTACATTTTTCTTTAAGGTTGCCATGTCGGGGTTGAGTCCGGCCAGATCGACGGCGGCGTAAGGGGGGTGCTGTTGTGCCAAGGCACTGATCAGCATGGTGCCAAATGGCATCACACCCAGTTGCAACAGCCGCAGCATGTCACTGCCTGGCACGCCAGCGCGGTCAAATGGCACGATTTCAGCGCTGTATTTGCCGTTGCTCAGGCGGGCCAGTTCACGGCTCCAAAAAGGTTCTTCGTTGCGTGTGTACTGGTTGAGTGTCGCCAGACCACCTACAACGCGCAGGCGCATGACGGATGCTTGCGGTGCGCTTGGTGTTTGTGCCTGACCTATGACCGCGGTCAGAGATAAACCGAGCACCAAGAACAATTGAACAAAGCGGACTGGCAGAAACGAGAATGTGGTCTGGAACAAGATATGTCGTGGTGCAAAATCTGAATGCCATTTTGGCAGCATCCACAGGGAATCTTGCCCAAGCGTTAAAAAGGACCTTGTGATTTCCTTTAAATTCGCGTAGCACGGCCTGCGGTTGCCTTATTTTCGTGGCAACATTTTATTTTTTTATAAGGACATACCCATGCCTGGAACCCCATCACGCGCCATCCGCATTGATCAGCATGGCGGGCCGGAGCAACTCAAGCTGGTGGATGTGACCGTGGGGGAGCCCGGTCCGGGTGAAATTCGCATTCATCACCATGCGGTGGGGTTGAACTTTATTGACGTGTACCAGCGCAGTGGCCTGTACCCCATGGTGCTGCCGCAACAGCTCGGCATGGAGGCTGCAGGCGTGGTGGAGGCCGTGGGCGAGGGCGTGATGCACTTGCAGGTGGGTGACCGCGCTGCCTACGCCAGCCAGCCCCCGGGCAGCTACTGCGATCTTCGGGTGATGCCCGCCAAATGTGTCTGCAAGCTGCCCGATGCCATTTCCTTCGAGACCGGTGCGGCCATGATGCTTAAGGGCTTGACGGCCCAGTATTTGCTGAAACGCACCCTGCCCCAAGGTGGCCTCAACCCGGGCGACTTTGTGTTGTTTCATGCGGCGGCCGGCGGTGTTGGCCTGATCGCCTGCCAGTGGGCGCGCGCACTCGGCTTGCAACTGATTGGTACGGCCGGGTCAGATGCCAAGTGTGCGCTGGCCAAAATCAATGGCGCGGCGTTTGTCATCAACTACACCACCGAAGACTTCTCGGTCCGGGTGAAAGAAATCACCGCTGGCAAAGGGGTCAAGGTGGTGTATGACTCGGTCGGTAAAGACACCTGGGACAGATCACTGGACTGCCTCAGCCCCTTTGGCCTGATGGCCAGTTTTGGCAACGCATCTGGCCCGGTTGCACCGTTTGCGCCCGGCATGCTTGGTCCCAAGGGGTCGTTGTATGTGACCCGGCAGACGCTGTTCACGCACATTGCCACGCGTGAAAGCACCCAGGCCATGGCAGATGATTTGTTTGAAGCGGTCATCAGTGGCAAGGTCAAGATCCACATCGATCAGCGATACAAGCTGGAAGACGTGCAGCAGGCGCACCGCGATCTGGAAGCGCGCAAGACCACAGGCTGCACGGTGTTGACGCTCTAATCTGTCGCTGTCACTGGCGAACGTGACCGCATCCACAGCGCCCGCCAGAGCATCACCGGGGTGTCCCATACTGTCAGTTTCGGCCGCGCGCGCCAGGTGGCAAAGTTCAGGGCGTCTATCTTGTCCAGAATTCTCAGGCCACCTTGCACCACCAGCCGCAGTTCCCACCCGGCTCGCCCCGGAACCTGGTGCACGAGATATGAGCCTTTTAGCATCGCAGCCCTTGCTGTACCTGCGTAATAAGCTATTAATTGCGTAGCGTTTTCAGACTGGCTGTGGGGCTGTAGATCGGCATCAGTGACGCCAAACTGTGCCATGGCCTGCGTGCTTGGGTACCAGCGGCCACGGGCCACGTCCACGCTCACGTCTTGCCAGAAGTTGATGAGCTGCAGTGCTGAGCAAATCTGGTCGCTTTGTGACAGCGACCCCGCATCGGTGACGCCATACAAGTGCAGCAGCAAACGCCCTACCGGGTTGGCAGAGCGCGTGCAATAGTCCAGCAACCCTGCATCGGTGGCGTAGCGACGCCCCTCGGCAGTGAAGCGAATGTCCTGAGCAAAGGCGTCCAGCAAGTCTGCCAGCAACGGCACCGGCAGCGCAAATGCCTCGATCACATCCGCCAGGGGGTCAAATACCTGCGGCCATGCGCCGCTGTGGGCCTGACTGTTGGCCGCGGCGTACAGATCCGCACGGTAGCGGGCCAGGTCGGCCAGGCGTTGGTTTGCGTCGGCATCGCCCTCGTCAGCCAGATCGTCCGCGGTCCGGGCAAAGTGGTAGATTGCCATGATGGCCGGGCGCAGGTGCGCCGGGCACAGGAAGGATGCCACCGGAAAGTTCTCATAGTGCGCAGTGGGCGAAGGTGAGCTCAATTGACACCCTGCGAGAAGTTATTAGAATTAATAACCCATCGGTCATTAACTTGGTTTGCCTGAAAGTGCGCGTTCATGAATTCAATTGTTGTGTGTTTGCGGTCTAACCGCCTGGCGGTAACTATAGCGGTTGCAATGTGGCTGACGGCTTGCAGCAAGCCTGCGCCGCAGGAGGAGCCCATTCGTGCCGTCAAGGTCATGACGGTAGGTGTGCAGGCCACAGAAAGCATGCTGGAGTATGCCGGTGAGGTGAAAGCGCGGGTCGAGTCACGCTTGGGTTTTCGGGTGGGCGGCAAGCTCACTGACCGGCCGGTCGAAGTAGGGCAGCGTGTGAAAGCCGGGCAGCTTTTGGCTCAACTGGACCCGCAAGACCTCAAGCTGGCAGCACAGACCGCACATGCCCAATCCACTGCGGCGCGCACCAACCGTGATCTGGCCGCGGCAGATTTCAAGCGCTACAAAGAACTGCGTGACCAAAACTTCATCAGCGGCGCAGAACTGGAGCGGCGCGACGCGGTGCTCAAAGCAGCGCAAGCGCAACTGGATCAGGCACAGGCGCAATTTTCCGCACAAGGCAATCAGGCAAGTTACGCCGCCTTGCGTGCCGATGTGTCTGGCGTGGTCACTGCCGTGCTGGCCGAGCGCGGCCAGGTGGTGTCCGCGGGTACCCCGGTGGTGCAGATCGCCCAGGATGGCGCGCGTGATGTGGTGTTTGCCGTGCCTGAAGACAAGGTTGCAGCCATCAAGCTGGGCTCGCAGGTGCAGGTGCGCGTCTGGTCGGTGGCGGGCAACCTGACCGGCGTGGTGCGCGAAGTGGCAGCCAGTGCGGACCCCATCACCCGCACCTATGCCGTTAAGGTGGCTTTGCCAGCCAAAGAAGATCTGCCATTGGGCAGTACCGTTTCCGTGTTGCCCAAAGGCGTGCAGCACGTGGGCGTGCCAATGATCAAACTGCCCACCAGTGCCCTGCGCCAAGAAGGCCAGGGCACGGCGGTGTGGGTGCTCGATACCGCCAGCATGACCGTGAAGTCGCAAGCGGTGCAAATTGCAACGGCGGACGGCAACGATGTGGTGGTGGCAGGCGGCCTGCAGCCGGGTATGCAGGTGGTGGTGGCTGGGGTGCATGTGCTGGCGCCTGGTCAAAAGGTCACGGTTTTTAAGGAAAACAAGGCGCTAGCCCTTACCAGCATTGCACAAAGTGCTCCTGGAAACGAAGCAGTCAAAACACCTGATGCGGTGGCCTCTGCGCCCGCCAAGTGAGCTTGACATGAGTGAAAACCACCTGCACCCCGAACAAGGTTTTAACCTGTCGCGCTGGGCCATTGCGCATGCGCCATTGACGCGTTTTTTGATGATTGTGTTGATGGTGCTCGGCGCCTCCAGTTATTTTCAACTGGGTCAGGATGAAGACCCGCCGTTCACCTTCAGGGCCATGGTGGTGCGGGCTTATTGGCCCGGTGCCAGTGCCCAGCAGATGGCCGAGCAGGTGACGGACAAGCTTGAGCGCACGCTGCAGGAAGTACCTTACGCCGACAAAATTCGCAGCTATTCCAAGCCGGGCGAGTCGCAGATCATCTTCCAGATCAAGGATTCGTCCAAGGGCGGTGAGGTGGCCAACGTGTGGTACCAGGCGCGCAAAAAAATTGGTGACATGCGCGGCACCTTGCCGCAAGGTGTGCAAGGCCCGTTTTTTAACGATGATTTTGGCGACGTGTACGGTGTGATCTACGCGTTGCAAGCGCCTGGTTTCAGTTATGCGGAAGTGAAAACCTTTGCCGACGAAGTCCGTCAGCAGCTGTTGCGTGTGCCCGATGTCGCCAAGGTGGAGCTGTTTGGTGTGCAAGACGAGAAATTGTTCATCGAGATTTCTCAAAAACGCTTGGCGCAGCTGGGTCTGGACATGAACGCTGTGCTTACACAACTGGGTCAGCAAAATGCAGTGGAACCCGCCGGTGCGGTGCAAACGCCGCTGGATGTGGTGCAGGTGCGCGTGGCTGGGCAGTTCAAGGCCGTGGAAGATTTGCGTGCGATGCCCATTCGCGCGGGTGCCAACCAGTTACGGCTTGGTGATATCGCCGAGATCAAACGCGACTATGTTGACCCGCCTGCAGTCAAAGTTCGTTTTCAGGGGCAGGAGGTGATTGCGCTGGGGGTCTCCATGACCAGAGGTGGTGACATCATCGCCCTCGGCAAAGCCCTGGGCAATGCCACGCAGCACATCGGCAAGACCTTGCCGATCGGCGTGACCCTGGGGCAGATTCAGGACCAGCCCAAGTCGGTGGCGACCTCGGTCAATGAGTTTGTCAAGGTGTTGATCGAGGCGGTGGCGATTGTGCTGGCGGTTAGTTTCATCAGCCTGGGCCTGCACAAGCGTCCCGGCATCCAGCCCCTGTGGAGACGCTGGACGCTCGACATTCGACCCGGCTTGGTGGTGGGCATCACCATTCCGTTGGTGATGGCCATGACCTTTCTGGCCATGAATTACTGGGGCATCGGGCTGCACAAGATTTCGCTGGGTTCACTCATTATTGCGCTTGGGCTGCTGGTGGACGATGCCATCATTGCCGTCGAGATGATGGTGCGCAAGATGGAAGAGGGTTATGACAAGGTGCGCGCCGCCACGTTTGCCTACGAAATTACCGCCATGCCCATGCTGACCGGCACACTGATCACGGCCGCTGGTTTTTTGCCAATTGGCATTGCCAAAAGCACTACGGGTGAATACACGTTTGCCATTTTTGCGGTGACGGTCATTGCGCTGGTGCTCAGCTGGATTGTGTCGGTGTATTTTGTGCCTTACCTGGGTACGGTGTTACTGAAAACACCGCCGCATGTGCGGGCACAGGTGGCCGGTCGGGCGCAATCGCATGACATGTACGACACAGGTTTTTACAACGCGTTTCGCCGCGCGGTGAATGCCTGCATCCGTCATCGCTGGATCACCATTGGGGCCACCGCAGCACTGTTCGGGCTGGGGATAGTGGGCATGGGTAGCGTGCAACAGCAGTTTTTTCCGGATTCGAGCCGCCCGGAGATCACGGTGGAGTTGTGGTCACCTGAAGGCACGTCATTTGCCGCCACGGAAGCGGTAGCCAAACGCGTTGAAGCGCGTTTGATGGCAGAGCCTGGCGTGTCTTCTGTCACGCAATGGGTGGGCTCTGGTGTGCCGCGCTTTTATCTGCCGCTGGAGCAAGTATTTCAGCAAACCAATGTGTCGCAACTGATTGTCCTGCCTCAGGACTTGCCTACCCGACAGACCCTGTTGCACAAGTTGCCGACCTTGCTTGCGCAAGAGTTCCCGGAAGTCCGCGGCCGTGCCAAGCTGCTGGCCAATGGCCCGCCGGTACCGTACCCGGTTCAGTTTCGTGTGATTGGCTTGGACCCGCTGCTGCTGCGGGAGCGCGCCGATGAGGTCAAGGCCATCATGCGGCAAAACCCCAATACACGTGGCGTCAATGACAACTGGAACGAATCCATCAAGGTGATGCGGCTGGAAGTTGACCAAGCCAAGGCGCGTGCGTTGGGTGTCACCAGCCAGTCGATTGCACAGGCAGCCAAGACCATTTTGAGCGGCAGCACCGTGGGCCAGTTCCGTGAGGGTGACAAACTGATTGACATGGTGCTGCGCCAGCCACTCGATGAGCGCAATGCCATCACCGACATTGCCAACGCCTATCTGCCCACCGCATCAGGCAAGTCGATTCCATTGACGCAAATTGCCAAACCGGTGTTCACCTGGGAGCCAGGTGTGATCTGGCGCGAAGGACGCGACTACGCCATCACCGTGCAAAGCGACATGATCGAAGGTCTGCAGGGAGCGACCGTGACGGCTCAACTGATGCCGCAACTCAAAGTACTGGAAGCCAAGTGGGCGCAGGCCGGGCAGGGCGCTTACCGCATTGAGGTGGCAGGTGCCGTGGCTGAAAGCGCCAAGGGATCATCATCGATCGTGGCGGGTATTCCGGTCATGCTGTTCATCACCTTCACGCTGTTGATGTTGCAGCTGCACAGCTTCAGTCGAGCCATGCTGGTGTTCCTGACCGGGCCGCTGGGCATTGCTGGCGTGGCCGGTGCGCTGCTGCTGTTGAACCGTCCGTTTGGCTTTGTCGCCTTGCTGGGCGTGATCGCGCTGATGGGCATGATTCAGCGCAACTCGGTGATTTTGATTGACCAGATAGAGCAGGACCGGTCACAGGGTGTGCCTGCTTGGGAGGCGATCGTCGAGTCTGCGGTACGTCGCCTTCGTCCGATTGTGCTGACTGCTGCGGCTGCGGTGCTGGCCATGATCCCGCTGTCGCGCTCGGTGTTTTGGGGGCCGATGGCAGTGGCCATCATGGGTGGCCTGATCGTGGCCACGGTGTTGACTTTGTTGGCCTTGCCTGCCATGTATGCAGCCTGGTTCCGGGTGACGCCGACCAGCAAATAGTCGCCTTGTGACTACGTTGGGAATTGATCGAGGCCATGCAGGTTAAAATCTTTAGCTGACCTATTTCAAGGGGTGGTTTTAATGACCACCCCATTTAGTTTGCGCGGGTGGCGAAATTGGTAGACGCACCAGGTTTAGGTCCTGACGGTAGCAATACTGTGCGGGTTCGAGTCCCGCCCCGCGCACCACTCTAAATGGCTTAAATCCTAATAAAATCAAGGGTTTTGGCCATTTTTCTTTGTGGCATTCCTTTCATCCCATTTCATGGTCTGGACGCGGAACGGGTCGCCCTGTACAAGCAGTTTCAATCACCAGCCGTCAAGGTGCTGTTGTCTACGTGGGCTGGTGGACTGGCAAAGGTTTGGCGGAACGAAAACAGTCGATTGGGATGGCTGACATCCTGCGAGACCTGCGCTCCTGGCTTACGCGATAGTTTTGATGCCGAGCGCGCAGCGATTCTCTCCAAGATCTGAGGCCTGAATTCAGTTGACGATCAAGTCACAAATCGGCAGGCTAGCGTCGGTCGTTAGCGCCTGTCGACCACCATCCAGAAATTGTGTGACCCGAAAAGCCACCAAATCGGCCGTTAAGGCATCCATAAGCGCTGGCAGTTCTGGCAGTTCGGACGCCGCTCTTTTCAGAATGTTTGCATACGGTCGGCAGAACTCAATGCCGGACTCCGTTGCAAACGCTTGAAGACATTCCCAACGCGTTGGACAGTCAAACAGAAGCAGGAAATCAGCGCGGATTCTGGGGGAGGGTGGCATTGCGTTTCAATGTCCGTCTGGTTCACGCATCCGCTCTGGGATGTCGCGGCTGGTGTGCAAGCCACGCCAGACATCGATGTGATCAGCAGAGTCTGCATAGAAAACCAGATACGGATAGCGCGTGAGGGGCCAAGAGCGCAGTCCCGCCAAGCCTAATTCGTGGCCGTAGCGCGGCGACCCTGTTGCCGCATGCAAGCTGATGTGCTGGTAGGCCTGTTCCAAGGCATCAATAAAGCCCATGGCGGCATCCGCCGCGTCTTCGCTCAGGTAGTAATCAATCGCAGCATCAATGTCCAGCGCGGCTTGCGCGCGTGCAACGACAGGTTTGCCTTTCAAACCTTGGTGCCCGAAGCAGGGCGCTTATGGACACGTTGTCGTAATCCATCGAAGTAAGCACCGTCTGCCACCTGGCTTGGAGCGGACTGGGCACCTTGTAATAGCAAGTCGCGCAGTCTGCGGCGATCCTGGTCGGTACGAATCAACTCCCGCACATACTCGCTGCTAGTGCCATAGCCGCGCTCTGTGACCTGGGTATCCACGAAGGATTTGAGGGTGTCCGGCAGGGAAATATTCATGGTGCTCATGGCTCGAGAATAGTAGATTTGGCAAAATTTGGCAAGAACGCCTTGACAGAACGCCTGGATGATCCTGGACTTTCACCTTGACAGGTTGAGCCTGGCCAGCTATCAAGCACTGGCTGTATTGGTATCGCCGCCACAAGCCCTTCAACGCGCCGTGCGCGACGCCCTGGGATATTCGGTGGCTGCTAGCACGTTGGCGCTTCCAGCCGATCTGTTATGACCGTTCATGCAATGTACGTTTGGCGGCGAGCGGTACTTTGATGAAGACCTGGCAGTCAGCATCAGAAATTGGTCGCCATAAGCTGGATATTCAATGTACGGACGATTGGCGGACAATTCGTCAGTCCCAGTTCCTCCTTGGAGTCCCTTATGCAAACTAGTCGTGATGTGTCCGCTAAAACCCGTGGTGCGCGCCTGGAAGCGCGCATCAGCGCGGAGCAAAAGGCCCTGTTCCAGCAAGCTGCCACGCTGTCTGCACGCACGCTCAGCGAGTTTGTGGTTGCTAGTGCGCAAGAGGCTGCCTCCCGGATTATTCAAACCCATGAAGCCATTACCTTGACACTCGATGAGCAGATTCGCTTTATGTCTGCGTTGCTGGCACCGCCCACTCCCAATGAACGTCTGCGCGATGCTGCACGCCAGTACCGCGCACAGACTGGGGTGTGAGTCACTTGGTGCCCGTTGCATGGCGCGTTGAGCCACTACAAAAAGGCCATGACCGCGACACGTTCAGTTGCGGCCATGCGGCCTTAGACCGCTACTTGCAGCACCAGGCGCGGCAGGATGCGCAAAGCCAAGTCGCCGCTGTATTCGTGACGGTCATTCCACCGGACTCCAAGGTTTTGGGGTTTTACAGTCTGTCGGCGTCCAACATCGATGCTGCCGATCTGCCGCACGACTTGGCCAAGAAGTTGCCACGCTATCCTCATCTGCCAGTGACCTTGCTGGGGCATTTGGCCATCGACCAGTCGTACAAAGGGCAGGGGTTAGGACAGTTTTTATTGCTGGATGCACTGTATCGGAGTCTGCAAGCTGCTGCAGCCATCGCCGCGATGGCCGTGGTGGTGGATGCCAAGGGCGCGACTGCTGGTTTTTTTTATGAGCGCTACGGCTTTATGCCGTTGTCCGCGTCAGAAGGTAGGATGTTTCTGACCATGAAGACGGTTGCCGCACTGTTCTAACCGTGGCGGCTGGTGAGGCTTAGCGTTCGTCGAAACCCGTTATTTGAACGCTTCTTTGACCGTTTTCAGGGACTGCATTTCCGCGATGAATTTTTTCGCATCGGGCAAGCCCAATGCTTTCGTCAGCACAGTGATGCCACGGTGCCGCAGTGTTCCCGAACTTTCAGCAAACATGGCACCCAGTTCCTCGACGGGCACGTCGTAATGTCGTTTGTTGAGAACGTCGATGTTTCTGTAGCCTGAGAGCCTGCTTAACTGTTCGTAAAAAGCTATTCTGGGCCATTCACGATTTGTCCGCACTTGGTTGGGTGCTGACAAGTCAGCACCCAACCAAGCCGATTGACGTTCAGTTGCGCCGGAGAACGCGTCAGCAGGATTCGACGCACTTCCCTGTAGGGAGTGAACCGAGTGATCTCGGCTTTGTCTAATCTTGCCAGCACGTTCAGCGCAGCGTTATGGTCGGCCTGCAGAACATCCCCGCTTGCACGGTAAAACTTGTCGCCAACGTACTTGCCTTGCAGTAAGCCGGTAGTCGAGTCTATTTGCGATGTGTAAGCCCCACAGACAAGCACATGGCTTGCTTTACGCTGCGTACATACAGAGTCCAGGGATTCGGCGAGTATGCCTTTGGCCCATGCACTCATTCTTCGGTTGTATCGCTTCCATTGCACTTTGCTGGCAACGGGCGATGACAAATCTTCGGATACAACGACTGCCGCCTTGTACACAACGGCGTGTGCCGATTCAAAGGCAATGCTGCGAAGATGTTTTTGTGCTCGCTTCTTGCGAGCGTCCATTTTCTTGCGTCCCAAGTTGCAAGTCACTACCCGGCAGGCTTTGGCAGTATGGCCCGCCTTGCGGTGCTTTTTCTCCAGCGCGTGCAGCTTGTTTCGCGCCCGCCCGGTGGCAGATGCCTTGTCGCTGTACTTGGTGAGAACTGATAAAGGCCTTGGACTTGGAATCCAGCCGGAATTTTTGGGGTGCCTGGCCCGCTGCCTTAACCTGCCAGGCGGAGCGGTTAGTGATGTTTGCCATAGGGAAGCGCCAGTTTGGGAATATGAGCCTCAGTTAGAATGTTGGGTTGTCCCGATCGAGAGCGATTTGTGAGAATCTTGCTCGAGTTTGGGGAAAAGTTTGGGAAACTCGAAAAATATCACGTAATTTTTCGAGTTTCCGAGTGAAAACGAAGAAGCGCGAGTTTGGGAATTTTAGGTTTAGGTCCTGACGGTAGCAATACTGTGCGGGTTCGAGTCCCACCCCGCGCACCACGATGAGAATTTGCCTGACAGTGTGCTGTTGTATTGCTTCAGTGCGCTGGCCTTTATTTTTGTGTAATTTGCGGGATGGCTAAACGTTGCTTGGCGACTGGCGCTGTCCCTTCGTTTAATTTGGAGAAACACCATGGCAGTCGCTGTAGAAACCCTTGAAAAGCTTGAACGCAAGATGATTTTGAGCTTGCCCGTTGATGTCATTCAGTCGGAAGTAAATACCCGCCTGAAAAAGCTCGCGCGCACCGTCAAGATGGACGGATTTCGGCCAGGCAAAGTACCCATGAACGTCGTGGCGCAGCGTTACGGCTTCAATGTGCAGTACGAAGTCATGAACGACAAGGTTGGCGAAGCTTTTTTCAATGCCGCCAACGAAGCCAAATTGCGCGTTGCAGGCCAGCCAAAAATCAATGAAAAAGAAGGCGCGCCTGAAGGCGAGTTGACTTTTGAGGCTGTATTTGAGGTCTTTCCGGAAGTCAAGATTGGTGACCTGAGCGCCGCAGAGGTCGAAAAAGTCACGACAGAGGTGTCCGGCGCTGCCATTGAGAAGACGGTGGACATCTTGCGCAAGCAGCGCCGCACCTTTTCGCAGCGTTCGCATGACGCCGCAGCCCAGGATGGCGACCGGGTGACGGTTGACTTTGAAGGCAAGATCGACGGCGAGACCTTCTCCGGTGGCAAGGCTGAAGATTTCCAGTTCATTTTGGGCGACGGTCAGATGCTCAAGGAGTTTGAAGAAGCCACACGTGGCATGAAATCAGGCGAAAGCAAAACGTTTCCGCTGGCGTTTCCAGCCGACTACCATGGCAAGGATGTGGCCGGAAAAACGGCTGACTTCATGGTCACGGTCAAGAAAATTGAAGCCGCTCACCTGCCAGAGGTGAATGAGGCTCTGGCCAAGTCGCTGGGTATTGAGGACGCATCGGTTGAAGGCTTGCATGCTGATATCAAGAAAAATCTGGAACGCGAAGTCAAGTTCCGGTTGCTGGCTCGCAACAAGACCGCTGTGATGGACGCGTTGGTGTCCAAGGCCGAACTGGACTTGCCCAACGCCAGCGTGCAGGCTGAAATTGGCCGTTTGCTGGAAGGCGCACGCGCTGACCTGAAGCAACGTGGCATCAAGGACGCTGAGAAGGTTGCCATTCCAGATGACGTGTTCAAGCCACAAGCCGAGCGCCGCGTTCGCTTGGGTCTGGTGGTTGCGGAGCTGGTGCGTGCCAATAGTCTGCAAGCCACCATGGACCAGATCAAGGCACATATTCAGGAACTAGCCGCCAGTTACGAAAAGCCTTCAGAGGTGGAGCGTTGGTACCTCAGCGACAACAACCGTCTGGCTGAGGTGGAAGCCATTGTGTTGGAAAACAATGTGACCGACTTTGTGCTTTCCAAAGCAAAGGTAAGCGAAAAAGTGGTGTCTTTTGATGAGCTGATGGCGCAGAATTAATGGGGTGCAACCCTTTTGAAGGGTTGAAATGGGGCTTGTGCCGGACTTGTAGTCCCGCAGTCAAGCCCCATTTGCATTGGGGCAATGTTTTTTAGCTACAGTAGTGCAAGATTTTTTGGAGTCAACATGAATTTTCAGATGGGTGCAATGGATACACAAGGCTTGGGTATGGTGCCCATGGTGATCGAGCAGTCGGGTCGGGGTGAGCGGTCCTACGACATCTATTCACGCTTGCTCAAAGAGCGGGTGATTTTTCTGGTGGGCCCCGTCAATGACTATGTGGCCAATCTGGTGGTGGCGCAGTTGCTGTTTTTGGAGAGCGAAAATCCTGACAAGGACATTTCCTTCTACATCAACTCTCCGGGCGGCTCGGTCAGTGCAGGTATGGCCATTTTTGACACCATGAATTTCATCAAGCCCCAGGTGTCAACGCTGTGCACTGGTTTTGCGGCCAGCATGGGTGCATTTTTGCTGGCAGCGGGTGAAAAAGGCAAACGGTTTTCTTTGCCAAATTCAAAGGTCATGATTCACCAGCCTTCAGGCGGCAGCCAGGGTCAAGCCACTGAAATTGAAATTCAGGCTCGTGAAATTTTGAAGACGCGGGAGCAATTGAATAAAATTTTGGCTGAACGCACTGGCCAGCCACTGGAGCGCATTGCGCGTGACACCGAGCGTGACTATTACATGTCCGCCGACGAGTGCAAGGAATATGGTCTGATTGACCAAGTTATCTCTAAAAGGGCGTAGTTCTCATGGCCGAAAAAAAAGGCTCTTCAGGCGAGAAAACACTGTATTGCTCGTTTTGCGGAAAAAGTCAGCATGAAGTGAAAAAGCTCATTGCCGGGCCGTCTGTCTTCGTCTGTGACGAATGCATTGAGTTGTGCAACGAGATCATCCGTGACGAATTGCCCGCCACGACCGAGTCCAGTGGCAAAAGCGAGTTGCCTACACCGTCCGAGATCAAGGCCAACCTCGATAACTATGTGATCGGGCAGGAGCCTGCCAAGCGGATTTTGGCGGTGGCGGTTTACAACCATTACAAGCGCTTGCGGCATCAGGAAAAATCCACCAAGGATGATGTGGAGCTCTCCAAGAGCAACATCTTGCTGATCGGCCCGACCGGGTCTGGCAAGACCCTGCTGGCGCAAACACTGGCGCGGATGCTGGATGTGCCGTTTGTCATGGCAGACGCCACCACGTTGACTGAGGCTGGCTATGTGGGTGAAGACGTTGAAAACATCGTGCTCAAGCTGCTTCAAAGCTGCAACTACGAGGTCGAGCGCGCGCAACGTGGCATTGTCTATATTGATGAGATTGACAAAATTTCCCGCAAGTCTGACAACCCTTCTATCACCCGTGATGTGTCGGGGGAGGGTGTCCAGCAAGCCTTGCTGAAACTGATCGAAGGTACCATGGCCAGTGTGCCGCCGCAGGGTGGTCGCAAGCACCCCAATCAGGATTTTGTGCAGGTGGACACCACCAACATTTTGTTCATTTGCGGTGGCGCGTTTGCTGGTCTCGAAAAGGTCATCGACAACCGCACGGAGTCTTCTGGCATTGGGTTTGGTGCGGCTGTCAAAAGCAAGCAAAACCGCAATTTGACTGAAGTGTTCAAGGAAGTAGAGCCAGAAGACTTGATTAAATTTGGCTTGATTCCTGAACTTGTTGGCCGCATGCCTGTGGTTGCCACGCTGGGAGAGCTTAGTGAAGAGACCTTGGTACAAATCTTGACAGAACCAAAGAATGCTTTGGTCAAGCAATACAGCAAGCTGCTGTTGATGGAAGGTGTCGATCTGGAGATTCGTCCCAATGGCTTGAAGGCTATTGCGAAAAAGGCACTGGCACGAAAAACTGGTGCCCGGGGCTTGAGGTCCATCCTTGAACAAGCGCTGATTGACACCATGTTTGAATTGCCAAACACCTCCAATGTTGAAAAAGTGGTGGTCGATGAGTCCACCATTGAAGATAACAAGCCGCCGCTTTTGGTTTACCGCGAAGTGGCCAAGAAGGCTTGATTTGGTCTGTCTTTAAGCGTGTTTTGTCTCAATCGGGGCCAAACACGCTCTAGATAATGGGTTGCTGCTTGAAAAGCGGCAGATTCGCTTCATATCCGGTTGGTTACAAGAGGACTTTATATGTCTGGTCATACCCCCCTGCCTGCTACCCCAGTTGATTTGCCATTGTTGCCGCTGCGTGATGTGGTGGTGTTCCCGCACATGGTGATTCCACTCTTTGTGGGCAGACCCAAAAGCATCAAGGCGCTTGAAGCAGCAATGGCCACCGACCGCCGCATCATGCTTGTGGCGCAAAAAGCTGCCGCCAAAGACGACCCGGCCGTGTCAGACATGTTTGACATGGGCTGTGTGTCGACCATTCTTCAAATGCTCAAATTGCCTGATGGCACTGTCAAGGTGCTGGTAGAGGGGCAACAGCGCGCGACCGTGACCCACATTGAAGACGGCGAGATGCACTTTACGGCCACAGTCACTCCCGTGGCAGTGCCTGCGGAAACCGAGACCAAGTCGCGCACCAAAGCCAGTGAAATTGAGGCGTTGCGCCGTGCCGTGATGCAACAGTTTGACCAGTACGTCAAACTCAATAAAAAAATTCCTCCAGAGATCCTCACATCCATTTCCAGCATTGACGATCCAGGTCGGCTGGCAGACACCATTGCGGCGCATTTGCCGTTGAAACTCGACAACAAGCAAGCAGTGCTTGATTTGTCGGGCGTGCGGGAGCGGTTGGAGAATCTTTTTGAGCAGATTGAACGCGAAGTCGATATTCTGAATGTCGACAAAAAAATCCGTGGTCGCGTGAAGCGGCAGATGGAAAAAAATCAACGTGATTTCTACTTGAATGAGCAAGTCAAAGCCATCCAGAAGGAGTTGGGCGAAGGTGAAGACGGCGCAGACATTGATGAGATTGAGAAAAAAATCAAGGCTGCCAAGATGCCGAAGGAGGCATTGAAAAAGGTCGAGGCTGAGTTGAAAAAACTCAAGTTGATGTCGCCCATGTCAGCCGAAGCCACGGTTGTGCGCAATTACATTGACGTGCTGACGGGGTTGCCTTGGGCTGGCAAGACCAAGATCAAACACAACCTTACAAACGCTGAGACGGTCCTGAATGAAGACCACTATGGTCTTGACAAAGTGAAGGACCGAATTCTTGAGTACCTTGCTGTTCAGCAACGGGTGGACAAGGTCAAGGCGCCGATTCTGTGCCTGGTCGGCCCTCCGGGTGTCGGCAAGACGTCGCTTGGGCAATCGATTGCCAAGGCGACCGGGCGTAAGTATGTCCGCATGGCGCTGGGTGGTATGCGTGATGAGGCCGAAATTCGTGGGCATCGTCGCACTTACATTGGTGCCATGCCTGGCAAAGTGCTGCAAAGCCTTTCCAAAGTCGGCACACGAAACCCTTTGTTCTTGCTGGACGAAATTGACAAGCTGGGTACGGATTTTCGGGGCGACCCGTCCAGCGCTTTGCTGGAGGTGCTGGACCCGGAGCAAAACCACAAATTTGGTGACCACTACGTCGAAGTTGACTTTGACCTCAGTGATGTCATGTTTGTGGCGACCTCCAACTCCATGAACATTCCGCCAGCCTTGCTTGACCGCATGGAGGTCATTCGTTTGTCTGGCTACACCGAGGACGAAAAGACCAACATTGCCTTGCGCTATTTGCTGCCCAAGCAACTCAAAAACAACGGTGTGAAAGAGGCCGAACTGCTGGTCACAGAAGACGCAGTGCGTGACATTGTTCGCTACTACACCCGTGAAGCAGGTGTGCGTTCGCTTGAGCGTGAAATCTCAAAAATTTGCCGCAAGGTGGTGAAGGGTTTGCAGCTCAAGAAAATGACTGGTCAGGTCAAGGTGTCTGGTGACAACCTCAATGATTTTCTGGGTGTGCGCAAATACGACTATGGCCGCGCTGAGAAGAAAAATCAGGTGGGTCAGGTGGTAGGTTTGGCTTGGACGGAAGTTGGCGGAGATTTGCTCACCATCGAGGCCGCCATGATGTCGGGCAAGGGTGTGATCACGCGCACGGGTTCTTTGGGTGATGTGATGAAGGAATCGGTGGAAGCCGCTCGCACCGTAGTGCGCAGCCGTTCACGCCGACTCGGCATCAAGGATGAGATCTTTGAGAAGAAAGACATCCACATTCACGTGCCCGACGGCGCCACGCCCAAAGATGGGCCAAGTGCTGGCGCGGCCATGACCACGGCGTTTGTGTCTGCCATGACGGGTATCCCGGTGCGCTGCGATGTGGCCATGACCGGTGAGATCACCTTGCGCGGTGAGGTAACGGCTATTGGCGGCCTCAAAGAGAAATTGCTGGCCGCACTGCGCGGTGGCATCAAGACGGTACTGATCCCGGAAGAAAACGCAAAAGACCTGCAGGACATTCCTGAAAACGTCAAAAATGGTCTTGAAATTGTTCCCGTGCGTTGGATTGACAAAGTGCTGGAGATCGCGCTTGAGCGCATGCCGACACCGTTGCCTGATGAAGAGCCTGTGGCAGTTGCACCCGCTGTTGTTGCCATTGCGCCACCGGAGCTCACTGGCTCCGTCAAGCACTGATAAATTTTGATGCATGTGAAATTTATCAAGCCCTAAATTACGCTATAATTTAGGGCTTGAAACGCGGGAATAGCTCAGTTGGTAGAGCGATACCTTGCCAAGGTATAGGTCGAGAGTTCGAGTCTCTTTTCCCGCTCCAGTGTTTCTTTTTGCGCAGGCTACGGCCTGTGTCTATGCGGGAATAGCTCAGTTGGTAGAGCGATACCTTGCCAAGGTATAGGTCGAGAGTTCGAGTCTCTTTTCCCGCTCCAAGTTTAAGAAAAGGGAAGCGAATGCTTCCCTTTTTTGTCAGAGTTTTTGTCGCGATAGAAAAGCGGTTATGCTTCGGTTTGCAAATCCGTCTTGCCCAGTTCGACTCTGGGTCGCGCCTCCAGGTTTTGGTTTGAATTTGTTTCTGAAAGCCCCGTGGATTGCAACAACGGGGCTTTTTTGTTTCACAATACAACCGTGCCCGAGTGGTGAAATAGGTAGACACATCGGACTTAAAATCCGCCGCTTCGTGAATAACGGGCGTACCGGTTCGATTCCGGTCTCGGGCACCACTACACTTATATCCCATGGCCCGCTATAACGCTCCTCTCGAAATTCATGTTCATGGTCAAGTGACGCTGCGCGCTGATGTCACTTTTGAGCATTTGCAGGACGCACTTAAACCGCTTTGGAAATATGCGGGTGCCCGCTCTCTTAAAGATGCTTCTGGCAGTTTTTATGAAGATGAGCCAGGCATTCAATTTGAAGCGCAAGAGCATTTACTGCAAATGTGCTGGACGATTGAGGGAGATGATGATTTTCGCCAGGTGCTCGATGAGATGTGCATGAACCTCAACGAGGTGGCGCAGACCGGTGCGGCCATTGAGGTCACTTTCTATGATGCCGAGTTTGACGAGGAAGATGAGGGTGACACCTCTGACGCGGAATCACGCGATGATTTTGTCATTCTTTTTGTAGGCCCTGATCCCGCGTCCATCATGCAGGTGCAGCGCGATCTGTTGGTGCAGGACGTGGTGAGTCTGATGGAGCGTCATTTTGACGGCGCCGAACTCGGTGGCGTGGTTGCGGCCATTGACACCTTGTTCAGCCAGCGTTTCGACGATTTGGTCAGTTCCTTGCAGCTTGGCAAACCCCCGCGTGGCTCTGGTGGTGGTGGCATGGGCCATGGTGGCGGCCGCAAGCCCCGCCATTTGCATTAATTCCTGGCGTTTCAAATATGAGTGAACCGGTAGCTTCTTCCCCTCACGTGGTGACACCTGCAGCGTCAGGTCGGCCAGAAAAGTTGCGATTGGGAGATGTTCTGGTTCAGCAAAAGCTGATCTCGCAAGAGCAACTGCAGCAAACCCTGGAGTTACAACGTCAGACCGGCAAGAAAATGGGCCGCCTGCTGATTGAAACCGGTCTGATCACAGAAGAGCTGTTGGCCAACGGCTTGGCCAGGCAGTTGCGGGTTCCCTTTGTCAACCTTAAGACCTTTCCATTCCGTGCCGATGTTGTCAAGTTGTTGCCCGAAGCAGTGGCACGGCGTTTCAAGGCACTGGCGCTTGAAGACAAAGGCGACGCCCTGCTGGTTGCGCTGGCAGATCCACTTGATTTATTTGCCTTTGATGAGCTGACCCGCATTCTCAAGCGCAATATCGCCATAGCGGCTGTGCCTGAGAGCCAGTTGGCGCTGGCCTTTGACCGCTTGTACCGCCGCACTGACGAAATCAGTGGCTTGGCGCGCGCGCTTGAAAAAGACATTGGCGATGCAGTTGATTTCGGCGAGCTCACCGCCAGCGTCGGCACTGAAGGCGCGCCAGTGGTGCGGCTTTTGCAGTCGCTGTTTGAAGATGCCATGCAGGTAGGTGCCTCGGACGTGCACATTGAGCCACAAGAGTCGGGTTTGCAAATCCGGGTCCGGGTTGATGGTGTGTTGCAAACACAAACCCAGGCCGACAAGCGCATTGGCGCCGCACTGGCTCAGCGGTTGAAATTGATGGCTGGCCTGGATATTTCAGAGAAGCGTTTGCCCCAGGATGGTCGCTTCAGTGTGCGCTTGCGCGACCACACCATTGATGTCCGGCTGTCTACGCTGCCCACCAACTATGGCGAGTCTGCGGTGATGCGCCTGCTCAAGCAGGGTGCAGGCATGAAGCGGCTCGATGACATTGGCATGCCGCCTGACATGCTCAAGCGCTTTCGTGAGGTGCTGGGGCGCTCGTCCGGTTTGGTGCTGGTGACTGGCCCCACTGGCTCCGGTAAGACCACCACGCTGTACGCGGCGCTGGCTGAAATCAATGCGTCAGAGCTGAAAGTCATCACGGTTGAAGACCCGGTTGAATACCGCCTGCCGGGGCTAACCCAAGTGCAGGTCAATGAAAAAATTGACTTGACCTTTGCGCGTGTGTTGCGGGCTTGTCTGCGGCAAGACCCGGATGTGATTCTGGTGGGTGAAATGCGGGACGAAGAGACCGCTGAAATTGGTTTGCGGGCGGCGATTACAGGTCACCTGGTGCTCTCAACTTTGCATACCCGTGATGCCATCAGCACGCCGTTTCGTTTGCTCGACATGGGTGTGCCGCCCTTCATGGTGGCCACATCGTTGCAGGCCGTGATCGCGCAGCGTCTGGTGCGTTTGAATTGCCCCGACTGTGCGCAACCCCATGAGGCCACCGTCCAGGAGCAGTCCTGGCTGACAAGCATGCTCAACCCGGGCCAATCTGTGATGTCGATGCGTGGTCGGGGGTGCTCGTCATGCAACGGCACGGGTTATGCCGGTCGTCAGGGTGTGTATGAATTGCTGGAGATGGACGCAGCGCTGACGCAAGCGGCCTCGCGCTCTGACCCCGCAGCTTTCATGAAGCTCGCGCGTGAGCGCATGCAGGGGCGGACCATGGCAGCCCATGCGCTTGAACTGGTGCGCCAGGGCCGCACCTCACTGGCGGAAGCGCTGCGCATCGGTTTTGATGCCGATGACGCAGAAGACCAGGATTCTGTGGGTTAACACGCATGGCCGCTTACGCATGGCGCGGCCGCAACGCCCGCGGAGAAGCAGTTCAGGGCCAGCTTGAGGCCATGAGCGAAAACGGTGTGGCTGACCAGTTGATTGCCATGGGCGTGGCACCGGTTCACATTGGCATCGTCAACGAAGAGGTCAAGGCGGGGCATGACAACTGGTTTGCGCGCCTGAACCGCGCACCGGTGGTGGTTGAAGACATCATGGTGTTTTCGCGCCAGATGTACACACTCAACAAAGCCGGCGTACCCATATTGCGGGCCTTTGCGGGCCTGGAAGCGTCCAGCACCAAACCCGCTATGGTGGACCTGCTCAAAGACATTCGCTACAGCCTGGATCAGGGGCGTGAGCTGTCGGCCGCCCTGGCTCGCCACATCAAGGTGTTCGGTGCGTTTTATATTTCGATGATCCGCGTGGGGGAGATGACTGGCAAATTGACTGAAGTTTTTTTACGCCTGAACGAACACATGGAGTTTGAGCGCGATGTGCGTGAGCGCATCAAACAAGCCATGCGTTATCCCGTTTTTGTGATGATTGCCATGGCGGTGGCGGTGGTTATTCTCAATATTTTTGTGATTCCTGTGTTTGCCAAAGTGTTCGCCGGTTTCAACGCCGAATTGCCGCTGATCACCCGTGGCTTGCTGGGATTTTCAGCCTGGATGATGGCCTGGTGGCCGCTGCTCATCGGTGGTGTGATTGCCGCAGGCATGGTGGTGCGAGCCTACATCCGAACGCCTGCGGGGCGTTACAAATGGGACGCACGCAAGCTCAAGCTGCCGATTGTGGGTGAAATTATTTTGAAAGCAACGCTGGCCCGTTTTGCACGAAGTTTTGCCCTGTCAAGCCAGAGTGGCGTGCCGTTGGTGCAGGCGCTGACAGTCGTGGCGCAGACGGTAGACAACGCCTTTATTGGCAGCCGCATTGAGCAAATGCGCGACGGCATTGAGCGCGGTGAGAGCATTTCACGGTGTGCGGCCGCCACCGGCGTGTTCACGCCCGTGGTGCTGCAAATGATCAACGTGGGTGAGGAAACTGGCGAGCTCGACAATCTGCTGTTTGAAATCGCCGGCATGTACGAGCGCGAAACCGACTACAACATCAAGGGCCTCTCGGCTGCCATAGAGCCGATATTGCTGGCTGTCATTGGTGTTCTGGTGCTGTTGTTGGCTCTGGGCGTGTTCTTGCCGCTGTGGAACCTGGGCGGCGCCGCCATGGGCAAGGGCGGTTAGCCGTGGCTGCTAACACGCGGCAAGCCGGAACAGTTCCGTTCTTGAACTTGCGGCTGGTTGAATGGTCGCTGGTGGCAATTTTGATCACGGTGCTGGTGCTGGTGTTTTTGCGCCAGGTACGGGTTGTGCAAGGGCAGGCGGAACTGGCGGCCGTGCGAACCACGCTGGGCGCGTTGCGTACTGCCTTTGTGATTCAACACCTGCACGAACGTGCCAGCGCCATGCAAGGTGGATCTGTTGCGGCTGTACAACGAAATCCCTTTGAGTTGCTGCAAAGCCGTCCATCTAATTATTTTGGTGAAACCCGCACTGCGAATGCCGCTGTTGTGCCGCCTGGCCATTGGGTGTTTGATATCGAATGTGGCTGTATCGGCTATTTGCCAGCAGATTCAGAAAAATTTGACAGCCCCAGTGGTGATGCCTGGGCTTGGTACCGGGTTGACGAGCGGTCTGGCCCTTTGCAACTGACAGCCAAAGAAGCTTATATGTGGCAAGGGCAGGTGATGAATTAGCGGTGATCGGTCAAAGTAACGCCATGCAAGCTGCTACTTTGAACCTTGCCAATGCTGCCGGATTGATAAACTGCTCTCAAAACTTGAGACCGCTGCTATAGAATTTGAGAGTTGGAATGCGATGATGCTGCAACCGTGATGAGCTCAGCTCCAAGAGTTTTTTATTTTTAAAAGGTGGACAACATGAAACAAGTGCAACGCGGCTTTACTTTGATCGAGTTGGTGATGGTGATTGTGATTTTGGGCGTGCTGGCTGCGGTAGCATTGCCCAAGTTTGTGGATTTGAAGG
>JBBQZG010000014.1:0-38349 GCA_038207945.1 Burkholderiales bacterium
CATTGCGATTGGCTTTGCGGGCAACCCCAATGAGCCCAGCGCCGTGCGCGGCGGGCCGATGTTTGAGTTTTTGTTTGGCATAGACGAGCAACTCAAGCGGGAAGGGCGACGCGACAAGTTTGAGTTGGTGTTTTTTAATCCGTCCAAAGAGCCAGGCAACCGCCTCGGCCCCAAAGCCGTTCAGCATTTGCTTGATGAAATGGCCCGCCGAGGCATCCACACCTATCTGGGTCACAAGATATTACGCTTTGAGTCCAACAAGGTGGTGACTGAGGGCGGTGAATTTGCCGCAGATTTGATCCTTTTCATGCCAGGCATGACGGGCAATGTGTGGTTTGACCAGGCTGACCTGGCGCGCTCACCCGGCGGCTTGCTCAAAGCCGACGCACAATGCCGGGTCGAGGGCTCGCCGCATGTGTATGTGGTGGGCGATTCGGGCAGCTTTCCCGGCCCCGACTGGATGCCAAAACAAGCACACATGGCCGATTTGCAGGCGGCTGCGGCTGCCGTCAACTTGCTGGATGGCTTGAATGGACGCACGCCGCAAGCCACATTCAAGGTGGAGTTGATCTGCATCATTGATGCCATTGACCATGGCACCGTGGTGTTTCGCAATACTAAGCGTCAAATTATTTTGCCCTCATCGCGCGTATTCCATTGGGTCAAGCGAGGATTTGAGGGCGCTTACCTGAGGAAATACAAATGACCACGATGACCGAAACCACACCTTATGAAGCGCTGGGCGGTGAAGCGGGCATCAAGCGCCTGGTGCACCGGTTTTATGAATTGATGGATGGGCTGCCGGAAGCCTATGGTGTGCGTCAAATTCACCCGGCGTCGCTGGAGGGCAGTGGGCAAAGCCTGTTTGAATTTTTGTCAGGCTGGCTCGGTGGCCCGCCCCTTTACATGGAGAAAAAAGGACATCCGCGCCTGCGCATGCGCCATGCGCCGTATGTGGTCAGTCAAGTCATGCGCGACGAGTGGATGCTTTGTATGACGCAAGCGATCACTGAGCAGGGGCTTGATGCGGATTTTCAAACCTGGTTGATCGGCACCTTTGCCCAGATGGCTGACCACATGATCAATACTGACAGCAGTCAATCTTGTCAGCTTCGCGCGGTCTAAACTGCCAAATCTGGCAGTTTTGTGTGCGGACGTAGGGCTAGAATTAATTCGGTCTACTGTAACTATATGAATTCATTAGACTAAGTCCGCCAATACTGCTGTGGCATGTTTCTTGTTTAGTATTTGGTAAATTACCTAGAACTGCCATGCTGACTCAGTTACCAATCGTCGTCGAAAACATGCATTTGTTGCGGGGTTTCTAACGTGTACTTCCGCATTTTGAACAATGAGGCCAGCGGCGAGTTGACGTACTTGCTGGCTGATCAGGATGCCCGTGAAGCGGTGCTGATCGACCCCCACGCCAGTGACTTGCCGGTGCTTTTCGCCCTGTTGGCTGAACGCGACTTGCGCCTTTGCTGGGTCTTGCGCACCCATCAACATGATGTCTTGCTGCCTTCTGAGCCCGCCCGGTTGGCGGGATTGGGTGCACCTTTGATCCAGGGCGACACGCTGGCCACTTTGGGTTTGGCTGACGGTGCTGTATTGCCGTTTGGGGATGAACTGGTGCGCGTGCGATGTACCCCGGGGCACACGCCAACGTGCCTGAGTTTTGTCTGGCGTGATCGCCTTTTTTGCGGTGGTTTGCTTGCCGTGACGGCTTGTCCTCACCAGCCCCAACCGGCAGAGCCTGAGGCCCTATGGGACAGTGTGACCCAACGGGTATTCACCTT
This sequence comes from Burkholderiales bacterium, assembly GCA_038207945.1. Classification (GTDB taxonomy): domain Bacteria; phylum Pseudomonadota; class Gammaproteobacteria; order Burkholderiales; family Burkholderiaceae_C; genus Rhodoferax. The sequence continues at coordinate 1,797 of JBBQZG010000014.1, forward strand.
GCCCGATGAAACCTTGTTGTTTGCCGGCCATGAGCAGCGCTCACGTGCCGTGACCACCGTGCTTGAACAGCGTCGCTGGCACCCATTTTTCGCGAGCCTGACGCGTGATGAATTCCTGGCGCATATGGCTGCATTGACCGAAAAAAAATTACTTGTATCCACCCTTTGAGGACCTCCTGATGACCACTGAAACCAAAGAACCAAAAAAGGTAATACCCATTGCCGTTGCGGTGCCCGACGAAGAGCTTGTGTCTCTGTATGCATCGCATCAAAAAATTTATCCACGCAGTGTGTCCGGGGTGTTCTCGAACTGGCGCTGGATCATGGTGTGGGTGACTCAAATCATTTTTTATGGCTTGCCGTGGATCGAGTGGGGCCAGCGTCAGGCGGTTTTGTTTGATTTGAGCGTGCGTCGCTTTTATATTTTTGGACTGGTGCTGTACCCGCAAGACTTCATTTACCTCACTGGCTTGATGATCATTGCGGCCTTGTCGCTGTTTTTATTCACCGCAGTGGCGGGGCGTTTGTGGTGTGGTTATGCCTGCCCGCAAACGGTTTACACCGAAATCTTTTTATGGATAGAAAAGAAGCTTGAAGGTGACCGTTCGGCGCGCATCCGCCGTGATGAAGGCCCGATGACAGCAGAGAAGTTTGCACGCAAGGCCGGTAAACAATTTCTGTGGATTGCGTTTGCGTTCTGGACCGGTTTCACATTTGTGGGCTACTTCGTGCCAATGCGTGACATGGCCGGGGCGTTTTTGGGTGGTCAGTTGGCTGCGTGGGAATTCTTCTGGGTTTTCTTTTATGCCTTTGCCACTTACGGTAACGCCGGCTTCATGCGTGAGCAGGTTTGCAAACACATGTGCCCTTACGCGCGCTTCCAAAGCGCCATGTTTGACAAAGACACCCTGATCGTGACCTACGACGCAGAGCGTGGCGAACCGCGCGGCCCACGTTCCAAAAAGGCTGATCTCTCTGTCCTGAACTTGGGTGCCTGTGTGGATTGCAACTTGTGCGTGCAGGTTTGCCCCACTGGCATTGATATTCGCAACGGTTTGCAGTACGAATGTATTGGCTGCGGTGCCTGCGCCGACGTGTGTGACACGGTGATGGACAAGGTGGGTTATCCGCGTGGCCTGGTCAAATACTCCACCGAAAACGCCATGAACAACCATTGGAGCAAAGAGCAGACCGTCAAACGTGTCATGCGGCCACGGGTGTTGGTTTACACCACCATCTTGCTTGGGATTGTGGTGGCTATTTTTGTCAGCTTGGCAATGCGCACACCGTTCAAGGCCAATCTGGTTCGTGACCGGGGTGTCATGGCACGGGTGGTGGAGGCCGGCAAGGTGGAAAACGTCTACCGTATTCAGGTCATGAACGCCACTGAATCTGACCAACGCTACAAAATTTCAGTAGCTGGTTTGCCTGGCCTTTTGATCACGTCTGAAGACACCATCAGCATTGGATCGACTCAAGCCGGCACGATGGCGCTGCGCGTGCAAGCGCCGCCTGAGGCTGCTGCGCCTGGTTCGCACGAGATTCACTTTGTGATTGAGTCGCTGGACAGCCCCGGCCGTCTGGATGAAAAATCAACCTTCATGATCCCTCAATAAGCACGTGATGGGTGACACGCCGCTCGCACCATGCTTCTGAGTGTGGTCGCTGGCTTGGCGGGCCTTTGGGCGGCGCGCACTGCTGCTCACGCTTTGATTTTGAGGGGCTTGAGAGCGCCGCGCGTCGCTGCGCTGGTTTCACCGCAGGCCATTGGCTTGCCCGCCGTGCAAGTGCAGTTGCCAGGACCAAATGGCAAGATGCTTTTTGCCTGGTTTTTACCCGTGCCCGGCGAGTCAAAAGCACCGGCGGTGCTGGTGATGCACGGCTGGGGCGCCAACGCCAGCATGATGCTTCCCTCTGCAGCACCCTTACTGGCTGGCGGCTTTTCGGTGCTGTTGCTTGATGCCCGTTGCCATGGCGCCAGTGACGGCGAGGCATTCACCTCGTTGCCGCGCTTTGCCCAGGACATTGAAGCGGGTCTGGACTGGCTGGCCCAGCAGCCACAGGTGGATGCAACTCGCCTGGCCGTGATTGGGCATTCGGTTGGGGCGGGTGCCGCCTTGCTGAGTGCCTCGCGGCGTGATGACATTCGGGCCGTGGTCAGTATCAGTGCATTTGCTCACCCAAAGGAGGTGATGCTCAGGTTGATGGCTAGCCATCACATCCCTTACTTTGCGGTCGGCTGGTATGTGTTGCGTCATGTGCAGCAAGTCATTGGCATGAGGTTTGATGACATCGCACCGGTTCGCAGCATGGGTCTTGTGCGTTGCCCGGTGTTGCTGGTGCATGGTGAAAGTGACGACATGGTACCGTTTGACGATGCCCGCCGTTTGCTGGCCGCAGGACACCCGGGCAGGGTGCAACTGCTGCCGGTAGCGGGTCGACACGACCCCACCAAGGCGCTGCAAGCCGAGCAGTCGCAGTTACTGGTGTTTTTGACGGAACACCTTGATCCAGCAGTGACGCCAGCCGGATCAGTTCACCCCACAGGTTCGCTCGCTTAGCATGGTCAGTGTGTCTGGTTGACAAGCACCAGTTTGCCCTTGACGTTGCGCGATGCCAGCAGGGCATAGGCCGCTTTGAGCTCTTCCATCGGCAGAATGCGCTCGATCAAGGGCTTGATTCTGCCCTGCAGATACCAGTCCGTCAGTTGTCGCATCATGGCCGCGTTGGCGTGGGGCTCGCGTTTGGCAAAGTCGCCCCAGAACACGCCGACGATGGAGGCCCCCTTGAGCAGCGCCAGGTTCAGGGGCAGTGTGGGAATAGTTCCGCTGGCGAAGCCCACTACCAAATAGCGCCCACGCCAGGCGATGGCGCGAAAGGCCGACTCCGCAAAATCTCCGCCCACCGGGTCATAGATAACATCTGGCCCCTTGCCCGCAGTGAGTGCCTTGAGGGCATCACGTAAATCAGTGTGGCTGTAGTTCACAGTGTCGTCTGCTCCCAGTCTCTTGCAAAGGGCGCATTTGTCGTCACTGGATGCTGCGGCAATCACCCGTGCACCACACGCCTTGGCGATCTGGATGGCTGCAGTGCCCACGCCGCCCGCGGCGCCCAGCACCAGCACAGTTTCGCCTGCCTTGAGCTGGGCCCGATCGACCAGGGCATGGTGTGAGGTTCCATAGGTCATGATGAAGGCGGCCGCGTCTTCGTAGGAAAAACCGGTTGGAAGTGGCAGGCAGAGCGCAGCGGGTGCAGTTGTGTGTGTCGCAAAACCACCCGTGCCGCTGAGGCAGGCCACAGCTTGCCCAACGTGTAACGTGGTCACACCTTCACCAAGGGCCAGCACAGTGCCGGCATATTCAGAGCCCGGCACAAAGGGCAGCGGCGGCTTGATCTGGTATTTGTTTTGCACGATCAGCGCATCAGGAAAATTCAAGCTGGCAGCTTTGATTTCAATCAGCACCTCGCCCGCTGCCGGGCTTGGCGTGGGCAGGTTTTGCCAGGTCAAGGCATCGGTGCCTGTGGGGTTTTCGCAAATCCAGGCGTGCATCGGTTGTTCTCCAAAAAGGGGCTGCATGATAGGTGCGGCGCAAGTGCTTGATTGTCCCGGTTGTGACGGCTGTTCAGGGCGCAGCCTCACCCTACAATTCAAACAAACACAGGTGACAGCATGAAAATTTTGATTTCAAATGACGATGGCTTTCAGGCACCAGGCGTGGTGGCGCTTTATGAGGCGCTTAAAGACGTGGCTGAGGTCGAAGTGGTGGCGCCGGAGCACAACAACAGCGCCAAGTCCAATGCGCTCACCCTGCACACGCCGTTGTATGTACAGCGTGTTGCGAATGGCTTCAGATATGTGAACGGCACGCCCGCTGACTGTGTCCATATCGCCCTGACAGGTTTGTTGGACTACCGGCCTGACTTGGTACTGTCAGGCATCAACAACGGCGCCAACATGGGTGACGACACCATTTACTCTGGCACAGTGGGTGCAGCTATGGAGGGTTTTCTGTTTGGTGTTCCATCAATCGCGTTTTCGCAGGTCGATCGGAACTGGCTGCATTTAGACGCCGCCGCTGCCAAAGCTCGGGAACTGGTGTTGCAGATGTTTGATCAAAACCTGATTGGAGCCACACCCTGGTTGTTGAATGTGAACATTCCCAATTTGCCGCTGGACCGGATGGGGCATGTCAAGCTGTGCCGTTTGGGTCGCCGTCACGCGGCTGAACCGGTGATCACCCAGCAGAGCCCCCGTGGTGAAACCATGTACTGGATTGGTGCTGCAGGCCCAGCCAAAGATGATGCCGAAGGCACTGATTTTCACGCCACGGCGCAGGGGCACATCGCCATGACGCCGCTCAAAGTGGACCTGACAGACCACGATCACCTGAGCTACTGGGCGCAAACCGCGTCAAAACTCGTCAACGCTTCCAACACTGTCTGATGACGCAGCACAAGCCCACGGGCATCAAAGCCAGGCCAGGTTTTCCGGCTCGGCTGGATTTGCCGCGTGCCGGTGCTGGACTTGTGCGGCCTGCCCCAGCGCTAGCGCAGGCTCTTGCGCACGGGCGCATTGAGCACACTGCACACGGACTGGGCATGGATTCAAGTGCTGTACGTCGCAGCATGGTGACCAAGCTGGCACAGCAGGGCATTGCCGATGCGATGGTGTTGCAGGCAATGGGCAGTATTGAGCGCCATCGGTTTGTGGACACTGCTCTGGTGAACCAGGCTTACGAGGACACCAGCCTGCCCATTGGTCTGGGGCAGACCATTTCCAAGCCAGGGGTGGTGTCCAGAATGCTGGAATTGCTGCGCCTGGGAAATCAGGGGCGTTTGGGCCGGGTGCTGGAAATTGGCACTGGGTGTGGTTATCAGGCGGCGCTGTTGAGCCTGTTGTGCAGCGAGGTGTACTCGATTGAACGGCTGCGGGGCTTGCATGACAAGGCACGTGCCAATCTGCGGCCTTTCCGGCTGGCCAATGTGCACCTGCTATTTGGTGACGGTATGGTGGGGTACGCCAAAGGCGCGCCCTACGCTGGCATCATTTCGGCGGCCGGAGGTGAGGCTGTGCCGCAAGCCTGGATTGACCAGTTGGCGGTGGGTGGACGCTTGGTGGCGCCGGTGTCAGCAGGGGCCACAAGCCCGGCGCGTCAGGCGTTGGTGGTGATTGACAAGACGGCTCAAGGCATTTGCCAGACGGTCATGGAAGCGGTGCACTTCGTCCCCCTAAAATCGGGTGTTGCATGATGGGGGAATACATGAATGATTTGAATCGACGTTTGGGTTGGTGTCTGGTGGTGTCTGTGCTGTTGTTGGCGGGATGCAGCAGCAGGAGTTTGAGTCGGGCCCCAGTGGAAGATCGCACCAAGACCACCAGCAGTGTCACGACCGTGGCCGGTGCTGAAGGCTCGCCAGTCAAACCGCCACAAGGCTTCGAAAATGCCGGAAAACCTGGTTATTACACGGTAAAGCCTGGTGACACATTGACCCGTATCGCGCTTGAAAGCGGCCAGGCCCCACAAGACATTGCCCGCTGGAGCCATGTTGAGAATCCCAACCGCATTGAAGTAGGGCAAGTGCTGCGGGTTGTGCCACCGGTGGAGACGGGTGTGGTGGTCAAACCTGTGAGCAGGCCTATGGTTGCTGAGTCGCCGGCATCGGCTCCTCCTGCGGCGGCCAGTGCACCCGCAAGCGCGGTCAAACCTGTTGCTCCGGCTGAGGGGGAAATCAATTGGATTTGGCCGGCCAATGGAGTGGTTCTTGCCGGCTTTGATGAGGTGAAGAACAAAGGGCTCGACATTGGCGGTGCTGCTGGTGATCCTGTCCTCGCCGCGGCAGATGGGCGCGTGGTTTACGTGGGTGCCGGGCTGCGTGGCTACGGCAACTTGATCATCCTCAAGCACGATAACGTTTTTTTGACTGCCTATGCCCATAACCGGACACTGCTGGTGAAAGAAGACCAGTCGGTACTCAAGGGTCAAAAAATCGCCGAAATGGGCAGCAGTGATGCGGACCGCGTCAAACTGCATTTCGAGGTGCGCCGCCAGGGCAAACCCGTCGATCCTTCCAAGTACCTGCCAGCCCGCTAACGCATCCTGCACCCGCCCGACCGTTATGGCGGGTCATTCTGGAAATCTGATCGAATGATTGAACCTTATGAAAAGACAGCCGCAGCTGTGCCCGCTGACTGGCTGTTTGTGGAATCTCTCGACATCGAAGCGCAAGGCGTTGCCCACAAGGCGGATGGCAAGGTGGTATTCATCGACGGTGCACTGCCATTTGAATACGTCAGCGCCAATATCAATCGCACCAAACACAGCTGGGAGCGCGGCACACTGACTGCTGTGCACCGCGAGTCATCGCAGCGTGTTGAGCCGCTGTGCCCACATTTTGGACTGCACACCGGGGCTTGTGGCGGCTGCAAGATGCAGCATCTGCACACCAGCGCGCAAATCGCTGTCAAGCAACGTGCGCTTGAAGACAGCTTGTGGCATTTAGGCAAAGTCAAGCCGGACATGATTTTTCGCCCTATTGAAGGCCCCGCCTGGGGCTACCGCTATCGGGCCCGGCTTTCAGTAAGGTTTGTGCATAAAAAGGGCGAAGTGCTGGTGGGTTTTCATGAGCGTAAGAGCCGGTATGTGGCTGACATGAAAGTGTGCCCTGTGTTACCGCCTTATGTCAGCGCGATGCTGATGCCGTTGAGGGTGTTGATTGCGTCGCTAGAGGCAGTCGAGACCTGTCCGCAGATTGAGTTGGCATGTGGTGATGACGTGACTGCGCTGGTGCTGCGCCATCTTGAGCCACTCAGCGCTGCCGATCTGGAGCGCCTGCGTACTTTTGCCAAGGAATATCCCACTGTGCAGTGGTGGTTGCAGTCCAAAGGACCCGAGACGGTTAGTCTGCTCGATGAGGGCGGCGATGAACTCAGTTATGCCTTGCCTGAGTTCGGTATCCGCATGCCATTTAAGCCGACGGACTTCACCCAGGTGAATCCGCAGATCAACCGGGTGCTGGTGTCGCGCGCACTGCGCTTGCTCGACGCCAAGCCACACGAGCGTGTGATTGACTGGTTTTGTGGACTCGGTAATTTCACCTTGCCTATTGCCACGCAGGCGCGTGAGGTGCTGGGCATTGAGGGCAGCGAGGCGTTGGTCGCCCGTTCACATGACAATTATATGAAAAATCAGGCTCTAGCCCCCGTTGATAGGGCGTTAGCAGCTACTTTTTTTGTAGCAAGAAATTTGTTTGAGATGACGCCCGAGGTGCTCCTGCAAGATGGCGTGGCTGACAAGTGGCTGGTGGACCCGCCGCGCGAAGGGGCGTTTGCCCTGGTGGGGGCGCTGGCTGAATTACATCAACAAAAGCTGGGTTTGGCGGGCCATCCGGCGACGCCGGGCGCGCAAAGCTGGGCGCCACCCAAACGCATCGTGTATGTAAGTTGTAACCCGGCTACCTTGGCCAGGGATGCGGGTGTGCTGGTGCACCAGGCGGGTTACTGTTGCACTGCGGCAGGGGTTGTGAACATGTTCCCGCACACTGCGCATGTAGAGAGCATGGCGGTGTTTGAACTCATGGCTTGAAGTTGCGCTGACAATGCGTTAGCTTGCAGCCGCTTTGTTTTTGGCTTTTGGCTTGGCTTCCTGAATAACTTCTTCCACTGGCGCTTGGGCCGGCGGGATCGCGGCAGGTGGTGCGATTTCTGCCTTGGCCCCCTCGATTTTGTTGTCACGCATGTAAGCATCCATTTCCCGCCAGCCATCAAAAATCGCTGCTTTGTTGACGCCTTTGTTCAATGTGTAGCAGTCTTCAATGTTGCGCAAGCCGTGCCGACAGGCGCCCCCGATAGCCTTGGCTTCGGCTTCTTTTTGGGCTATTCTTGGGTCAGGCCCCAAGCCCAGCAGGTCACATGCTGACAGCATGAGGGCTATCAGAACAATCAGCAGGCGTTTGGACATAAGTGTCAAAGTGAAGTGGGTAAAGCCAACGCCCAAATTATGAGCTTGAAATGCTTGCACAGGTGCTGGGTTAAAGCAAGAAAAAAGGCCCGAAAGGGCCTTTTTTAAGGGTTTGACGCATGCGTTAATCGCGTTCGCCGCCGAATATGCCCAGCAGAGCCAACAGGCTTTGGAAAACGTTGACGATGTCCAGGTACAAGGCCAGGGTGGCGCTGATGTAGTTGGTTTCACCGCCGTCCACAATACGTTTCAAGTCATACAGCATATAGGCACTGAAGACACCGATGGCCGCTACCGAAATCGCCATCATGCCAGCGGTAGACCCCACAAAAACATTGATGATGCCGCCCACCACGATGGCCAGCGCACCCACAAACAACCATTTGCCCATGCCAGACAGATCACGCTTGATGACGCTGGAGAGGCTGGCCATGACAAAAAACACACCGGCTGTGCCACCAAATGCCGTCATGATCAGGTCGGGCCCGTTTTTGAACCCAAGCACCATGGCAATCATGCGCGAAAGCATCAAGCCCATGAAGAACGTGAAACCCAACAAAACCGGCACGCCGGCGGCTGAATTTTTGGTTTTCTCAATGGCATAGATGAAGCCGAACGCCCCACCCAAAAACACCACCAAGCCCACGCCGCCGCTCAAGGATTGGGTGATGCCAGTAGCCACACCAAGCCAAGCGCCCAACACGGTGGGAATCAGGCTCATGGCCAGTAACCAATAGGTGTTGCGCAAGACTTTGTTGCGCTCCTGAAGCATGGCGCCTTGGCCATAGCCCTGATTGATTGATTGCAGGTGATCGGTCATGGTTGGACTCCTTTAATAAGGGTGAAAACGTCAGCAGTCATCATTTTAAGGTGAACACTAAAATCCCCGGAATCCCAATTCGGTGCGGCGCCTACTTTTTGTGAGGATACTTGTCACGGCGATGGGCTCAATTGATCAATCTGGGCGCGCTATGCTCTGCGCTTAACTTTTTAAGAAACCACCTTTATGCATCACAAATCTGCTTTGGAATTGTCTGACGTCAAAAAAATCGCGCAAGCCGCAGAAGCATGCGCCACACAAAACAGTTGGGCGGTCACCATTGCAGTGGTGGACGACGGGGGACATTTGCTTTGGCTTCAGCGGCTTGACGGTGCGGCCGCCATTTCGGCCCACATTGCGCCAGCCAAAGCTCATACGGCGGCCCTGGGGCGTCGCGAGAGCAAAGTCTACGAGGACACCATCAACGGGGGCCGGAGTTCTTTCCTTAGCGCGCCCACCATATCGGGCATGCTCGAAGGGGGGGTGCCTATCCTCAAAGACGGACAATGTCTTGGTGCTGTCGGTGTGAGCGGCGTGAAGTCTACGGAAGACGCGCAAATAGCCCGCGCAGGCATCGCCGCCCTGGGGCTTTAAGGAAGCTTTTATTTCAGGGCAAAGTTAACGGGCACGTTGAACCACATGTCTTGAGGCACCCCTGCGTGTTGCCCGGGCACGTAGCGCCAACTCAACACTGCGCGCAGGGCGGCCTGATCCAGCCGGTCGAACCCACTTGACTGGAACACCTCCCCCTGGCGCGCACTGCCGTCTTTGGTGATCAAAACGCGTATCACTACTTTGCCTTGTTCGCCGAGGCGCTGGCTGATCGCTGGGTAGATTGCCGCAGGGTTGTTTAAATAGTCGGCAGCGCTTGAGGGCAGTTGAAAGTTGGGCGCTGCAGAACCATTCACCGAATTTGTTTGGCTTGCCCTCACATCTGCCCTTTCTGGTGTGGGGACGGCGGCTTCATTGGTGCCTGGGTTTGACCCTGTCGAGCTGACGACACTGTCTACGTTTGTTGGCGGAGGTGTCGCATCTGCGGTTGTCTGGACAGTCGCTTGTGGCTTGGGCTCAACCCGCTTGTTCTTCCGGAGGATTTTCGAAACTCCAGGGCCGGGTAAGTGAGCGGCTTTGGACGGTGGTATCGGTGCTGCGTTGTTTGACAATGGCGACGGAGCTATTTGAATTAAAAATGTCGGCAACACGGGTGCGACAGGCTCAGAGCCAACTTGCACAAGCCACAGCACAGCCAAGTGCAGACAAACGACACACAAACCGACATAAACGATGCGAGACACGCCGATGCCGGGCCGTGTAGTTTTCAACCTCAACCTGAATGTTCAGTAAGCCAGACGCTCCGGGCGGAGTTCCTGAAGAATCGTGGTGGAGATTTCCTCAATGGATTTGGTGGTGGTGGACAACCAGCGAATGCCGGAGCGACGCATCATGGCTTCCGCCTCACGCACTTCGTAACGGCAATTTTCAATGGAGGCGTATTTGGAATTTGGACGGCGCTCATTGCGAATTTCACACAGGCGCTCCGGCAATATAGTTAGCCCAAAGAGCTTTTTCTGGTGTGGTTTCAGCGCAGGCGGCAAATCCTGACGGTCAAAGTCTTCGGGAATCAGGGGGTAGTTGGACGCCTTCAGGCCATACTGCATGGCCAAATAGAGCGATGTGGGGGTTTTCCCGCTGCGGCTCACCCCCACTAGGATGACATCGGAACTTGCCAGGTCTCGGTGGGACTGCCCGTCATCGTGATCCAGTGAAAAATTAATGGCGTCAATTCGCGACTGGTATTGCTTGCTTTTGCTGGCATCGCTGAAACGGCCGATACGGTGGTTGGACTTGATGCCAAACTCTTCTTCAAGAGGATTCACAAATGTGCCAAACATGTCCATCAACATGCCTTCACAGCCCTCGCTGATGACTTTGAACACCTCTTCGTTGGCCAATGTGGTGAACACAATGGGCCGCTTGTTGTCATGTGCACCAGCTTGGTTAATCTGGCGAACCGTCTGGTGTGCTTTGTCAACCGTGTCTACAAATGGCAATCGCACGCAATGCAAATTGGTTTCAAATTGGGCAAGAATGGCGCCGCCAAAGGTCTCGGCAGTGATGCCAGTGCCATCCGAAACGAAGAAAACAGTGCGGTTGGGCATGATGAAGCTCGGGTTAGATCAGAAAAATGCCGTTGCTGCGGTCAAAAACTGCACATTTCTGGGGGAGTGTTGGCAATAGTTTAAAGGCGCTGTCAAAGCCTACAATATTCATTATCCAACCAATTTTCAAGCGCAAAACCGATTCAACAACACAACCAAAATGTAAGCGGGTTTACGTCTGTGGTGGCGGGCTGAAGACGCAGTTCGTCATCCATGCAGGTTTTTTAACTTCTGGAGTTTTCCCATGTCAGTACTTTTCGCTCCGACCGATTTGGTCGTCCCTTTTGAACATTTGAGAATGACCGACGTTGACTCGGTGGGTGGCAAGAATGCCAGCTTGGGGGAAATGATCTCCAACTTACCGCATGGCGTCAAGGTGCCTACTGGTTTTGCGACGACGGCACATGCCTTCCGTGAGTTTCTGGCTTTTGGTGACTTGACTGGCAAGATCAACGCGCGTTTGAGTGCGCTTGACACGGATGATGTGAATGCGCTGGCGGTGGTTGGTGCGGAAATTCGGGCCATGGTGGAGTCACAGCCATTTCCGGCTGCGGTTGAGAAAGACATTCGCCGCGCTTTTGACACCTTGTCAGGTGGCAGTGAGACGGCATGTTTTGCGGTGCGTTCATCGGCCACAGCCGAAGATTTGCCGGATGCCTCGTTTGCCGGACAACAGGAGACTTTTCTGAATGTCACAGGCATCGAGGATGTGCTGCACAAAATCCGCGAAGTGTTTGCTTCGCTGTACAACGACCGCGCCATCAGCTACCGGGTGCACAAAGGATTCGCCCATGAGCATGTGGCGCTAAGTGCTGGCATTCAGCGCATGGTTCGCTCCGATCTGGGCGCCGCGGGCGTGATGTTCACACTGGACACTGAATCGGGTTTTGACCAAGTTGTGTTCATCACCTCGAGCTATGGTTTGGGTGAGACCGTGGTTCAGGGTGCGGTCAATCCTGATGAGTTTTACGTGCACAAGCCCATGCTCAAGGCTGGCAATTTTGCTGTGATTCGTCGTAATCTGGGCTCCAAGTTGATTCAGATGCAGTTTTCCACGCCTGAGGAAAAAGCCGCGTCTGGCAAACTGGTCAAGACCACCGATGTCCCCACGGAATTGCGTAATCGCTATTCGCTGACCGATGCCGACGTTCAAAAACTGGCGGCCTTCGCGCTGGTCATTGAAGAGCACTACGGCCGTCCGATGGACATTGAGTGGGGCAAAGACGGTCTGGATGGTGAGTTGTATATTTTGCAGGCACGTCCAGAAACTGTGAAGAGCCAAGCTGCAGGCAAAGCTGAGCACCGCTACAAGCTCAAGGGCAAAGGGGCGGTGCTGGTGGAAGGCCGTGCCATTGGGCAAAAAATTGGTACTGGCCCGGTCAAGGTGGTCCACAACCTGAGCGAGATGGACCGTGTGCAACCCGGTGACGTGCTGGTCACCGATATGACCGACCCGAATTGGGAGCCGGTGATGAAGCGCGCGTCTGCCATTGTGACGAATCGTGGTGGAAGGACCTGTCATGCGGCCATCATCGCCCGTGAGTTGGGTATTCCTGCTGTGGTGGGCTGTGGTCATGCAGACCAGGTGCTCAAGGACGGCATGCTGGTGACAGTCAGTTGTGCAGAGGGTGACACCGGGTTCATTTACGACGGGCTGCTTGAGACAGAAATTACCGAGGTGCAGCGTGGTGAGATGCCCGACATTGATGTCAAGATCATGATGAATGTGGGCAACCCCCAACTGGCATTTGATTTCTGCCAGCTTCCCAACGCTGGCGTGGGCTTGGCGCGGCTTGAGTTCATCATCAACAACAATATTGGTGTGCATCCCAAAGCGATTCTGGATTACCCCAATGTTGATGCCGACTTGAAAAAAGCGGTGGAGTCAGTGGCCAGGGGTCACGCATCACCCCGAGCGTTTTATGTCGACCGAGTGGCCGAGGGTGTGGCCACCATCGCCGCTGCATTCTGGCCCAAGCCGGTGATCGTTCGCCTGTCTGATTTCAAGAGCAATGAGTACCGCAAGCTCATCGGTGGCAGCCGGTACGAGCCCGAAGAGGAAAACCCGATGCTGGGTTTCCGTGGTGCAGCGCGCTACATCAGTGCAGATTTTGGCGAAGCTTTTGCAATGGAGTGTGAGGCGCTCAAACGGGTTCGCCACGACATGGGTTTGACAAACGTGCAAGTGATGGTGCCGTTTGTGCGCACCTTGGGCCAAGCCAAAAAGGTCACTGAACTGTTGGCTGCTCAAGGACTCAAGCGCGGTGAGCATGGTCTTAAATTGATCATGATGTGCGAGATTCCCAGCAATGCGATTTTGGCAAAAGACTTTTTGCAGTACTTCGATGGCTTTTCGATTGGCTCCAATGACCTGACGCAGCTGACTTTGGGGCTGGACCGGGATTCCGGGCTGGAACTGCTTGCCAAGGACTTTGATGAACGCGATCCCGCAGTCACAACCCTGATCAGCATGGCAATCACAGCTTGTCGCGCCGAAGGCAAGTACATCGGTATTTGTGGCCAAGGCCCAAGTGACCATCCGGATTTTGCCCGTTGGCTCTTGAAAGAGGGCATCTCCTCAATTTCTTTGAATCCGGACACGGTGGTTGCGACTTGGCAAAACCTTGCCAAGCAATAGAAAACACCTATGGCGGAGGGCGCCGGTGGGTGCCATCATTTTCTGATGATGAACCCTGATCCGCCAATGACTCGGAGCCAGCCTACTGCAAGCCTGTCAAGCTTGCGTGGCTGGCTTTTACTTTGCTGGTTTGTTGCCTCCTTTGGCATTGTTTTTTTTGCCCCTGACCTGCAGCAAGTCGTCGCCGGGTGGCCACTGGCATATTGGTTTGCAGCGCAAGGCAGTGTATTGATATTTATCTTGGTGGTGGCGCTGTTTGCCTGGGCTGCCAACCGTCAGGAGCGCGTGGGTGTAGCCCCTGACCCGGTGTATGAACAGTACGTAAGGCGCATTCACAAACGGTTTGCACTTTACGTGGTGGCGTTTTTGGTTTTTTTGGCTGCCTTGACTTTGGCTGAGCAGTCGGGCTTGCGAAGAATCTGGGTGGGCGCAATCTTTCTTTTTGCGACTGTATTTTTCTATGCGTTAGTGGGCATTTACGGTCGTACTTCAAGAGCCTCTGAATATTACGTGGCAGGGCGCCGTATACCCGCCATGTACAACGGTATGGCGGTGGCTGCGGATTGGATGAGCGCCGCATCGTTCATCAGCATGGCGGGAGGGCTTTACCTTCAGGGATTTTCCGGGTCCGGGTCGCAACCCGGTGGCCTGGTTTATGTGCTGGGCTGGACGGGTGGATTTTGCTTGGTGGCGTTGCTGGTGGCACCGCACCTGAGAAAGATGAATCTGTACACCGTGCCTGATTATTTCGGGGTCAGGTATGGGGGCCGCTGGCCGCGAATCATTGCGGCCTGGGCTGCAGTTTTGTGTTCGTTCACTTATGTGGTGGCCCAAATTTACGGCGTGGGTTTGATCACCTCCCGTTTGACCGGAGTGCAGTTTGAGATTGGTATTTTGTTGGGTCTGGGCGGTGTACTCGTATGTTCGTTCTTGGGCGGTATGCGCGCCGTCACTTGGACGCAAGTGACGCAATACGTGGTCCTGATTCTTGCTTTTTTGATTCCGGTGTCGTGGTTGGCTTACAAGCAGTTGGGCAACCCATTGGCGCCAGTTGTTTATGGACAGTTGTTGCCAAAAATTGCCGAATTGGAGCGCCAGCTGACCGATTCTCCTGCAGAGAAGGATGTGATTTACGAATATGCCCGGCGTTCGACTGACTACGCCTTGAAACTCCAAAACGTGCCTGAGTCGCTTGAGCGTGAAAGGACAGCGCGCAAGGAAGAAATCCTGCGTCTTTCTGAAGTGTATGCGGATGAAGCGCTCATCGTGGCGGCACGACGGGAGTTGGCCGCCATGCCACGCGATGAGCATGTAGCCCGTGAGCGCTGGACGCGGGCGATGATTGAGAACATGGAACGAGCCAGGCCCTTGGCGGGTATGCCGGCACACACTCAGCCTTTTGCGGGAGACCCGACAGGATCGGAAAATGACCAACAGCTCTTCAACGCGTCAAGACGCAACTTTCTGGCGCTGATGTTTTGCTTGATGATTGGCACAGCAGGATTGCCGCATTTATTGACGCGCTTCTACACCACCCGTAATGTTGCGGAAGCCAGAAACTCAGTGACCTGGTCCTTGTTTTTTATTGCACTTCTTTATTTGGCTGCGCCAGCCTTGGCAGTATTGGTCAAGTTCGAGATCATGGGGCACTTGGTGGGGCAAAGGTTTGACGAGTTGCCGGTCTGGATTGCCCAGTGGGCCAAGGTGGATCCATTGCTGATTTCAGTCAGTGACATCAACGGTGACAAAATTTTGCAGTTTGCCGAGTTGAAGCTCGGGGCCGACATCGTGATGCTGGCAACACCGGAAATCGCTGGCTTACCCTACGTGGTGTCTGGTTTAGTGGCGGCTGGTGGACTGGCTGCAGCATTGTCGACAGCCGATGGCTTGTTGCTGACGATCGGCAACGCACTGGCACATGATTTGTTCTATCGGGGCGAAAGTGACCGCGCCAGCGCAGTCCGGCGGGTCATGCTGTCAAAATTTGCACTGTTGTTGGTGGCGTTGTTTGCGGCATACGTTGCAGCCCAGCGGCCGGCAGACATACTTTTTTTGGTGTCAGCATCGTTTTCACTGGCAGGCGCCGCTTTTGTGCCAGCAATGACATTAGGTATATTTTGGACCAAGGCAACCCGCCAAGGAGCCATCAGTGGCATGTTGACAGGTTTGGGGCTGACGCTCTACTACATGCTGATCAACGCGCCAGCCATCAGGGAGCTGCTGGGACTGAGGGGGCCAGGTCTTTGGTTCGACATTGAACCGGTATCGGCTGGTGTGTTTGGCGTCAGTGCCGGCTTGTTGGTGACGGTTTTGGTGAGTCTCTTGACGCCCACTTCACGCACGTTGGTTAAAGTCTGATGCCGCTGAAGCATAAAAAGCTATAATCATTGGCTTACCTTGCCGCACCTCAATTAGACGCTGAGGGCGGTTTTCTTGCCTCAATCGAGGTTTATCCATAAGGAGTTTCAATGCGTCATTATGAAATTATTCTCATGATCCACCCGGATCAGAGCGAACAAGTTCCAGCCATGCTGGAGCGTTATAAAGGCATGATTGTTGCCGGCGGTGGCAAGGTGCACCGGGTTGAAGACTGGGGTCGTCGCCAGTTGGTTTATATGATCAACAAGCTGGCCAAGGCACA
The DNA here is from genome assembly GCA_038207945.1 of Burkholderiales bacterium. Lineage (GTDB taxonomy): Bacteria > Pseudomonadota > Gammaproteobacteria > Burkholderiales > Burkholderiaceae_C > Rhodoferax. Next base: position 18,013 of record JBBQZG010000014.1, read on the forward strand.
TTATCTGTGCGTCAACATTGAAGCTGACCAAGCTGTGATGGCTGAACTTGAGCATGCTTTCAAGTTCAATGATGCCGTGTTGCGTCACCTCACGGTGTTGAAGAAAAAAGCTGATACCGGCCCTTCTTCAATGATGAAAACAGTCGAGCGTGAAGACGCCCGTAAGACACAACAGGCCGAATACCAGGCTTGAGGTACTTGAGTGTCAAAACGCTGTGAGCGCTGAAATCAACCAACTTACTTTGACAGCAAGTGTTGCAGAAATAGAAGCCTTGCGCTACACGCCCTCGGGTGTTCCGGCGCTAAATTGCAAGCTTGAACATGCTTCAGAGGTGACTGAAGCCGGGCAGGTAAGGCAGGTGAAGGCTCTGGTGAAGTCGGTATCTTTTGGGTCAGTGGCTGAGCGACTGGCGCTCCAGAACATTGGCAGCAACTGGACATTCAATGGTTTTTTGGCAACTCCGCGCGGCACCAAGCAGCTTGTGTTTCACATTCAAGAATTCGCGATAGATTAAAGCTTTTTTTAAATATTTAAGGAGTCCATCATGGCCGGACCAAAACGTTTCAATAACAAAGACAAGCGCCCAAAGCGCCCCGCACAAAATTTGCTCTTCAAGCGCAAACGCTTTTGCCGCTTCACCGTGACTGGTGTTGAAGAGATTGACTACAAAGACATTGACACCCTGCGAGATTTCATTGCAGAAAACGGCAAAATCATTCCAGCGCGCCTAACCGGCACCCGCGCTATTTTTCAGCGTCAGCTCAATACAGCGATCAAGCGTGCGCGCTTCCTTGCCATGCTGCCGTACAGCGATCAGCACAAGATCTAAGGACCACAACCATGCAAATCATTCTGCTCGACAAGGTGGTGAACCTTGGTAATCTCGGTGAAATCGTTCGTGTGAAAGACGGTTATGCCCGCAATTTTCTGATTCCCACTGGCCGCGCCCGTCGTGCCACGGAATCTGCCAAACAAGAGTTTGAAGCGCGCCGTGCTGAACTTGAAAAAGCTGCTGCAGCAACTTTGGCTGCCTGTCAAGCTGTTGGTGAAAAGCTCGCGGGTACCACTTGCAAGCTGACCCAAAAAGCCGGTGTGGATGGTCGTTTGTTTGGTTCTGTAACCAACGCCGACATTGCCGAAGAGCTGACCAAATCAGGTTTCAAGGTGACCAAGGCTCAAGTTCGCATGCCCAATGGCGCTATCAAAACAGTGAGCGACAGCACGGTGAGCGTGGCTCTGCATACTGACGTGGTGGTTGATATCACTGTATCGGTTTACGGCGAAACAGCCTAAGCTTTCAGTCAGGTTTAAAAGCCGCCAGGGCGTGAGCCTTGGCGGCTTTGTTTTTTATCCGGTATTTCGCTGCATTTGCACAGCTTGTGCACAGTTTGTTCAAGTGTTTCCCCCAGCTTTTCACTCGACACGCGCTGCAGCTCGCCGTAGCATTCAAGGCTCGAAGGAACCCCCCCATGTCTGCCGTACTCACCACCTTGACTGACGACTTTGGCACTGACCGCCAAGTTGCCCAACTGCGCATCCCGCCCCATTCCATTGAAGCTGAATCCAGTGTGCTGGGTGGTCTGTTGCTTGACAATGCCGCGTGGGATCGGGTCAGCGATGTGCTCACAGAGCAAGATTTTTACCGCTACGAGCATCGGGCCGTTTTTGCCGCCATGAGCGTGTTGATCAATGCTTCCAAGCCGGCAGACGTGATCACGGTGTATGAGCAATTACAGAGCTCTGGCAAGGCTGAAGAAATTGGCGGCCTGAGCTATCTCAATGCACTGGCGCAGTATGTGCCCAGTGCCGGCAATATTCGTCGCTATGCCGAAATCGTGCGAGACCGCTCGATTCTGCGCAAGCTGGTTTCCACCAGCGAAGAAATCTCGGCCAATGCATTCAATCCAAAAGGACGACCTGTCGCGTCGATATTGGACGAGGCTGAGCAAAAGATTTTCAACATTGGCGAAGAAGGTGCTCGCACAAAGCAGGGCTTTCAGACCATGGACACGTTGGTGGTGGAACTGCTCGACCGCGTGCAGGAGATGGCCGACAACCCCAATGACGTCACTGGCGTACCTACCGGCTTTTATGACCTTGACCGCATGACGGCAGGCTTGCAGGGGGGTGACCTTGTGGTACTGGCAGCACGTCCCTCCATGGGCAAGACGGCTTTGGCGATCAACATTGCCGAGCATGTCGCCTTGAATGAGGGCCTGCCGGTGGCTGTGTTCTCCATGGAAATGGGCGCAGCCCAGTTGGCCGTGCGTATCGTCGGCTCAATTGGCCGCATTGACCAGGGCCATTTGCGTACCGGCAAGTTGACTGATGATGAGTGGCCGCGCTTGTCCGAGGCGATTGAGAAGCTGCGCACCATTTCACTGCACATTGACGAGTCTGCAGGCTTGACTTCCAGCGAACTGCGCGCCAATGCCCGCAGGTTGTCACGCCAGTGCGGACAATTGGGACTGATCGTGGTCGACTATTTGCAGTTGATGAGTGGCTCAAGCGGCAGCGATGGTGAGAACCGCGCGACCGAACTTGGTGAAATTTCCCGTGGCCTCAAAATGCTGGCGAAGGAGCTGAAGTGTCCGGTCATCGCCCTGTCTCAGCTCAACCGCAGCGTGGAACAGCGTCCAGACAAAAGGCCCATGATGAGCGACTTGCGCGAGTCTGGCGCCATCGAGCAGGACGCCGACATCATCATGTTCATCTACCGCGATGAGTACTACACCAAGGATGCCTGCAAAGAGCCAGGTGTCGCAGAGGTCATCATTGCGAAGCAGCGTAATGGCCCCACCGGGGTAGTCAAACTGGCTTTCCTGAAAAACATCACCAAGTTTGAGTCGCTGGCCAGCGGGGCCAGCGGGGATTTTTAGAGTACCTCACTGGCGAAATCGGCCAGGCGCGAACGTTCGCCTCGCGCCAGCGTGATGTGCCCGCCGTGCGGCCAACCCTTGAATTTATCGACGGCGTAGGTCAGTCCAGAAGACCCTTCAGTCAGGTAAGGTGTGTCAATCTGGGCAATGTTGCCCATGCAGATAATCTTGGTCCCAGGGCCAGCGCGGGTAATCAGTGTTTTCATCTGCTTGGGCGTCAGATTCTGTGCCTCGTCAATGATCACGTATTTGTTTAAAAATGTGCGGCCGCGCATGAAATTCATGCTTTTGATCTTGATGCGGCTGCGAATCAGTTCGTTGGTGGCAGCGCGCCCCCACTCGCCACTGGATGTCTCGGTCTTGCCAAGCACTTCCAGGTTATCGTCCAGTGCGCCCATCCAGGGCCCCATTTTTTCTTCCTCAGTACCCGGTAAAAAACCGATGTCTTCACCCACGCTCACGGTGGCGCGGGTCACGATGATTTCTGTGTATCGGCGCTCATCAAGCACCTGCGTCAAGCCGGAGGCCAGGGCCATCAAGGTTTTGCCTGTGCCCGCAGTACCTGTGAGGGTGACAAAATCAATTTCCGGGTCCATCAGCAGGTTCATGGCGAAATTTTGTTCTCGATTACGGGTTGTGATGCCCCAAACGGCGTTTTTCAAATGGGTAAAGTCTTTCAGGGTCTTGAATACGGCGGTTCTGTCGCGAATTTCTGTCACCTTGGCGTACAGGCTGGGCTCGCCAGGGGCTTCAAAATACACAAACTGGTTGATCAGCAGTTGCGGCACGACCGGGCCACTGACCCGGTAAAACGTGTGCACACCCTGCTGCCAACTCTCCACGGAAGCACCATGCGTGCCCCAAAAATCGACAGGCAAGGCAAAGGCACCCGAGTAGAGGAGGTCACCGTCTTCGAGCGTTTTGTCATTTTGATAATCATCGGTACTTAAACCCAAGGCCCTTGCCTTGACGCGCATATTGATGTCTTTGGACACCAGCACCACGTCACGGGGTGCGTGCTGCTTGCGCAGCGCCTCGACCACTCCCAGAATCTGGTTGTCTGCCTTGCCCTGCGGCAGGCTGGTAGGCAGGTCATAGTTGAACAGTTGGGTTTGAAAGAACAAGCGGCCGCGCGCTTCACGGTGGCCGGTACTGCTCAGCAACAGCCCGGCACTGATGTCTTCTGTCCCATGGCGTTCGGCCAAAGCATCGAGCGAGCGGCTGGTTTGTCTGCCGTTGCGGGCCACTTCGGTCATGCCTTTTTTGTGTGCATCCAGCTCTTCCAGCACGATCATCGGCAGGAACACATCGTGCTCTTCAAATCGGAACAGACAGCTCGGGTCGTGCAGCAGCACGTTGGTGTCGAGCACAAAGAGCTTGGACGGACCGCTCAGGCGTTTGGATTTGGTCTTGACAGGCTCCACAGCAGGTGGGGTTGCTTTGCGCCTGCTGGTGGATTTAGGCACGGATGCCACAGCGGCCTCAGGAGTCTGTGTGATGGGTGTTGGTAGCTGCATTTGCTGCGTCGGTGTCACCGCGGTGTCGCGTGTCGCAGTTTGAGTACTGACTTCAGGTTTTGGCGGGTTGACCTTGACTTTAGGCCGGGCTGGCACGTCGTAATCTTGCACGGACAACAAGGCGGCACGTTTGTTCGGAGCGGTTGGCAAAGGCATGGATTGCTCTCAGGCGTTGGAATAATGGTGGTTTAAAAACGAAACAGCCGCCATGTCACCAGGGCGGCTGTTTTGAAATCAGTGAAACAATTCATCGTCATGCAAATCATTATGCACGAGCCTCCATGACGCTGTCGTTTCACAACCTTCTGAGGCTGACCAAGTCAGCTTGACATTGACGCGTCAGGCGATAGCGGGCGCTTTTTTCAGCGCTTTGACGGCTTTGAGCACATCGTCCACATGGCCTGGAACTTTGAGACCGCGCCATTCTTCTTTCAGTGTGCCATCCGCGCCGATCAGAAAGGTGCTGCGCTCGATACCCTTGACCTTTTTGCCATACATGATCTTGTTCTTGACCACGCCAAACATGTGACACATTTTCTCTTCGGTGTCAGCAATCAGTTCGAACGGCAATTCCAGCTTGAGCTTGAACTCGTCATGCGATTTCATGTTGTCGCGAGAAACACCAAACACCTGGGCACCAGCCTTCACAAAATCCTTGTACTTGTCGCGAAACTGCATAGCTTCGGTGGTACAACCAGGTGTGTTGTCTTTGGGGTAAAAGTACAAAATGATCACTTGACCCAAGTGAGAGGTGTTGGTAACCCGAATACCTCCGGTGGCATTGGACTCAAATTCTGGAATGGGTTTATTGACAACAATCGCCATGTTTCTTCAATCTCGTGTGACAGGATGCGTCGTTCTCTCAAGTCGTGGACACTATCCTTTGTGCGCTTGTGCGCCCTCGACTACAAGCCCAGTATTTTACTCCGATTTGACGGGCCAATCAGCTAGGGATTTACACCCACGGTAGGCTATCTGGCTCCGCAACCGGGTTGATCAAGACTCAAGCAACAACGCCACGGCCACACTGCGGCCTTCGTTGGCCAGAACGTTGTAGGTTCGGCAGGCTGCAGGGGTGTCCATGGTCTCGATGCCGATCTGGCGTTCAATCAGGGCACGGGTCAGCGCTGCGGGCGGAAAACGCAGCTTGGTGCCGCTGCCAAATATCACCAGTTCAGGCTGCAAATCAGCCAGTTGCTGGAAATGCGCGTAGCTCAGGTCTTCAAAGCGAGCGCAATTCCAGGCAAGACGCGCGCCCTGTGAGGTGATCACGACACTGGTGAGCAACCGTTCATCGCCCACCTGAACCCAACCGGGGCCGTAAGCCTTGATGGATTGCAAGTGGAGGACATCAGGGTGAATTTTCATGGGGGAGTGCTCAATGACCGCCGTGCGCGAACGGAAGGCGGCGGTGGGATAACTTGTGGTCAAATTATAGGTTTAGCGACTTAGCTGCTACTCTCGGAGGGACTTTGAAAACCATACGCAAATCAGCCAAACTGGCCAATGTGCTTTACGACATTCGCGGCCCGATCATGGACGCGGCGCGCCAGATGGAGGATGAAGGCCAGAAGATCATCAAGCTCAACTTGGGCAACCTGGCGGTGTTTGGTTTCGATGCGCCCGAAGAGATCCAGCAGGACATGATCCGCAACCTGCCCAACTCGGCGGGGTATTCGGACAGCAAGGGCATTTTTGCGGCGCGCAAGGCGGTGATGCACGAGACACAGCGCCAAGGCATCTTGAGCGTGACGCTGGACGACATCTATCTGGGCAATGGTGCCAGTGAACTCATCACCATGGCCACCAACGCGCTGCTGGACAACGGCGACGAGCTGCTGTTGCCCATGCCCGACTACCCGCTGTGGACGGCCGCCACCAGCCTTTCAGGCGGCACGCCGGTGCATTACCTCTGTGACGAGACCAATGGCTGGATGCCCGATCTGGCCGACATCCGCGCCAAAATCACGCCGCGCACCAAAGGCATTGTGGTGATCAATCCCAACAACCCCACCGGCGTCTTGTACACCGACGAGTTGCTCAAGGGGATTGTGGCCATCGCTCGTGAGCACGGCCTGGTGATCCTGGCCGACGAGGTCTACGACAAGGTTTTGTACGACGGCGTCAAACACACCGCGTTGGCCAGCCTGTCGACCGACGTGTTGACGCTGACCTTTAATTCACTGTCCAAAAGTTACCGCTCCTGTGGCTACCGGGCCGGCTGGCTGGTGGTGTCGGGCAACAAAAAGGTGGCCGCAGATTACATCGAGGGCCTGAACATGCTCTCGAACATGAAGCTGTGCTCCAACGTGCCCGGCCAGTGGGCGATCCAGACCGCACTGGGTGGTTACCAGAGCATCAACGACCTGGTGTGTGAAGGCGGCCGACTGCGCCGCCAGCGCGACCTGGCTTATGAGCTGATCACCGCTATTCCTGGGGTAAGCTGTGTGAAACCTGAAGCCGCGCTGTACATGTTTCCCCGGTTGGATCCAACGCTTTATCCGGTGACCGATGACCGCCAGTTTTTTCTGGAATTGCTGCGTGAAACCAAGGTGATGCTGGTGCAGGGCACCGGTTTCAATTGGCCGCAACCGGACCATTTCCGCATTGTATTTTTGCCGCATGAAGACGAGTTGCGCGAGGCCATTGGCCGGATTGCCAAGTTTCTTGAAGGCTACCGCAAGCGTCACAGCAACTAAATCACTATATATTTAGTAGCTGCTTACGTATATCAAATAAGGCTAGAAGCCTGTTTTACTTATAAACAATTATGAAACCTATTCAAGTTGGTCTGCTCGGTATTGGTGTGGTGGGCTCTGGCACTTTCAATGTGCTGCGCCGCAATCAGGAGGAAATCAAGCGTCGTGCGGGCCGTGGTATTGAAATCACCATGGTGGCCGACCTCAACGTCGCGCGTGCCCAGGAACTGGTCGGTCCCGGCGTGATGGTGGTCAATGACGCGCGCGCGCTGATTGCCAACCCTGAGATTGACATCGTGGTCGAGCTCATTGGCGGCACCGGCATTGCCAAAGCGCTGGTGCTCGAAGCCATTGCCGCAGGCAAACATGTGGTCACCGCCAACAAGGCCCTGCTGGCGGTGCATGGCACCGAAATTTTTGCTGCAGCGTCTGCCAAGGGCGTGATGGTGGCGTTTGAAGCGGCGGTGGCCGGTGGCATCCCGATCATCAAGGCGCTGCGCGAAGGGCTCACGGCCAACAGCATCCAGTGGATTGCCGGCATCATCAATGGCACCACCAATTTCATCCTGAGCGAAATGCGCGACAAGGGCCTGGATTTTGGCGTGGTGCTCAAAGAAGCTCAGCGCCTGGGTTATGCTGAAGCCGACCCCACCTTTGACATTGAAGGTGTTGACGCTGCCCACAAGGCCACCATCATGAGTGCGATTGCCTTTGGTATTCCTGTGCAGTTTGACAAGGCCTACATCGAGGGCATCACCAAGCTTGGCGCCGCCGACATCAAATACGCCGAGCAACTGGGTTATCGCATCAAACTGCTGGGCATCACCAAGCGCACGCCGAAAGGCATTGAGTTGCGCGTGCACCCCAGCCTGGTGCCGGCGAAGCGTCTGATTGCCAATGTGGAAGGTGCCATGAACGCTGTTGTGGTGCATGGTGATGCCGTGGGTACCACCCTGTATTACGGCAAGGGTGCCGGTTCCGAACCTACCGCCAGTGCGGTGATTGCCGACCTGGTCGACATCACCCGCCTGCACACCGCAGACGCCGCCCACCGTGTGCCGCATTTGGCCTTCCAGCCCAACGCCATGAGTGACATGCCAGTGCTGCCGATGAGTGACGTGGTCACCAGCTACTACCTTCGCCTGCGGGTGGCTGACGAGACCGGCGTGCTGGCCAAGGTGACTGGCATTCTGGCCGACGCCGGCATCAGCATTGACGCTGTGCTTCAGCGCGAGGCCGATGAAATTGGCCTGGATGGTGCCAGCCAGCCTCAGGTACCGCAAACTGACGTGATCATTCTGACCCATGATTGTGTGGAAGCCAAGATGAACGCTGCCATTGCCCAAATGCAGGCGCTGCCCAGTGTGCTGGAGCCCATCACCCGCATTCGCAAGGAAGAGTTGGCCTGACATGAACTACATCTCCACCCGGGGTGACCAAAGCCCCAAGCGTTTTTGTGACATCCTGCTTGAAGGCCTGGCGCCAGATGGCGGCCTGTACCTGCCCGCAAGCTATCCCAAGGTGGATGATGTCACCCTGACCCGTTGGCGCGACGTGTACCACCAGCAGGGTTACGCCGAGTTGGCGTTTGAGGTGCTGTCGCTCTACATTGACGACATTCCCGCGGCTGACCTGAAAGCCCTGTGCCAGAAAACCTACACGGCTGAGGTGTTTGGCACGGGTGAGATCGTTCCTTTGCGCCACCTTGAAGACGGCATCTGGCTGGAGGCCCTCTCCAACGGCCCGACGCTGGCGTTCAAAGACCTGGCGATGCAGTTGCTGGGCAACCTGTTTGAATACGAGTTGGCCCGCCGCGGTGAACAGCTCAACATTCTGGGTGCCACCAGTGGCGACACCGGCAGCGCGGCCGAATACGCCATGCGCGGCAAAAAAGGCGTGCGTGTGTTCATGACCAGCCCAAAAGGCCGCATGAGCCCGTTCCAGCAGGCGCAAATGTTCAGCCTGATGGACGACAACATCTTCAACATCGCCGTCGACGGTGTGTTTGACGACTGCCAGGACATGGTCAAGGCCGTCAGCAATGACCTTGACTTCAAGCGCAAGTACCGCATTGGCACGGTGAACTCAATCAATTGGGCACGTCTGCTGGCCCAGGTGGTGTACTACTTTGCCGGGTACTTTCAGGCCACTCAGACGAACGCTGAAAAGGTCAGCTTCACTGTGCCCAGCGGCAACTTTGGCAATGTCTGCGCCGGCCACGTGGCGCGCATGATGGGTTTGCCCATTGCCCGCCTGATTGTTGCAACCAACGAAAACGATGTGCTCGACGAGTTCTTTAAAACCGGTGTCTACCGGGTGCGCGCCAGCGCGGACACGCACGAAACATCCAGCCCGTCGATGGACATCTCCAAAGCCTCCAACTTTGAGCGTTTTGTGTTTGACCTGCTTGGGCGTGATGGCGCCCGCATCAAGTCGCTGTTTGGTGATGCCCTGGCGCGGGTTGGTTTCTTTGATTTGGAGGCCCACCCGGCTTTCAGCCAAGCCGCTACCCGCTACGGCTTTGAGAGTGGCAAAAGCACCCATGCAGATCGCCTGGCGACCATCAAGGACACCTGGGAGCGCCACGGCATGATGGTGGACACCCACACTGCCGACGGCGTGAAGGTGGCGCGTGCGCACCTGCAGGCGGGTGTGCCGATGATCGTGCTGGAAACTGCGCTACCCATCAAATTTGCCGAAACCATTGTCGAGGCCACCGGCCAGCAGCCGGATCGTCCTGCCCGTTTCAACGGCATTGAGGCGTTGCCAAAACGTGTGACAAGCATGGCCGCAGATGTGCAGGCCGTCAAAGCCTTCATCACGGAACACTGTGCCTGACATGTGCCTGCCGCGTCAATTCAGTCTGTCCGGGTGACTGGTGTTGATTTTTGATTCTTGTATTAATTGACCTGTAGCCCTTTTAATGTATGGGCTATTAGCTATAAAAAAGAGAGTAAATGACAATGAAGGTGGTTGGATTCGCCGGTTTTTCAGGTTCGGGTAAGACCACGCTGGTCGAGCGGCTGATTCCTGCGCTCAAACTCAAAGGACTGCGCGTCTCGGTGGTGAAGCACGCGCACCACAAGTTTGACATTGACCATCCCGGTAAAGACACTTTTCGCCACCGTGAGGCGGGTGCATTCGAGGTGGTGGTCGCGTCTGACACCCGGTTTGCGCTGATGCGTGAATTTGAGGTGGTTAACCGGCCCACCGTGCACCACCTGCTGGCTGAGTTGTATGAGTGGGTGGACTGGGTGCTGGTCGAAGGCTTCAAGGACTCCGATTTGCTCAAAATTGAAGTCTGGCGGGCCGCCTCAGGCAAGCCTGCCCGTTACATGGACGACGACTTCATCGTGGCCATTGCCACCGATTCCCCTGACCAATTGCCCACGCCTACCGGCCTACCCCTGCTTGACCTGAATGACCCGGATGCGGTGGCGGCCTGGCTGCTGTCGCAGGGCGAGCGCTTTGACTACGACGCTGAGAACTACCAATGACCTCCACACGCCCGGCCCAACAGCCTCTGAAATCGCTCGATGACGCGTTGGCTCAACTGCTGGGCTACGCTGCTGTGCTCGGCGGTGTCGAGCAAGTGTCTACTTTCGATGCCGATGGCCGGGTGTTGGCGCAGGATCTGGTGTCAGCCCTGCAGGTGCCACCGCAAGACAACAGTTCCATGGACGGCTACGCAGTGCGCTGCGCCGACCTGGCTGACCCCAGCCTGGCGCTGCCGGTGTCGCAGCGCATACCGGCAGGCAGCGCGGGCACCGCGTTGGCCGCCATGTCGGTGGCGCGCATCTTCACGGGCGCGCCCATTCCGGCGGGCGCCGATGCGGTAGTGATGCAGGAAGACTGCGACGTGCAGGTTGATGACCGCGTGCGGATTCAGACGCTGCCCAAGTTGGGCCAGTGGATTCGCCGCGCCGGTGAGGATGTCACACGAGGTGCAGTGGTGCTCTCAAAAGGTGAGCGTTTGACGCCAGCCGCACTTGGTTTGGCGGCCAGTATTGGCATGAACCAGCTGACGGTGGCGCACAGGCCCAAAGTGGCCTTGTTTTCAACCGGTGATGAACTGGTGATGCCCGGTGAGGTGGCACCAGAGCAGATGGCGCCGGGTGCCATCTACAACTCGAACCGTTTCTTTCTGAAAGCCTTGCTGACCCGCCTGGGCTGCGAGGTGAGCGACCTGGGCATCGTGCCGGACCAGCGTGCCGCCACCATTGACGCTTTGCGCGGCGCGGCGGCAAAGCATGACCTGATCTTGACCAGCGGCGGTGTCTCGGTAGGGGAAGAAGACCACATCAAGCCCGCCGTGCAAAGCCTGGGACATCTGGATTTGTGGCAAATTGCCATCAAGCCCGGCAAGCCGTTTGCCTATGGCCACTTGGGGCTAGGCGCAGCATTGCCTGACGGCTCAGGCGCTGGTGCACATTTCATTGGCCTGCCGGGCAACCCGGTGTCGAGCTTTGTCACCTTCTTGCTGCTGGTGCGGCCGTTTTTGCTCAAACTGCAAGGTGTGCCCAATGTTGCTATTAAAACAATAGCATTAACCGCAAATTTCACATGGCCTAGAGCCGATAAACGCCGTGAATTTTTGCGCGTTCGGCGCAACACGGCTGGCGACCTTGAGCTGTTTGCCAACCAGAGCTCTGGTGTGTTGACCTCGGCCGTGTGGGGCGACGGCCTGGTCGACAACCCGCCCGGCTGCACCATTGCACCTGGCGATGTGGTGAGATTTATTCCTTTTTCGGAGTTGCAGGCATGAGAGTCACGGTGAAATATTTCGCAGGCATTCGCGAGACCATCGGCACGGGCAGCGAGCGGTATGACACTGCGGCAGCCACCCTGGGTGAACTGCGCGATGAACTCATTGCCCTGGGCGGTGACCACGCCGAGGCGCTGGCGCGTGGCAAAGCTGTGCGCCTGGCGCTCAACCAAACCATGTGTGATGAGTCCACCGCGTTGTCCGAAGGGGCTGAAGTGGCCTTTTTCCCACCGGTCACAGGCGGCTGAAACACTGCGCAATTGATAGCTTCTTATGCAACTAATACAAGGGCTAGAGGGTGATTTGATGATAAATGTACCGCGTGTATCGATTCAAACGGCTGACTTTGATGTGGCGAAAGAAATTGCAGCTTTGCGCGCGCAAGACCCCCGCGTGGGTGCAGTGTGCAGTTTCATCGGCACGGTACGCGACCGCACCGCAGGCACGCCTGGTGCCATCAGCAGCATGGAACTGGAGCACTACCCTGGCATGACCGAAAAGTCGATCGAATCGATGATCGACGCTGCCCATGCCAAGTTTGACATCTTCGGCACCCGTGTCATCCACCGGGTGGGCTTGCTTGCGCCACTGGACCAGATCGTGATGGTGGCTGTGACCTCGGCGCACCGGGGTGAGAGTTTCCAGGCATGTGAGTTTTTGATGGATTACCTCAAAACCCAGGCCCCGTTCTGGAAGAAGGAACAAACGCCAGAAGGCGCCCGCTGGGTGGATGCCCGTGTGGCGGACGATGTGGCGCTGGCCAAGTGGGGCATCACTGCCTGCAATGGTTGATCACTTGGCCATGGCCCGGCAAGCGCTTTGAATTTTTCGCACCCGCCCTCAAGTATGCTTTCAACTCTTATAGAAAAAATCGCCATGAGCAACACCCATCCCGTCACCAGACACATGCTGATTGACGACACCAAACTATTGATTTCTGACGCCCAGGAACTGCTTCGGTTGATCGCTGACAAGACCAGCGAAAACGTGACGGATCTGCGCTTTCGGTTGGAAGACAAAATTGCAAAATACAAGAAGGATCTGGCCAGGCTGCAAGAGGCATCGGTCGCCAAAGTGAAGGAAGTGGGGCAGGCCACCGAAGACTACGTTCACCAAGAACCGTGGAAGGTCATCGGCATCGCGGCGGGCATTGCCTTTGTGGCAGGCTTGCTCATTTGTCGCCGCAGCAGGGACTAGGCTGAGCATGGCCTTCACAGATTAGCAAGTTGATCAACGCTGATTGACGGGATAAGCCCTATTTTTCTGGTGGCACGCATGCACCGCTTGAAAAGCCCGCGAAGTGGCCTCATGTGAGAAGCAGTTCAAAATTCTTTTGGAGTGTTTCATGCGTGCCGACAAATTCACCACAAAATTTCAAGAAGCCTTGGGCGACGCCCAATCTCTGGCACTGGGCCAGGACCACGCCTACATTGAACCGGCTCATATGCTGGTGGCCATGCTCAAACAAGAGGATGGCCCCAAAGCGCTGCTGCAGCGCGCGGGTGTCAATGTGCCCGGCCTGTTGAGCGCGGCGGAGGCCGCCGTCAAGAAGCTGCCGCAAGTCACGGGTCAGGAACAGGTGCAAGTGGGTCGCGACATGGTGTCGTTGCTGCAGGGCGCTGAGAAAGAAGCCATCAAGCGCGGTGACAAGTTTGTGGCTGCAGAGTTGTTTTTGCTGGCCCTCACCGACAGCAAGGCCGACATTGCCAACATCGCCCGCGCCAATGGTCTGACCCGCAAGAGCATGGAAGCCGCTATTGACGCCGTGCGCGGCGGCCAGAATGTGGACAGTGCCGATGCTGAAGACCAGCGCGAATCGCTCAAGAAATACTGCATTGACCTGACTGAGCGCGCCCGCCTGGGCAAGCTTGACCCGGTGATTGGCCGTGACGATGAAATTCGCCGCGCCATTCAGGTGCTGCAGCGTCGCACCAAGAACAACCCGGTGCTGATTGGCGAGCCTGGTGTCGGCAAAACGGCCATTGTGGAAGGCTTGGCGCAGCGGATTGTGGCTGGCGAAGTGCCGGAGTCCCTCAAAGGCAAGCGGGTGCTTTCGCTCGATATGGCCTCGCTTTTGGCTGGTGCCAAGTTCCGTGGCGAGTTTGAAGAGCGTCTGAAAAACGTGCTCAAGGATTTGGCCAAAGACGAAGGCCAGACCATTGTGTTCATTGACGAATTGCACACCATGGTCGGCGCCGGCAAGGCCGAGGGCGCGATGGACGCGGGCAATATGCTCAAACCCGCGCTGGCGCGTGGCGAGTTGCACTGCGTGGGTGCCACCACGCTCGACGAGTACCGCAAATACATTGAAAAAGACGCCGCGCTGGAGCGCCGTTTCCAGAAAATTCTGGTCGGTGAGCCCACGGTAGAGGCCACCATTGCCATCCTGCGCGGCCTCAAAGAGCGTTACGAAAAGCACCACAACGTTGACATCACCGACCCGGCCATCGTGGCCGCGGCCGAGTTGAGCCATCGCTACATCACCGACCGATTTTTGCCAGACAAGGCCATCGACCTGATCGACGAGGCTGCCAGCAAGGTCAAGATCGAGATGGACTCCAAGCCCGAAGTCATGGACAAACTGGATCGCCGCCTGATCCAGTTGCAAATCGAGCGTGAAGCCGTCAAAAAAGAAAAGGATGAAGCCTCACGCAAGCGCCTGGATTTGATCAACGAGGAAATCACCGGCCTGCAAAAAGAAATCGCCAACCTGGACGAAATCTGGAAGGCCGAGAAAGCCAGCGCTCAGGGCAGCGGTGACCTGCGCGAGCAAATTGACAAGCTCAAATTCCAGATTGACGAACTCACCCGCAAGGGCGACTTCAACAAGGTGGCCGAGCTGCAATACGGCAAGCTGCCTGATTTGGAAAGACGCCTGAAAGAAGCGCAAGACAAGGAAACCAACCGCACCGAAGGCGCCGCGCCACGCCTGCTGCGCACGCAAGTCGGGGCTGAGGAAATTGCCGAAGTGGTGAGCCGCGCCACTGGCATCCCGGTGAGCAAAATGATGCAGGGTGAGCGCGACAAGTTGCTGCAGATGGAAACCAAACTGCACCAACGTGTGGTGGGGCAAGACGAGGCCATTGGCGCCGTGGCCAATGCCATCCGCCGGTCGCGTTCCGGCTTGTCTGACCCGGATCGCCCCACAGGTTCGTTCCTGTTTCTGGGCCCCACGGGTGTGGGTAAAACCGAGCTGTGCAAGGCGCTGGCGGGTTTCTTGTTTGATTCCGAGGACCACTTGGTGCGCATTGACATGAGCGAGTTCATGGAAAAGCACAGCGTGGCCCGCTTGATTGGTGCGCCCCCCGGTTATGTGGGTTACGAGGAGGGCGGCTACCTGACCGAGGCCGTGCGCCGCAAACCCTACAGCGTGCTGCTGCTCGACGAGGTCGAAAAAGCCCACCCGGATGTCTTTAACGTGTTGCTGCAAGTGCTCGACGATGGCCGCCTGACCGACGGCCAGGGCCGCACCGTGGACTTCAAAAACACCGTGATTGTGATGACCAGCAACATTGGCTCGCAAATGATCCAGAACATGGTGGGTCAGCCCTACGAGGACGTGAAAGATGCGGTGACGGACGAACTTAAAAACCACTTCCGTCCCGAGTTTTTGAACCGCATTGATGAAACCGTGGTGTTCCACAGCCTGGATGCCAGCCACATTGCCGACATTGCCAAGATTCAACTGGCGGTGTTGACCGCCCGCTTGGCACACATGGACCTGACGCTGGAGGTCACAGACGCGGCCGTGGCCGAGTTGGCCAAGGTGGGCTTTGACCCGGTGTTTGGTGCGCGGCCCCTGAAGCGCGCCATTCAGCAGCGGCTGGAAAACCCGCTTTCGAAGTTGCTGCTGGAAGGCAAGTTTGCGCCCAAGGACACCATCCACGTCGAAGTGGATGCCATTCGCGCACCGGGACAGTTCAGCTTCAGTTAAAAGGCTTTTAGGCCTCTAGCCCAAGCTAATCATGGGCGAGTAGCTATTCATTTAATAGTGAATGGCTGCGTTACTGTGCTGCGGACCAAGCCAGCCTGACGGTTGGGGTGGCGCTGCTTTTGATGGCTTTTTCGGTGATGGCATTGTCTATTTTCCAAGTGGAAGTTGACCTCAGGGGTCACCGGCACCACGGTCAGGGCAATGTCCCCTACCATTGAGCCATGCCAAGTACCACTTTCCAGCCTTCTGACGCCTTTGTGCCCCTCAAACAAGACGCCGCCATCATTGGCCTGGTGGGTCTGGCGCATGCAGCTTCGCATTTTGGGCATTTGTTGCTCCCGCCACTTTTTCCGGTGTTCATGGCGGAGTTTGGTCTGAGTTTTTCGCAACTCGGGGCGCTGATGAGCGTGTTTTTTGTGATGTCTGGTCTGGGGCAGGCGTCGGCCGGGTTTGTGGTGGACAAGATCGGCGCACGGCCCATGCTGTTTGCCGCACTGGGCTTGTTTGCGCTGGCAGCATTGCTGGCTGCAAACGTCACCAGCTACGGCGATTTGGTGGTGGTGGCGGCACTGGCGGGCCTGGCCAATGCCACGTTTCACCCGGTGGATTTCACGATATTGAACCAGCGGGTGTCGCCTGCGCGGTTGGGTCATGCGTTCAGTGCACACGGGCTCACCGGAAATTTGGGCTGGGCGGCAGCACCGGTGTTTTTTGCCAGCATCACGGCAGTGAGCAGTTGGCGCACCGCCTATCTGGCGGCAGCGGCTTTGTATGTGTGCATCCTTGCCGTGCTGGTCTTCAACCGCGACAAGCTCAACACGCAGACTGCGGTGCACCATGTGGACACACCTGCAGAGCACAGCATGGCGTTCATGAAGCTGCCGGTGGTGTGGTGGTGTTTTAGCTTCTTTTTGCTCTCCACCATGACGCTGGCGGTGGTGCAGAATTTTTCGGTGTCGATTCTGAAAGCCATGCACGGCATTTCATTTGAGTCTGCCACCTACACCTTGACAGCCTACATGCTGTGCGGCGCATTGGGCATCTTTGTGGGAGGCTTCATAGCGGCCAAATCTCGCCACAGTGACCGTGTGGTGGCGCTGTCGATGGCAGCAGCTGCCGTGTTGCTGGCGCTTTGTGGTACTGGTTTTTTTGGCCCCATGCTGACCATGGTGGTGTTGGCGGCCACAGGCTTTGCGGTCGGCATTGGTGGACCGTCACGCGACATGATGATCAAAAAAGCCACGCCCAAAGGGGCCACCGGCCGGGTTTACGGCCTGGTGTATTCGGGGCTGGACACCGGGTTTGCGATTTCGCCCCTGATCTTCGGTGCCTTCATGGACCGGGGCTGGTACGGCGCCACGCTGTTGGGCGCGGCAGCCGTGCTGCTGCTCAGCGTGGTTGCTGCGCTGGGTGTGGGAACCCGAACGCAGCACTGACTCCTTAGAAACCGAAGGCCCGTACGCCTGGTTTGACCATGTACGCGGCCACTTCCGGTGGCTTGGCAACCGATACGCCTTCAATCAAGTCGGCTGGTGTCTTGTCCGCGTTGGGCAAAAACAGTGCGCACACTTCGACCGTGGCACCGCCCTTGATCAGGCCAGCCATCATTTGCTTGGGTGTGACGTTGCGCGGCTTGAGGGCCGCCGGTTCGTAGGATTTCAGGGCCAACTGACCCGCAGGGCCGCACAGCAAGACGCGCACAGCGGCTTTTTGCTCGGCCATTTGGGTGGCCAAAACCATCGCCATGCCCTGTGCCTGGTTGTCGGCGCTGGTGACATTGAAGAAGGTTTCGGTCTGGGTTTGTGCCACGCTGTTCAGTGACAGCGCCAGCAAGGTGGAGAAGATGAGTGTGGTGCGTTTCATGGTGATCCTTGTTCAGTTGCCTTTGATGGTGTAGCTGCCATCCTTGGACCATTTGATGGTGGCGTCCAGAAACACAGGCTTGATCTCGGGTTTGTAGAGTTTGACCATGTCAAAGGCTTCACCGCTGCGCGCACCGGCGCCGCAAAAGAGAATGATCGGTTTGTCTTTGGGCAGCTTGTCAAGATTTTTCTCAAGCGTGCTGACCGGGATGTTGATCGCCCCTTTGAAGGTGCCGGTGGCCACTTCTGCGGGCTCGCGAACGTCAACCAGGTTCACGCTGTCGGGCGCTTCCTTGTAGATCCGCTCGAATGAGGCCACTGAAATGGTGCCGGACTCTTTGCCAGCTTCGATGACCGGTGCTTTGGGGGCGGCCGTGGCGCCTGCCGCGCCCGCTGCAGTCGGACCTGCACCATAGGCTTTTTCCCATGCCGGATAACCTTCAGGCACCACTTTGACGTTGGTGTAACCCAGCTTGATGGCCTTGCGCGCCGAATCGTTGCTCAGCACACATGTCAGACCCTCGCAATAAAAATACAGCGCGGCGTTCTTGTCTGCCGGCAATGTCTTTGCGGCCAGCGTGTCAAACTGGGAGTCAGGCAAATTGATGGCACCAGGAATATGGCCCAGATCGTATTTGCGCGCTTTGGGTCGCGAGTCGATCAGCGTGATGGGCGCTTTTTCGTCTATCAGCTTCTTGATGTGGGTCGGGCTGACCGCGTGCAGGTTACCGCCAGCGATCCACCCCGGAAACCCTTCGGCAAACACGCGCACATTGGTGTAGCCCAGCTTTTCAGCTTTGTGAGCCGAGTTGTGGCTGAGCATGCATTCATAGCCTTCGCAGTAGAACACCAGCAACATCGACTTGTCTGGCGGCAGCAGGGTCGGGGCCAGCTTGTCAAACTGGGTGTCGGGAATGTTGATGGAGGTGGGGATGTGGCCGAGGTCGTACTTGCGAACAGCAGGGCGGGCATCAATCAGCATCACGCCGTCGACCTTGGGTATGGCCGCTTGTTTTTTCACAAAGTCCAGGTCTACCAGCTTGTTGAACCAACCTGGTCCCGGGTTCGCAGGTGAGTACGCGGCGGCGGGGGCACTCGCCGCCACAGGCGCAGCGGCTGGCGAGTTGGTCTGCCCCTGCACGGGGGCAATGGCCAAGGCCGACAGCAGGGCTGCCAAAAGGGGAACGCGTTTAACTTTCATCATGACTCCTTTTAAAAACGGGAAGGGTTTCACATCAGTGTGAACTTTTCAGTGGACTCGTTGTAGCGCACCAGCACATACCAAAGCAGCAGCAGGCCACCTGAAATCATCAGGGTGAGCCCCCAGCCTGGCAACATGTCTGGCAGATAGGCCTGAAAACCAACGGCGGTTCGCTCGAAGGTGTCAAGGTTGGTCTCATCAATTGAGGTAATCTGGAACTTCTTGAACAAGGCACTGGCGGTTGACCCCATCCAGGCGAAGAAAAACATGCTGACCCACAGCTTGAGGTGGCCTTCACCCATGCGCCACAAGGAGCCGGATGCGCAGCCACCAGCGAACACCATACCGATGCCAAAGATCAGCCCCCCCAGCAAGGAACCGATCCAGAACGTGGCAGGTATGGCCACATACGGGTCAATGATCTTCTTTTGAAACAGCAGCGCTGCCAAGGGCAAGCCAATGGCCAGCGCCAGGATCACGGCCTTGGTCATCTCACCTTCGCCAGTGACGAAGGGCTCTCGAAACGCCCGCGCAAAACACAGACGTGAGCGGTGCAAAATAAATCCGATGGCAAAACCTGCCAGCACAATCAGCGCGCGGATCGCGAACTGTTCATTGCCCGAGTACAACCACATGGCAGCCCAAGCCAGGACGGCCACAGCCACCAGCAAACCCATCCACGGATACGCTTTTTTGGCCCCTGGCGGAACCAGTATCAGCGGCGGGGCGTGTGTGCCCCATTCAATATTTTCCATGGTCCACAGCAGCAGCTTGAAGCCAATGGCAGCGCCCGCAAGCAAGCCAACCCACATGGCCCAACCGGCTGGTGAAGAATGCAATACGGGATTAAAAAAACCACCTGTGGTGCAACCGCCAGCCAGGGCGGCGCCGACGCCCATCAGGCAGCCTCCGAGCATGGCCCACAGGTATTCGAGTTTTGGAGGGCGGGAGGGCGCAAACTGGCGTGACAGCAAAGCCGCACTGAATGAGCCAATCACCAAAGTGGTGTTCATCAGGGACATGCGGTGTGACCAGAAGCTGTCCAGCTCGGCGGGCACGCCCAGCAGCGGTCCCAGGCCGATCAGGTTGTTGATCCAGTCACCCCAAAACTTGACACCACCGAACACGCCCCACACCAGGCCGTTGACCATCAAGCCAAGAATGACCAGCACCAAAAGTACCGCCCCCATGTAGGAGGACCACTTCTTGACAAACAGCTTGTCGTAATCCGACTTGAAGCCGGCCTTCCATTTGGCACTTGTTGTGACAGCCATTGCGCAGTCCTCTAAAAAGACGGTGGTTGAAGCCCCGGCGCATGTCACACATGAGCCGGACTGGGCCGATCAGCTGCAGCTGGCCGGTGCATCGCCATCCTTGGCGCCCTTCAGCAGGAACGCCTTGATGTCATCCATGAGCTCCTGATCGGGCGTCTCGGCATACTTCTCAGCCGCCTTGTTACCCGACTTGATGCTGACCCGG
>JBBQZG010000015.1:0-38322 GCA_038207945.1 Burkholderiales bacterium
CTTGCTCTTGAGCATGCGGATCACGTTGAACACTTCTTCCACCAGCAGCGGCGCCAACCCCATGCTTGGCTCATCGAGCAGCAGCAGGCTGGGTCGGCCCATCAGGGCGCGGCCAATCGCCAGCATCTGCTGTTGCCCGCCGGACAAGGTGCCAGCGGGCAGCGCGCGTTTTTCTTTCAGGATCGGGAACATGGTGAAGATTTTTTCCATGTCGTCTTCAACTTGGTCACGCGGCTGGGTGTAGGCGCCCAGGCGCAGGTTGTCTTCAATCGACAGCGGGCCAAACACTTGCCGGCCTTCCGGGCTTTGGCAAATACCAAGGCGCATGCGTTTGTCAGAGCGCAACTTGCTGATGTCTTCACCCTTGAAGTGAATGCTGCCCGCGCTCATCGGCTGCACGCCCGACAAGGTGCGCAAAAACGTGGTTTTGCCAGCCCCGTTGGCACCCACCAGGGCCACGGTTTCGCCCCGGCGCACCTCAATGCTGATGCCCTTGAGCGCCTTGATGCGGCCGTAGCAGCTTTCCATGCCTTCCACGCGCAACTGCACCTCGGCCTTGAAGCGGTCTGGCATAGGTTGCAGCGTGCCCACACTGTGCCCTCCCAAACCCACCGACTCGGGCGCCAAGCTGACCACCCGGTGATAAAGCTGGCGAAACTCTTCGCGCGCCTTGTCGCCAAACAGCGGGTCGTCGTTGTCCAGAAATGCGGCGTTGAGCTCGGCCCAATCGGCCTCCAGCAAGGCGCTGCGGGCCAGCGGCAAGACACTTTTTTCTTCGGTGCGAATGTGCGCTTTCAATCCCGTGGTGTAGTCGCGCAAGGCCGTAGCCAGTTGACCACCCGCCAGCTGTCCCTGAGCCGCTGCGGCCACCTGGGCGCGCAGGGCCGCCAGCTTGGCCGGGCCTTCGCGGTGCTCCACTTGCAGGGCGTCCAGCACGGCAGCCGCCTCCGCGCTGCGCAGGCGCAGCAGGCGAAACAAATAGTCGTCTTCCTTGGGGTGGTGCGAGCGGTCCACAAACTGCTCGATGTAGTCAAACACCGCGTTGAAAAACGGCTCCTCGATGGGTGCGCCAGCTTCAATTTCAGAAGCCACATGGTCAACGGTGGTGGCCAGGCGCCACAGATTGCTGTGGTCCTGGCTGATCAGGGTAAGTGCGTCCATGGTGTGCCTTGAGTTCAAGCGTGTGCGCCAAGATAGGCGGCAATCACATCGGGGTTGCGGCGCACTTCAGCGCCGGTACCTTCGGTTAATTTCTTGCCGTAGTCCAGCACCAGAATGCGGTCTGAGAGGTTCATCACCATCTTCATGTCGTGCTCCACCAGCACCACCGTGACGCCCGAGTCGGCCACCTTGCGCACCAGTTGGTCCACCTCAATGGTTTCTTTGGGGTTCAGGCCGGCGGCGGGCTCGTCAAGAAAGATCAGGCGGGGTTTCATGGCCAGGGCGCGGGCAATCTCCAGCCGCTTGAGGGCGCCGTAGGGCATGCTGTCGGCGCGTGCGTCGATGTAGCTTTCAAGCCCGACAAATCGCATCAGTTCAGCGGCTTCGGTGTGCAACTCGCGGTCACGCTTTTTGATTGAGGGCCAGCGCAGGGCGGCCTTGAACAGGTTGCGGTCCAGCCGCAGGTGGGCGCCCACCATGACGTTCTCGATGGCGCTCATGTTCATGCAGATTTGCAGGTTTTGGAAGGTGCGCGCCACACCCCGGCGGGCCAATTCATCGGGGGCTTTGCCACCGATGGATTCACCGTCGAGCGTGATGCTGCCGGTGGTCGGGGTGTAAATGCCGGTGATCAGGTTAAACAGCGTGGTTTTGCCCGCGCCGTTGGGGCCGATCACAGCGTACACAATGCCGGCATCAATCGTGAAGCTGACGTTTTGCACCGCCTTGACGCCACCAAAGTGGATCGACAGATCTTTGACTTCAAGCAAGGCCATGGTCAGTCTCCCCGTCCAAATTTTGCTGCCAACGTGGGCACCAGACCCTTAGGCATGAAGATCATGCAGAGCATCAAAATCGTGCCAAAGGCCACGGTTTCCCAGCCTTCAAAAGATGTCAGCGCTTGCGGCAGTGCCGTGAGCAGCACCGCGCCCACCACCGAGCCATAGACCGAGGCCATGCCGCCAATCACCACCATGGTGACCAGCTCAATCGAGTGGAAAAAGTCGGCCAGGTTCGGCGTGACAAACCCCACGTAATGCGCCGTCACACTGCCCATGATGCTGGCAAACACGGCAGACAGCACAAAAATGGCCACCTTGTAGCGCACCACATCGACCCCTACCACCTTGGAAGCCACCTCACTGCCGTGCAGCGCCCGCAGCGCCCGGCCAAACGGCGAATTGATCATGTTGAGCGACGCCCAGACGCTGACCGACAGCAGCACGGCCACAATCCAGTACCAGTGTTTGTCACCCGAAATCTCGAAGCCGGCCAGGCTCATGGGTGGCACTGGCATGCCGTCGGGCCCACCGGTCCATTGCGCTTCGGTGCGCACCACAATGTTGATGATGATGCCCAGGCCCAGCGTGGCCATGGCCAGGTAATGCCCCTTGAGCTTGAAGATCGGCCGCGCCACGATGGCTGCCAGCACACCCGCTGCGGCGGCGCCCGCGGCCATGGCCAGCAGTGGATGCCAGCCAAAGTGGGTGGGTAACGCGGCGGTGGCGTAAGCGCCAATGCCCAGGAAACCGGCATGGCCCAGACTGATCTGGCCGGCAAAACCAATCAGCAGGTTCAGGCCCAGAACAATCACGGCGTTGATCGCCATGCGAATCGCCAGATCGACATAAAAACTGTTGGGCAACACAAAGGGCAGCACCAGCAGCACCGCCATGATGATGTAAAGGCCAATAAAAGGATTCTTCTTCATGCTCAGACCCGGTCGGTAGATTTGCCGCCAAACAAACCGCGCGGCATAAAGAACAAAATCAGCAGGATCAGCACAAACGGCATGGCATCTTTGTAGGCCGACGAGATGTAGCCGGCGCCCATGGCTTCCAGAATGCCCACCAGCAAGCCGCCCAGCACAGCGCCCAGGCCGTTGCCCAAGCCACCCACCACGGCCGCCACAAAGCCTTTGAGCCCCAGCATGATGCCCACGTCATAAGAGGTCAGCGTGAGCGGTGTCACCAAAATGCCGCCCAGCGCACCTAAAGCGGCCGACATGGCAAAACTCAAAAACAGCACCCAGTTGGTGTTGATGCCGACCAGCTCGGCCGCCACCCGGTTGAAGGACGTGGCCAGCATCGCCTTGCCGTGCAGCGTGCGGTTGAAAAAGTACCACAGCGCCACCACCACGATGGCGGTCACCCCCAGCACCCACAGGCTTTGTGGCATCAGCGTGGCGCCCAGAATTTGCAGCGGTACATCGCCAGAGAAGGCAGGCAGGCTGAAGGTGTTCTTGCCCAGCCAGACCTGAATCAGGCCGCGAATCACCAGCGACGCGCCAATGGTGATGATGATCAACGTGACCGGCTCGGCGCCCTTGACCGGCTCAATGGCCAGTTTTTCAAGCACCACGCCGACGAGGGCGGGCACAAGAATAGCCAGCGCCAGGGCCACGGGAAGCGGCAGGCCGGCTTGCGAAAAATACACCGCCAGCATGCCGCCGAGCATGATGAACTCACCCTGCGCAAAGTTGATGACATTGCTGGCGTTGTAGATCAGCGTGAAGCCCAACGCGGCCAGCGCGTAGGTGGCACCCACGGTGATGCCGGAAAACAAAAATTGTAGAAATTCGGCCAGCATCAGAGGCTCCAGCGGGCGAAATTCAAACACCCTGAACGGGTTGAGTGCGTCAACATGTGTTGTCTCCGGTTGTCAGCGTCCGTCAGTTGGACTCGTTGATCTGTGGGGGTGGATTCTGAAATAAGGAATTAATTCTGTCAATCAGTATTTGAAAATTTTTTTGATGCGGGGGATGTGTGGCGGTTCGAGCGTGGGTGGGTGGGTTGCAGGCGTGCTGTTGATGAGGGTGACAACGCTATGTTAAATATAGCTGCTTACGATTGTTTTATATGGGCTATAGGGCTTTTTTACTTGATTTTGTATCAGCTGCCGTTCGACCGAAGTGGTCTATTTTTGGCTTTGCTGCGCTATGGGAATACCGTTTTTTGCCGCATAACCGGGTTAAGAGGCTGCAAATCCGGTAAAAACTGGCCGCGTCGGGATCGGAATTTGGCTGCGCCGCTTTTCGAGAGCGCCTCGATATTGAACGTCCGGCAGGCGTGTCGAGTCGTCGTTTGAAGTGATTTCACGCGCCAATTCCCCATTTTGGGGATTGGCACCGTCCGGAATGGTCCCTACACTCCATGCGCTAGAAACGCGCGCTCCGGCGCCGGTTAACCTGTAACCTGGACGTTCGTCGTCATCAAACAGAACCCACTGCATGCAGCCAGCCTTTACACCTCGCCAGGGCCAGTACCTTGCGTTCATTTACTACTACGCAAAACTGAATCGTCGGCCACCGTCCGAGGCAGACATGCAACGGCACTTCAATGTATCGGCGCCTTCGGTTCACCAGATGGTTATTGCGCTTGAGGCTGGCGGCCACATTGAACGAATTCCAGGCCAAGCTCGGTCACTTCGCGTATTAGTGGCACCCGAGTTGCTGCCACACCTCGAATAAGCGTGGACAAAAGCTATGAGAGCACCAATCAGTGAAGAGTCGCCAATCTGGTGGACACTGCAATGCTTGCACGCTCAGACCTGCGTTGCATTGTGTTCAGTCGAGGTAACGTCTTTTGTTAGCCCAAGTCTGGTTGCCAGAAAATGACACCTGGCCCTTCGGTCGAGCCGCTCACCTCAAACGTTAAAACCACTCAGTTCCCACCCACGTCGCTACACTTTGCGATGAAAGGAATCCAAATGACGCAAACATATACAGCCGTTGTAAAGCAGGATGCCGATTGGTGGATCGGTTGGATAGAGGAGGTACCTGGTGTCAATTGCCAGGAATCAACCCGTGAGCGCCTATTGGATTCGCTGCGCAAAACCCTTTCGGAGGCAATCGAACTCAATCGCGTGGAGGCCCGGATTGCTGCCGGCAATACCTACGAGGAACTCTTGATTGCGGTATGAAACGTCGCGATTTGCTACGCCATCTCACGTTGTTGGGTTGCAGACTGTTGCGTGAGGGCGTAGTCATTCCTGGTGGCACCATACGATCACTGAAAAGCGAAGTGCCATTCCGCGGCACACGGAAATTAGCAATCTTCTTGCACGGAAAATTTGCCGGGACCTTGGCGTTGCTGAACCAGAGCGGTTTTAACTGGTCATGCCGTCGAAATGCCCAAGGCAACCGCTGAATTTCAATGTCAGGACATGCAAGACCCGCTCGACACAATAGGTAGACCGCTGAATGACCGAAATCAAACACGCCAGTTTTCCTGCAGACCTTGGGTACGTCGTCTCAATATTTAGAGAGTATGTCGCAAGCCCCAGTGTCAGCCTTGATTTCCAAGACTACGAAGCCGAATTCGCAGCTCTCCCCGGAAAGTACGCAGTACCCGAAGGCTGCCTTTAGCTCGCTTGGAAAGATCGCATTCTCGTCGGCTGCGCTGCACTTCGGCGCGTTGACGAGACAGCCTGTGAGATGAAGCGCGTATATGTCCGGCCAGCGGCGAGAGGCGAGAAGGTCGGGCGTCGCTTGGTCGAGCGAATTATTGAAGAGGCACGCATTGCTGGCTATGCACGTATCTTCTTGGACGTGCTGCCGGAATTCACAACGGCGCAACGACTATATGAGTCTTTAAGCTTTACCGAAGCACCACCAGCATCCTTCAATCCTGTCCCTGGCACCCGATATCTCGGTCTCGAACTTTGATATCACGTGTATCGCCAACACGGCCAAGTTAGAGTTCACATGGACACGCGCGTGGAAGTCGGCTTGCTTCGAGAGGCGTGGACTCGCACAAAGAAGTTTGTCCTGCTGGAGGAAACCGTCTTGTTGAATACCATCTTGGACAATGTTTACTTGGCGACGCATCGCTGTTCAGCCAGGCGCGCATAGATGCTCGCGGTGGTTATGTGGTCTGGATTGATGACGACTTGGAACTTGCCGCTGACAATCTGCGCAACATGGCCATTGAGCAATCCGGCGGCCTCGGGCATGAGCGACTATGAGTTTAGCTATTTAAAACATAGCTTCCAGCGCATATTGAACAAGCGCTAGAGCCCTATTTATCTTCAAAAGTGTGGCCCAGCCGCAGTGACAGATCTTGGGCGCAGCGCTTCAAGGTCGTGACCACTTTGCCGTCTGGTGATAGGTCAATCATGCTTTTGACACCAATGGCCAGTACCGACAGGGTGACTTCGTGTTTAAAGTTGAACACCGGTGCTGCCGCGGCAGCCACCCCCGGCACCAAGTGGTAGTCACTGACCACCGACACGTTGTCCGCGCGCACCTTGGCCAGCATGGCGTCAATGCCTGCGGTGGACTGGAGATCGGCCGGCAGTGCCAGGGTGGCGCGCTCGCGGCCAATCAGCGCTTCGGTGGTGTTGCGCGGTAAGTAAGCGGCAAACACCCGGCCGCTGGCCGAGCTCAGCAGGTGCAGCGCACTGCCGGTGACCACGTTGACGGTGATCGGGCGGTAGGGGCGCAAGGAGCGGATGATGACCGGGCCGTTGTCGCTCCACACCGCCAGCGCCGTGGTCTGGTTGATCTCGTCGCGCAGCTCTGCAATGGCTTGCAGGCCGAGCTTGACACGGTCCAGCCGGTCGACCGCCACCAGCCCCAGGCTCAGCGCAAACGGCCCCAGGTCATAACGCGAGGTCATGGGGTCTTGCTCGACCAGACCAGAGCGCACCAGGCTGACGATGTAGCGATGGACCTTGCTGGCCGGCATGTCGGCCGCAGCGGCAATGTCCTTGAGCATCATGGCGCGATGGCCGCCGCTGATGGCACGCAATATGGTCATGCCAATTTCCAGCGACTGCACGCCGTTTTTGCCTTCGGTGTCGCGCAGGGCGGCTTCGGGTTGGGTGCTGAGCGGCATGGTGAGGGTTCTCTGGTGGGGTTGGCCCGGTGTCAGGCGCGCATCAGCGCTTCAATCTCGTCCACGCCCACTGGCACGTCGCGGGTGAGCAACTCGCATCCGGTGTCGGTAACGAGGGCATCGTCTTCAATGCGGATGCCAATGTTGTGAAAGTGTTCGGGCACACCTTCGCCCGGGCGCACGTAGATGCCAGGCTCTATGGTGAGCGCCATGCCTGCGCGAAGGATGCGCGCCGGGCGGTCTTTGATGAGCTCACCTGTCAAGGCATCTTTGCGTGTGCTGACCTGGCCGATTTCACCGGGTTCGGTGTAGCTGCCGCAGTCATGCACGTCCATGCCAATCCAGTGACCAGTGCGGTGCATGTAAAAAGGAAAATAGGCGCGCTTTTCGATCACATCCTGCAGGTTGCCGACCTTGTTGCTGTCGAGCAGGCCCACATCCAGCATGCCCTGGGCCAGCACCTTCACCGCGGCGTCGTGCGGGTCGGTAAAGCGTGCGCCGGCTTTGGTGGCAGCGATGGCAGCCACTTGCGAGGCCAGCACCAGCTCATACAAGGTGCGTTGCGGTCCGGTAAAAATGCCGTTGGCAGGGAAAGTGCGGGTGATGTCGCTGGCGTAGCCGTCGAGCTCACAGGCCGCGTCAATCAGCACCAACTCGCCATCGCGCACCAGTCCCCGGTCGGCGCGGTAGTGCAGCACGCAGGCGTTCGATCCGGCGGCCACGATCGAGCCGTAGGCGGGAAACTGCGAACCATGGCGACGAAATTCGTGCAGCAACTCGGCCTCGAGGTGGTACTCACGCACTTCGTCGCCGGCGCGCAGCATGTTGGCCGACAGCTTCATGGCGCGGACATGGGCGGCGGCGCTGATTTGCCCGGCACGCCGCATGGTGGCTTGCTCTGAGGTGTCCTTGAGCAGGCGCATTTCATCCAGCACGCCGCACAGGTCACGCTGGGTTTGCGGGCACAGCGCACCATATCGCACACGGGCGCGCAAGGCGCCGAGCCAGCCGTCCACGCGTGACTCAAGACCTTTGTGGGTGGCAAACGGGAACCACACGGCATCACGGCCGTCCAGCTGGGTGAGCAGTTTGGCATCGAGCTCGGTGACTGAATGCGCCGCGTCCAACGCGAGTGCATCCAGGGCTGCGTCTGGCCCGAGCCGGTAGCCGTCCCAGATTTCACGCTCCCGGTCTTTCGGCTGGCAAAACAGCGTGCTGCTGCCATCGCCCAACACCACCAGCCAGGCCTTGGGCTCAGTGAAACCACTCAGGTAAAAGAAGTAGCTGTCTGGCCGGTACGGAAAGTCGCTGTCGCGGTTGCGCTGCTGCTCAGGCGCGGTGGGAATGATGGCGATGCCGTTCGGGCCGATCTTTTGTGCCAGTTGGGCGCGGCGCTGGGCATACATGGATGACGGGTTCATGGCGATGTTCTTTCGGCGAGTCGAAACAAGGAATGGCGTGTGGTGTGGCTGGCGGGTTGGGTCAGGTCAGGCGTTGAGTTCGGCCAGCCGCTGCGGCGTGCCCACATCGGTCCATGGCCCCGTGTACAACTCGGCTGAAACCCATTGATTGTCCATGGCGTGGCGCAGCAGCGGGGCCAGTGGGGCCTTGACGCCATGCGGGTTACCTGCGGCAATGTCGCACCAGGGCGACTCAAACAGCACGCGGCGGTACAGGCCGATGGTGGAATAGGTGTAGCGGGGCCGTGAGTCGTATTTGGGCAGATTCAGCGCCAGCGTCAGGCCATCGGCCTCAGTCCGCAGGCCAAAGTCGCCACCCGGGTTGTGCGCCGGGTTGGGCACCAGCCACAGGTGGGCCAACATGCCGCTGGCGGCAAAACGCGCAACCGCCGCCTGGGTAAATTCAAATCCGGGTGTGAACACATCGCCTGCCAGTACCCAGAACACGTCGCCCAGCAAGGGCAAGGCACGCACGATACCGCCAGCGGTTTCAAGCGCGCCGCCAAAGTCCTGCCCTTCATGTGAGTAAGCCATGCTCAGGCCTGATAAATGCTCTGTATTTAATAGCTCTTCACGCTTATTTGACAAGGGCTTGAGGCTGAAATCATCATTAAATGTCTGAGAAATCTGCTCGCCCAGCCAGGCGGTGTTGACCACCACTTGCGGGCAGCCACCACGCAGCAGCGCCTCCAGGTGCCACTGCATCAGTGGCTTGCCCTGCACCTCCAGCAATGGTTTCGGGCAGGTGTCGGTGAGTGGGCGCATGCGCTCACCACGGCCTGCGGCCAGCAGCATGGCGCTGGCGCGATGATTGGCGTGATGTGAATTGAATCGGGCGGGTGTGGAAGACAAGGTGATGCTCACAACGGTCAGGGTGACCGAAGCATAGCCCAGCGCAGTCGCTCTAAAGCCAGCGCACTGATCCCCGGTAGGCGTGCCAGGTGGCGTGCCCGAGCAGCGGCCCCACCAGCAGCAGCCCCACGGCCCATGGCAGCAGCAAAGCCACGGCCACCAACGCCGTGATCAACGCCCCCCACAACAGCATGACGCCAGGGTGGGTGACCACCACCTCAATGCTGCCAATGGACGCCGTGATGGCATCGGTGTCGCGGTCAAGAATCATCGGGATGGACACCACGCTGAGGGCAAACACCAGCGCGGCA
This sequence comes from Burkholderiales bacterium, assembly GCA_038207945.1. Taxonomy (GTDB): domain Bacteria; phylum Pseudomonadota; class Gammaproteobacteria; order Burkholderiales; family Burkholderiaceae_C; genus Rhodoferax. The sequence continues at coordinate 9,622 of JBBQZG010000015.1, forward strand.
AAGACACCACCCACCAGGGTGTAGGCCAGCACAAACTCCCAGTTTTCCGGTTTGAACACCGCTTGCGCGGCACCTATGGAAGACGGCAGGCCGGAGTTGAAAAACACCGCGATGACCACCAGCGACGCCCGCCCCCACAGCAGTTCCAGCACAATCAGCACCCCCACCAGCAAACCCATGCTGCGCAGGTGGGGCTTCCAGCAGGTCATGGAGCTGGCAAAGTCGGCCGGCAAGCCGAGCTCACGGCGGCGGCTCACCTCATACAGCCCCATCGCCAGAAACGGCCCCAGCAGCAGGCAGCCCGAGGCCATCATCATGGTGTATTCGGGTTTGGCGTGAAACACCTCGCCCAGCAGCAAGGCCATGCACCAGAAAGCCACCCCGTAAAACAGGCTCACGCCCGGGTTGGCGGTCAGGTCGCGCCAGCCCAGCCCCAGCCAACGCGCCGGCGCTGACCAGGTCAGGGCAATGACTTCTTTGGGCGGCGCCTCGGAGGGCGGTGGCACATAGAGTGGCGGTGGCACTTCGTCTTGAAATTTACTCATGGCCGGAGCATATCGGGTCCGCGCCGGTTCAGCCATTGCGGAAAACACCAGTACGGGCAGGGTTTGACAAGGGGTGTGCATGGCTGACCAAGCGCCATGTTTCACGTTGACATTTGGTGCATGTCGCCCGCTATCATTGCGGCTCTACCTACCGACCGGAGCGCGTTATGGCATTGATGGACTTCATCCGCAAACAATTCATTGACATCATCCAGTGGACCGAAGCTGCCGACGGCACCCTGGCCTGGCGTTTTCCGATGGCCGACATGGAAATCCAGAATGGTGCGCAACTGGTGGTGCGCGAGTCGCAGATGGCGCTGTTTGTCAACGAGGGCAAGGCCGCCGATGTGTTTGGCCCCGGCACCCACAAGCTCACCACGCAAACCCTGCCAGTGCTGACCTACCTGAAAAACTGGGACAAGCTGTTTGAGTCCCCGTTCAAGAGTGACGTGTATTTTTTCAGTACGCGCCAGCAGGTGGATCAGAAATGGGGCACCCCCCAGCCCATCACCATCCGCGACAAAGACTTTGGCGCGGTGCGCCTGCGCGCCTTTGGCAACTTCAGCTTTCGGGTGGCTGACCCCAAGCTGTTCCATACCGAAATCTCGGGCACACGCGGCGACTATGGCGTGGCCGACCTAGACGGCCAACTGCGTGGCCTGGTGTTGCAAAACATCAGCAACGCCATTGCGTCCAGCGGCATTCCGTTTCTGGACCTGGCCTCAAATCAACTGATGTTTGCGCAGGCACTGACGACGCAACTGGCACCAGAGTTTGCCAAGATCGGCCTGAAGCTGGAAGGCATGACGGTGCAAAACGTCTCGCTGCCCGAAGAGTTGCAGAAAATCCTTGACCAGAAAATTGGCATGGGCATGGTGGGTGACGACATGGCCAAGTTCATGCAGTACCAGACGGCGCAGGCGATACCGAAGTTTGCCGAAGGCGGCGGCGCAGGTGGAGGCAGTGGCATTGCCGGGGATGCCATGGGCCTGGGGGCTGGCGTGGCGCTGGGCCAGGTGCTGGCGCAGAACCTGGCAGCGGGCTTGCAGGTGGCGCCCAGCGCGGTGCCCGCCCAGGCTGCTGGCGTGAAGCCAGAGGATGTCATGGCGACGCTTGAAAAACTTGGCGAGCTCAAGGGCAAAGGCATCTTGACGCAGGAAGAGTTTGACGCGAAGAAGGCGGAGCTTTTGAAGAAGCTGGTTTAGGGTTTTGACCCGTTCCGCACGGGCAATGCACCATGGCAACTGACCCACAGCAGCGCAGCTACCGCGCCCCCTGCCCGGGCTGCGGTGCCCCAGTCAACTTCACCAGCGCCCAGTCCACACACGCCATCTGCGGCTACTGTCAGAGCACGGTGGTGCGCGATGGCGAGACGTTAAAGCGCATCGGCAAAATGGCCGAGCTGTTTGACGACCACAGCCCGTTGCAACTGCAAACCAGCGGCATCTGGCAGGGGCAAACCTTCACATTGGTCGGGCGGCTGCAATACAAGTATGCTGAGGGCACCTGGACCGAGTGGTACGCCGTGCTGACAGACGGCAGTAGCGCGTACCTGAGCGAAGACAACGGCGCGTATGTGTTCTCAACCCCTGTGGCCACACCGCCCACGCTGCCCGCGGCTGAGGCATTCAGGGTCGGGGCCAGCACCACCATCCGCAGTCAGCCGTTTGCCGTAGCCTCCAACCGGCAGGTGATGCTGTTGGCCGCGCAGGGCGAGTTGCCGCATTTGCCCGAGTTGGGCCAGCCATTTGTCATGGTGGAGCTGCGCAGTCAGGGCTCCGGTGGCGATGCCAAGTCGGGCAGTTTGATTGGCTCCAAACTCATCGGCGGTGGTACTGAGGGCGACGCAAGCGCAAGCGCATCGTCCGAACGCGTACTCAGCATTGACTACAGCACCCAGCCACCCACCGTCGCACTCGGTCAGCCGGTGCGGCTGGAAGACCTGCAACTCACGGGCTTGAAAGATGGATCAGCCAAGAACGAAACAGGTCGTCAATTCAACTGCCCCCATTGCGGCAGCACCCTGACGGTGAATCTGGCCACCAGCCAGAGCCTGACCTGCACCTCATGCAACAGCCTGATTGATGTGTCGCAAGGCATCGGTGGTGAGCTCAAGCACGCCCTGCAAGACGAGCCGGTGCGCCCCTTGATTGCATTGGGCAACACAGGCGAGTTGCAGGGCATGACCTGGCAGGTGGTGGGTTTCCAGCACCGCATGGGCGTCGATCCAAGCGACCCTGACGAGCATTTTGGTTGGGAAGAATACCTGCTGCACAACCCGAAGCGCGGCTTCATTTTTTTGGTGGATTCCACTGAGGGCTGGAGTGTGGTCAAGCCCTGTACCGGTGCGCCGGTGATGGCGGCTAACGGCCAGAGTGCCACCTATCTGGGCACCCGCTACCAGCTTAAAGAAAGCTACAACGCGGAGACCAGCTACGCGTTGGGCGAGTTTTACTGGCGGGTGTCACGCGGCCAGAAAACCAGCAACCGCGACTTTGCCAGCGGAGCCAATCTGCTGTCGCTGGAACAGTCGCCCGATGAGGTCACTTGGTCGGTGGGCAGCAAGATTGACAGTGACAAAGTGGCCAAGGCGTTCAAGCTGGAAGACAAAAAAGAGTTGCTCAAGCGCAGTGACGTCGGCCCGGCCAGTGCGGCGGCAGCCATGAGCGTGCGCACCCTGATTTTGATCTTTTTGCTGTTACTGCTGTTCGCCATGGTCATCAGCCGCTGCTCGGCGTGTGACCCGGCCAAAGCGAACTGCAGCACGTCTTACAGCTCGCGCAGCTCAGGGGCTTCGTTTGGCGGTTTTTCCAGCGGTGGCGGGCATAAGTAGCACATTTATTACCTACATATTTTGAAGGAGATCAACATGGGATTTGAATCATTAAAACCGGGGCTGCTGCTGGGCTCTGCCGTGTACGCGCTGCTGGGCGTGCTGATTTTTTGGCTGTGCTTTTTGTTGATCGACAAGCTCACACCCTACAACCTGTGGGAAGAGATTGTTGAAAAACAAAACAAGGCGCTCGGCATGGTGGTGGCGGCCATGTCGCTGGGCATCTGCATCATCGTGGCAGCCGCCATTCATGGCTGATGTGTGTTCACACCCCCCAGACGACATCCTTGCCCGCCTGCGCGCTGGTCTTGAGTAAATCGATGAACGGTGCTGCGCGATGGCGCAGCATGATGCTGTCACCTTCCACCTCGACCACCAGTTCAGGGTCTGCACGACGTTTGGCTTCGGCGGCCTCGTGAACCACAATGGCTGCTTCCAGCGCTGTAATCGCGGCGGGAATCTGGGCTACCGTGACGATGCCCTGTGCTGAGGGTTCTTTGCCAACAATGGTCAGCATTTGATCCCCATTGGCTTTAAGCATGATGACATCTGCGGCAGCTTGGGATTTGAATTTATAGATCATGATGAGCTCTCCAGAAGTTGATGTGTGTGGTTAAAAACTTGCCTGTGTCGCACAGGCTAGCCCAGGTTAGCCGCCTCTTGATTGATAAAGATCAGCGACCCCCAACAAAATGGTAAACCATAACGACAAGTATGACTGACACGCATGACATGGAAGCCCGCCAGCCCACCATCCCGCGCCCACTTGAAGTCGCCCTGCTGGCGTCGGTGTTCGTGGTCTCGGCCTGCGGGCTGGTGTACGAGTTGGCGGCAGGGGCACTGGCCTCCTACCTGCTGGGCGACTCGGTGCTGCAGTTTTCCACCATCATTGGCACCTACCTGTTTGCCATGGGTGTGGGCTCGTACTTGTCGCGTTTTTTTGAGCGCCAGTTGCCCGCCCATTTCTTGCGAATAGAACTGCTTGTAGCCCTTATAGGTGGTGCGCTGCCAGCTCTTTTATTCATAGCAAATGCTGAGCTGCCTGGTGCCTTCAGGTGGCTGCTGTACGGGCTGGTTCTGATGGTGGGCACGTTGGTGGGATTGGAGATTCCGCTGGTCATGCGCATCCTGAAAAAGAACGTGGCCCTGAAAGACCTGGTGTCGCAGGTGCTCACGTTTGATTACCTGGGCGCGCTGGCGGTGTCGCTGGCGTTCCCGCTGGTGCTCGTTCCCCAACTGGGGCTGATCCGTACCGGGCTGCTGTTTGGGCTGATGAATGCCGCAGTAGCGGTGTGGGCGCTGTGGCTGTTCCGCGATGAATTGCGCCAGTTCAAGGCGCACGCGCTGGCCTGCGCACTCACGCTGGGGGCGCTTGGTGCCGGCATGGCGGGGGCTGACCAGATCACCACCTGGGCCGAAGACAAGCTGTACCAGGACCGCGTGGTGCTGGCGCAAACCACGCCTTATCAGCGCATCGTGCTCACCCACGGGCCGGGCGAAGGGCGCGCGGGTTACCGGCTGTTTTTGAACGGCAACCTGCAATTCGCCCAGCGCGACGAATACCGTTACCACGAGGCGCTGGTGCACCCGGTGATGGCGGCGTTTTCAGCGAGCGGCGGTGCGCCTAAAAAGGTGGCGGTGCTGGGCGGTGGTGACGGCATGGCGGTGCGTGAAATTCTCAAATACAAAGGGGTGGAAAGTGTCACGCTGGTGGAGCTTGACCCGGCCATGACGGCACTTTTCTCCAACCAGCCGGTGCTGACTCAACTCAACGCCAGCGCGTTGCAGTCGCCCAGGGTCAAGGTGGTGACGGCGGATGCCTTTACCTGGCTGGAAGGCAGTGCCGAGGTGTTTGACGTGATCGTGGTGGATTTTCCCGACCCGACCAACTTCAACATTGGCAAGCTCTACACAAATTCGTTTTACGCCCTGTTGGACAAGCACCTGGCTGCCAGCGGTTATGCGGTGGTCCAGACCACCTCGCCGCTGGTGGCGCGCCAGAGTTTCTGGACCGTGGTGGCCACCATCGAGTCTGCCGGATTAAGCGCCACGCCCTACCACGCCCACGTGCCCAGTTTTGGCGAATGGGGCTTTGTGGTGGCCAGCCGCAGGCCTTACCGCTTGCCGACCCAATTGCCGCAAGGCCTGCGTTTTTTGACGTTGGGCAGTTTGCCTGCGTTGTTTGACTTCCCGCTGGACATGGCGCGTGTGCCCGCCGAGGTCAACCGCTTGTCTAACCAGGTGCTGGTTACCACGTATGAGGCAGAGTGGGGGCGGCTGGCGCGATGATCGGCGGCTTATTGCCTGCACTGTCACTGCGCTAATTGCCACCCACATGCAACTGGTACCTGGCACCATTTGAGAACGTGCATGTGCCTGCGCCCTGATAAGGCGTGCTCATCTGGTACTCGCACGACATGTAGGTGCCCCTGGGGCTGTTGGCGCTTGCCACCCCGCGCCGTTCATCGCTGGACACACGCGTGGCCTCGCCTGTCAAGATCTCACCCATGTCATTGACCTGGAACTGGCCCTTGCCGGTCATCGTGATGATGACCGTGCCGGCCACCACGCCCGTGGGTGTCGCCAGGTCGTTGGCTGGGTAAAGTTTGGCACTCAAGACCTGAGGCATCGCCGTGGACAGTGGTGCGCCCGCCGCCGGGATGCTGCCCACGGGTGGCAGGGCAGAGTGCTGATAAGTCAGGTTGCCATCTGGCCCCCGGATCGGAACCACATAACAAGCGGACACCAAAGCGGCAACGCACAAGAGCGCGGCGGCATTTCGAATGGTCTTGATGGCAACTCCTTTAAACAGGCCTATGACATTTCTGATGGGTGAACATGCGGGAAAACTTCACGCCAGCCACCAGCTTGGCCGTTGATTTTTGTCATGTGTGAAGGTGAAGAACCTGTGGTTTCACGGCATGCGGGCCGGCCACTGGCTGCACCCATGCGCGCTGTATGGTGAAATTGCGCCATCCCTTTTGAACCCATGCCCCGCCTGTGATGCCCGCCCAATCTGCCAGTTTTTTGCACCATGGCCTAAGACGCTGATGCCTGACCGACGCCGCTTTCTGTTGTCTGGTGCGGCTGCCGCACTGCCGTTGCTGGGTTGCCAGCCAGTGGGTGGCACGGCGCACATTGCAGGCGGCTTCACCGGCGTGGACTTGGCACGGGGCCATTTGTTGCAGACAATGGGTACTGGCAAGACTTGGCCCATCCCCACATTGACCCGCCGCACCGACGTGCTGATTGCCGGTGCCGGTGTGGCCGGCCTGGCGGCGGCGCGGGCGCTGCGACACAAGGGCGTGGAAGACTTTGCCCTGCTGGAGCTGGAAGACTCGGCTGGGGGCAACAGCCGCAGCGGGGTGCTAGAAGGCTTGGCCTGCCCGCGCGGTGCGCACTACCTGCCGCTGCCCAGCGACGACGCGCCCGAGGTGCAAGACCTGCTGGAAGAACTGGGCCTGCGCCAGCGCATCGCCGGACGTTGGGTCTATGACGAACGACACCTGTGCCACAGCCCGCAGGAGCGGCTTTTTTTCAATGGCGAATGGCAAGACGGGCTGCTGCCGTTGCAAGGTGTGGGGGCCAACACGCTGGCGCAATACCAGAGATTTTCTGATCTGGTGGCGCAACTCCAGCGCCAGGCGCGTTGGACCATTCCAGTAAAAAATTGGCATCCAGCCCAGGTACAGAAAGGACTTGCAGCTATCACATTTGAAGCCTATCTGAACCAGGCCGGGTTGACCGACCTGCACCTGCGCTGGTACCTGAACTACTGCTGCCGCGACGATTACGGCGCGGGCATTGGCACCGTGTCGGCCTGGGCCGGCATCCATTACTTTGCCAGCCGCCATGGCTTTGCGGCACCCGGCATGGAGGCGGCGGAGCGAGAAGGCGTGCTGACTTGGCCCGAAGGCAACGCCTGGCTCACCCAGCACCTCGCTGCGCCCCTGAAAGACCGCCTGCACACCGGGCAAGTGGTGTTGCGCATCAGCAATGTGACACATGGCGTGGAGGTGGATGTGTTCAATACCGCCACCCAAGCTGTTGAGCGCTGGCAGGCGCGCCGTGCCATCGTGGCACTGCCGATTTTTATCGCGGCGCGGGTGCTTCAAAACCCGCCTGACTGGCTGCGGCGGGCGGCGGCAAGCACGGTGTATGCGCCTTGGCTGGTGGCCAACATTCATCTCAGTGCTGCCCTGCAAGACCGCCCCGGTGCGCCACCGAGCTGGGACAACGTGCTGTACGGAGATGGTCAAAACGCGCCAGGTCTGGGCTATGTCGACGCCATGCACCAGAGCCTGCGACCGGTGCCGGGTGCCACCGTGCTCACCTATTACCGGGCGTTGGGTGACGCGGCTGTCGCTGCGGGTGGTGAACAACTTATGCCGGGCAGCGCTGGCCGGCACCTGCTGCTGAACCAGCCGTGGACGCTGTGGCGGGATGCGATCCTGGCGGAGCTGTCCGCGGCCCACCCTGACCTGGCCGCCAAAACCACCCGCATCGACATCACCCGCTACGGCCATGCCATGGCCGTGCCTGTGCCTGGAAATGATAGTCAAATTGGCGTGCAGCCCTTATTCAAAAATGGTATACAGCTACAAAAATCAGAGCGTTATCAAATCACTTATGAGCGTCTGAACTTTGCGCACAGCGACTGGGCCGGTTACTCGGTGTTTGAAGAAGCCTTCACGCTGGGCCACCACGCGGCCTGAGGCATCTGCCCGGCTCTCACGCCAGCAAGGTGGGCAATTCACCACGCTGCAATGCCTGGTGTTGCACCTGCGCAGGTTCAAATAAGGCGCATAACGTGGCCATCAAGGCGTGTGCCTTGGCCGTGTGGTCACCACCAAAATTGCACACATACACATCCAGCGTCACGGCGTGTTGCTCGGGCCAGGTGTGGATGCACAGGTGTGATTCGGCCAGCAGAACGGTGGCCGTCACACCGCCGGGTCCATGTGAGGTGGCTGGAAAAGTGTGAAACAGATGCGCCACAGCTTGCAGACCCGCCGCGCTGACAGCCTGCACGCAGCGCTCGCCCAGCAGCGTGGCATCACACAGCCACGCAGGGGCGCAGGCGCAGCCATGCAGGTCAGCGGTCAGGTGCAGGCCTTGCATGGGGCTGGGTGTTCGCGTAAGCGCCTCAGCGCTGACCCACCGACACCTTGCCAAACGCGGCTTGGGCCTCACGTGGCAGGCAGCGCCAATACACCGGGTTAGCCTCCACCGCGCCACCCAATGCGGCAGCGGCTTGCCAGCCCCAGCGTGGCTGGTACAAAAAGGCACGTGCCAGCGCCACCAGATCGGCATCGCCTGCCTGCAATATGGCTTGCGCTTGTTGTGGCTCGGTGATCAGGCCCACGGCGGTGGTGACCATGCCGGTGGCTTCCCTGATGGCGCGTGCAAATGGCACCTGGTAGCCGGCCCCCAAGCTGATTTTTTGCTGCGGCGACACACCTGCGGATGACACGTGAATGAAGTCGCAGCCCGCCCCTTTCAATTTCTGGGCAAACGCCATGCTTTGCGGCAGATCCCAGCCGCCTTCGACCCAGTCGGTGGCTGACAAGCGCACACCTAGCACGCCGTCGTAGGCGTTTCGCACGGCCGCAAACACCTCCAGCGGAAAACGGATGCGGTTCTCAAAACTGCCGCCATAGGCGTCGTTGCGCTGATTGGCCAACGGTGACAAAAACTGGTGCAGCAAGTAGCCGTGGGCGCAGTGCAGCTCAATGGCGTCCACACCCATGTGGTCGGCGCGCTGGGCAGCAGCCACAAACGCAGCCACAACGTCGCTCAAACCCTGGGCCGTGATGGCGCTGGGTGGTGCCTCGTTGGGTAAATGCGGCAGGGCAGACGGGCCCACCGGTTGCCAGCCGCCAAGTTCCGGCGACAGCAGTTGCCCGCCTTGCCATGGCACCGCGCTGGAGGCCTTCCGTCCAGCATGCGCCAGTTGAATGCACACGGCGGTGTGTGGTGCCAATGCACGGGCACGGTGCAGGTGCTCAGCCAAGGCGGCTTCGGTGCGCGCGTCCCACAGCCCGAGGCAGTTGGGGGTGATGCGCCCTTCTGGTAACACCGCCGTGGCTTCGATGGTGAACATGGCGGCACCGCCGTTAAGCAGGTTGCCCCAGTGCATCAGGTGCCAGTCGGTGGCGCAGCCCTCCATGGCCTGGTATTGGCACATGGGGGCCACCACGATGCGGTTGGGCAGCGTCAAGCCACCGCGTGGCGATGGCAAGTGCAACGGGGTAAACAGTAAGCTCATGGCAGTGTGTCAGGGGGGTGGCCGTCAGGTGATCAGGGGGCTTAAAGCATAGCCCAACCCTTGTCCACCGGTCTGGATGTCTGGCAATGTGCCGGCCCGCCTGAGGTGGCAGATGCGCGCGCCACTAAAATCATGGGCTAATCCATTTGTTTCTTTATCCCTGCGGAGCACTTCCATGGCTGAACCCACCCAAGCACCCCAAGCATCCACACCTGCGGGTGTCAGCCGCGCCGACATGGCCAACGCCATTCGTGCCCTGAGCATGGACGCGGTGCAAGCCGCCAACTCGGGCCACCCCGGCGCGCCCATGGGCATGGCCGACATGGCCGTGGCCTTGTGGGGCAGCCACCTGAAACACAACCCGGCCAACCCTCACTGGTTTGACCGCGACCGATTTGTGCTGAGCAACGGCCACGGCTCCATGTTGTTGTATTCGGTGTTGCACCTGACCGGCTACAAGCTGCCCATGGCCGAGCTGAAAAACTTTCGCCAACTCCACAGCAAAACGCCCGGCCACCCTGAAGTGGACGTGACCCCCGGTGTGGAGACCACCACCGGCCCGCTCGGCCAGGGCATCACCAATGCGGTCGGCATGGCACTGGCTGAAAAGCTGTTGGCGCAAGAGTTCAACCGCGACGGCCTGGACGTGGTCAACCACCACACCTACGCCTTCATGGGCGACGGTTGCCTGATGGAAGGCATCAGCCACGAAGCCTGCGCACTGGCCGGCGCCTGGAAGCTCAACAAGCTGATTGCGCTGTACGACGACAACGGCATCTCGATTGACGGACAAGTAGGCCCCTGGTTCATTGACAACACCGCGCTGCGTTTTGTGGCGTATGGCTGGAACGTGCTCGGCCCCATCAACGGGCAAGACGCAGAGCTGGTGGCGCAAACCATCGCCCGTGCCAAAGAGTGCACCGACAAACCGACGCTGATCATCTGCAAAACCGCCATTGGTGCCGGCTCGCCCAACCGCGCCGGCACCGCCAAGGCCCATGGCGAGCCGCTGGGCGCAGAAGAAATCAAGCTCACGCGTGAAGCCATCGGCTGGACGGCTGCGCCGTTCGTCATTCCCAAACCGATTCAGGCCGCCTGGGACGCCAAGGCCGCTGGCAATGCCGCCGAGAAAGCCTGGAACGACAAATTTGCAGCGTACAAAGCCGCCCACCCGGCCCTGGCCAAAGAATTGGTACGCCGCATGAAAGGCGAGCTGCCAAAAAACTTTGCCCAGGTGGCTGTGGATGTGGCGGTGGCCGCACACACCAAGGCCGAAACCGTGGCATCGCGCAAAGCATCACAACTCGCGCTCGAAGCTTTCACCGCCGCGCTGCCCGAAATGCTGGGTGGCTCAGCCGACTTGACCGGCTCCAACCTGACCAACACCAAGAGCACACCTGCGTTGCGTTTTGATTCCTTGAGCGGCGTGGGCAATGGCGGTCGCCACATCAACTACGGTGTGCGTGAGTTCGGCATGGCGGCCATCATGAACGGCGTGGCGCTGCATGGCGGCTACATCCCTTACGGTGGCACGTTCATGACCTTCAGCGACTACAGCCGCAACGCCGTTCGCATGGCGGCGCTCATGAAGCTGCGCGTGGTGCATGTGTTCACCCACGACAGCATTGGTTTGGGCGAAGACGGCCCGACGCACCAATCCATTGAACACGCGGCATCCTTGCGCCTGATTCCGAACCTTGACGTGTGGCGCCCCGGTGACACCGCCGAGACCGCCGTGGCCTGGGCCGTGGCCCTGCAAAACAAGCGCAAACCCACCGCGCTGTTGCTCAGCCGCCAGAACATCAACTACGCCCCCAAGGCCAGCCTGGGTGACATCAGCAAGGGCGCTTACGTGCTGGCCGAGCCCAGTGAAGTGGGCATGAAGAAAAAGGCCCAGGCGGTGATCATCGCCACCGGCTCTGAAGTGCAGCTGGCGCTCAAGGCGCAAGAGCTCCTGGCCACAAGAAAGATCGCGGTGCGCGTGGTTTCCATGCCGAGTACCACCACATTTGACCAACAGGATGTGGCGTTCAAGACAGCCGTGCTGCCCAAAGGCCTGCCGCGCATTGCGGTGGAAATGGGTGTCAGCGGCGGCTGGTGGAAGTATGGCTGCGCGGCAGTCGTTGGCATTGACACCTTTGGTGAGTCAGCCCCGGCTCCGGTGCTGTTCAAACACTTTGGCTTCACGCCTGAAAATGTGGCAGACACGGTGGAGCAAGTGCTGCGCAAGTAACAAGTTTCGGTAATCGTTTTTTAACCTCTGGAGAAAAGTATGACGATCAAGATTGGTATCAACGGCTTTGGCCGCATCGGACGCAACGTGTTGCGCTCAGCCCTGCAAAACTTCCAGGACATCGAAGTGGTGGCCATCAACGACCTGCTGGAACCCAACTACCTGGCTTACATGCTGCAGTACGACTCGGTGCATGGCCGCTTCAAGGGCGACGTGTCGGTAGACGGCAACACGCTCATCGTCAATGGCAAAAAGATTCGCCTGACGCAAGAAAAAGACCCGGTCAACCTGAAGTGGAACGAAGTCGGTGCCGACATCGTGATCGAATCCACCGGCATCTTCCTGGACAAGGCCGGTGGCGAGAAACACATTGCAGCCGGTGCAAAAAAAGTCATCTTCTCGGCACCTTCCAAAGACGACACCCCGATGTTTGTGTTTGGCGTGAACGACAAGAGCTACGCCGGCCAGGCCATCATCAGCAACGCCAGTTGCACCACCAACTGCCTGGCGCCCCTGGCCAAGGTGATCCATGACAAGTTTGGTATCAAGCGCGGTTTGATGACCACCGTGCACGCCGCCACCGCCACACAAAAAACCGTGGACGGCCCGAGCAACAAAGACTGGCGCGGTGGCCGTGGCATTCTGGAAAACATCATTCCCTCAAGCACTGGCGCCGCCAAGGCAGTGGGCGTGGTCATTCCTGACCTGAACAAGAAGCTCACCGGCATGTCGTTCCGCGTGCCCACCTCCGATGTGTCGGTGGTTGACTTGACCGTGGAGCTCAACACCAGCGCCACCATGGCTGAAATCTGCGCCGAAATCAAGGCGCAATCCGAAGGCGCCATGAAAGGCGTGCTGGGCTACACCACCGACAAAGTGGTGGCCACCGACTTCCGCGGCGAAACCCGCACCAGCGTGTTTGACGCCGATGCTTCCATCGCGCTGGACGGCACCTTTGTGAAGCTGATTGCCTGGTACGACAACGAGTGGGGCTACTCCAACAAGTGCCTGGACATGGTGCGCGTGGTCGCAAAGTAAGCCTTCAACAGGCGTTGTACACGGCCCTTGCCAAGTCTTGGCAAGGGCTTTTTTGTTTTGTTTTCATCCCCTTTGATGGCGCGATTTTTCTGGTTTTCCCATGCTCACACTTACCTTGGCTGACTTTTCCCTCGAACACTTCATGGCCTATTACTGGCAGCAGCGCCCCGTGGTGATCCGCCAAGGGTTCGCGCATTTTGAAGACCTGATCAGCCCCAACGACCTCGCTGGCCTGGCCATGGAAGAGGCTGTGGAGTCGCGCCTGGTGTTTAAGAAAGACGGGCAGTGGCAGGCCGAAAACGGCCCGTTTGAGTCCTACAAACGTTTTGGCAAAACCGGCTGGACGCTGATTGTGCAGGCCGTCAACCACTACTCGCCCGAGGTGGCTGAGCTGGTCAAGCCGTTTGATTTCATCCCCAAGTGGCGGCTGGATGATGTGATGATCAGCTACGCCACGCCCGGCGGCGGCGTCGGGCCGCACATTGATTTGTACGACGTGTTCATCTGCCAAGGCTCCGGCAGGCGCCAGTGGCGCGTGGGCGACAAGGGTGAGCACAAGCAATTTGCTGCCCACGCCGCGCTGCTCCACACCGAAGCGTTTGAGGCCATCATCGACGTCGAACTGCTGCCCGGTGACATTTTGTATATTCCGCCGGGCTTTCCGCACGACGGTGTCACGTTGGAAGAGTCCATGAGCTATTCAGTGGGGTTTCGGGCCAAATCGGGCTGCGACATGCTCAGCGGTCTGGCCGATTACGTGATCGACCAAGAACTGGGTAAAACCCTGCTGGCCGACCCCAAGCGCCCCATTGCCCACCATCAGGGCCAGATTGACGCCAGCGACTTCACGCTGATTCGGGCCAATCTGCAAACCTTGCTCGACAGCGACACGCTGATGGCGGATTTTGCCGGCAGTTACTTCTCCAAAACCAAATGCACGCTGGATTTGCAGCCATTGGACGAACCGTTGGAAGCTGCTGACCTGGTCGACATGTTGCAACAGCAGCCGCTGTTGCGCACCGGTGGTCTGCGTTGCTTTTACGTAGATGCCACGGTGGCGCAGGGCGTGTGTTACGTGGACGGCGAGCGTTATGAGTTTGGTACGGCCCTGCGACAGGCCGTGATTGACTTGTGTGACAACGACGAGCTGCGCCTTGACATGCTGGACACCGCCCTGCACCACGCTGAATTCATGCGCCAGCTCACCGAATGGGTGAACGCCGGATTCTGGTATTTCAACGATTGATTTATAAGAAATCAGCCTCTAGACCTTGATTTATATGCGCATGCAGCTATTATAAAAATAGCAACCGGAGCGCCATCAAGCTGCTGGACTAACGCTCATGGTCAAGATGGCCAGCGGCGGGTGGCATTCACGGCGCTTTCGCGTTGACGCGCGCGCCTGCGTCAAACCGGTGGGGTTTTACTCAGGCACGCAAATTTGTCCGCGCAGCATGGCAAGCGCCGTACGTACGATGAGCATCGCCACCAGCGCCAGCAACACGGCCAACAGCAACGGCACCAACACTGCGAAAAATGAGCCGCCCACTTTTTCCAGCATCACGGTGCTGGCGATGGTCATGGCTGCCAGCGGGAACGAATAGGCCCACCACGGCAGGGCAAACGCTAGCTTGACAAAGTATTTCGCCTGAAAAAACAGCAGCAGGGTGGTGAACAGGGCAAAGTAGTAAAAGATGCGCGCGGCGTCGTCAATGGCGCCGTTGTGCAGCTTGACCCAGGCGATGAAGCCCACGGCAGGTGGGGCAATCAGGATGAACAGCGTGGGCAGCAGCTTGCCCGGCAGCATCGGGTGGAAAAAAAAGCGGTTCAGCAGCACAGCCAGCAGTGGCGTCCACATCACCAGGCCGACACTGAAGAAGAACCAGGAGACTTCGGGAAAGCCCAGCGGCACGCCTGCAATCGGCACCAGAATGTTGCCGACGATCGGGATGAACCAGGCCGGGTTGCTGTGTTGTACCTGAAACTTGTCATGGTGCATCCAGTTCGACAGGGTGGCCAGCGTGAAGATCAGCTGTACGGTGGCACCCACCGCCCAAAGATAATGCGACACGCCGGGGAAATGTCCCATCAGGGCCACGGCCAGCAGCAGCATGCCAATCGACATGGTCGGAAAAAAGCTCATGCGAATCGGGTGGTTGAACTCGGCCACCACATGCTGGCGGTGCACCACAAACTTGGCCAGGTAGGCCACGCTGATCAGTGCAAACACCAGTACGGTAAATAGGAGCAGGACCGAACTGGCCAGCATTGACCAGCCCCAGAGTGCTTCGACCTTTTCGACGGCAAGAGTGGTTCCTGCCAGCCCCATCACGGTAGAAAACAGCGATACCGGCAGGTGTTCAAGGCGACCGTGCGAGGGGGTGGCCGCGGGGGTGGTGGTCATATTTTTTGATCTCCAGCGAATTGCTAAAGCCTCAATAATACACCCAGGGGTATAAAAATCAGTGTGACAACTGTCACCGTTGCCTGCGGTGTGTGTCGCTGCAGGCAACGGCTGAATCACCCACGTTGCGGCACCACCAACCCACTTGCGACCGCTGGCCGCATCACAAACGCGGACAGCGCCCGCGTGACATGGGGAAAGTCTTGCATGCCCACCAACTCGCCAGCCTGGTAGCGCTCAATCAGGTTGCGCACCCAGGGAAAGATGGCGATGTCGGCAATGGTGTAGTCGTCGCCCATCATCCAGGCGCGCGTGGCCAGGTGCTGGTTCAGCACGCCAAGCAGGCGCCGGCTCTCTGTGGCGTAGCGCTCGCGTGGGCGTTTGTCTTCAAAGTCTTTGCCAGCAAAAATGGTGAAGAAGCCCAGTTGCCCGAACATCGGGCCAATGCCGCCCATCTGGAACATCAGCCATTGGATTGTCTCGTAGCGCGCAGCTGCATCAGTGGGTAGAAACTGCCCGGTTTTTTCGGCCAGATACAGAAGGATCGCGCCCGATTCAAACAGCGCCAGGGGCTTGCCGCCCGGACCATTGGGGTCAATGATGGCGGGGATCTTGTGGTTGGGAAAGGTGGCGATGAACTCGGAGGAGAACTGGTCATTGGTCTCAAAACTGACCAGATGCGCCTCATAGGGCAGCCCGGTTTCTTCCAGCATGATCGACACCTTCACGCCATTGGGCGTGGGCAGCGAATACAACTGCAGGCGCTCCGGATGCTGGGCAGGCCATTTCCGTGTGATGGCAAAGCGGGACAGGTCGGTCATGGTGATTCCTTGTTGTGGCGTGGGCCAAGGCGGCAACAGCGCGGCCACCCCCCCCGAACCTGCGCCTGCGGGAGGCGTGCGACAACATTTTGCTACTGATTGAAGACGACGACTGGGCGCGGTTGTCCGCCTCAGACAGGCTGCCGATGCGCCATGCGCTGGTTAGCGGCAAGCGCAACCCGTTGTGGCTGAAAATTTATGACAAACCAGGCTGTAGCCATTGGTAAACGGGCGGTGAGTGCTATTAAATTGGAGCCCATGCGTTTGGTCAACAACGCACAGGCCCCCACTGGCTTACGATGTCTGCTGAATGCCGGCCAACACCCAGCCGTTGTTGCCCTGGCGTGATTTCATCAAGTGCCAGATCTCGTCGAAAGACTCGTCTGGGGCACCGCTGTCATCCCGAATTGCGCCGGTGAAGCGCACACTGACGAGATAGCGGTCGGTGTTTTCATCCACTTCCATCACTTGCGCATGGATGCTGACAACGTCATTCTTCTGAGCAACGGTGCCGCGGTCGGCCAATTCCATTTTCAATTCGGCAAACATCTCGGGCGTGGTGAACTCACGGATGTCGTCCAGGTTGCCCGCATCATTGGCGGCCTGCAGGCGAATGAAGTTCACCTTGGCGTTGCGCTCAAAGCCTGCGGTGTCAAAGTCGGCTGGGATCCGGCTTGCGCTGGCCACCCCGGCACCAATGCCTGAACCGATGGCTGACCCAAGGGCGTTGTGACCGGCGGCAGGCATGGCTACTTTGTAGGCTGAGGTCTGCTGCTCAGGTCGGCCTGTAGTGGGTGCCGTATCGGTGTGCGCATGCGCATAATGCAAGCCCCCTGGCCCTGATGCGGTGGACTGTTTCGCGGCAGCGCGTTTGCGCATGAAGAAGCCAATTGCCACCATAACGGCGGCGGCCATCAAGCCAAACATCAGCATGCTGGCCAATTCTTCACCAAAGCCCAGGTGTGACGCCAATGCAGCCAGACCGAGGCCAGCCGCAAGGCCGGCCACCGGCCCCATCCATGAGCGTGAGGGCGCTGCTGCACCCGCAGCGGGTGTGCCTGCGCCTGCGGCAGACTGAGTTGGCGCGGTGGGCGCCTTGTCTGGGGTCGCCTGGCGTTGTGTGCCCAAGGATTTGCCAGAGCCCATGCGCTTGGCGGCCTCTGCGTCCATTGCCACGGTGGATAGGCCCAGCGTGAACACCACGGCCAGCAATGCGAGTAATCGTTTCATGTGAATCTCCTGTAGAAATGAAATAGTGGGCATAAGGTTAACGTGCTAAACACCATTCAAAAAGCAGCATTTAATGGAGGAAAACTTCGTAAAAACAAGAGCATTCAAGTGCATTTCAGAGCTTGGGCACGTGCCTTAATTTGGCTTGGTTGGTTTGGGTAACCCAAGCACCACCAAAGTGACGACGGTCAGGGGCAATACAAAGCTCAGCATGGCCGTTGAGAACGCGCCCAAAGCGGCATGCTGCTGGGCAGCCAGAACCAAATACGTCACATAAGCCGCGTAATAGGCCAGAAACAAGGCACCTTCCCAGCGGGCAATCAACTGACCGGTGATGAACATGGGCACACACGCCAGCGCCACGGCGGCCATCACCCACAGGTCAAAACCCATCACTGAGGGCGGCACCACCAAGCCGGAGCTGCCTGAGACCAGGCTGGCAATGCCCATGCAGCCCAGGGCGTTGAAGATGTTGCTGCCCACCACATTTCCCACTGCAATGTCCCGCTCGCCCTTGACGGCCGCCATGATGGAGGTGGCCACTTCCGGCATGGAGGTGCCTGCAGAAACAATGGTCAGCGCGATCACCAGGTCGCTGACCCCCATGGATTTGGCAATCAACACGGCGGCTTGTACCAACCAGTCTGAGCCCAGCACCAACAGCGCCAGACCCGCGGCAATCAGCAGCAACTGCACCCAGACCCGGTCCAGCCAGGGGGCTGGTGTTGTGGGTGCAAACTCGTGGTTGTATTCGTCCCGGGCCGCCTGACTTTCGCGCCGCGACTGAACCACCAGAAACGCTGTGTACGCCACAAGCAAGATCAACAGCAACAGGCCGTCGTGCCTGCTCAGGCGTCCATCCAGTGAGAGCAGCAGCAACAACAAACTTGCGCCAAGCATGATCGGCACCTCCTGGCGAATCAACTGGATGTTGACCACCAGCGGCACGATCAATGCAGACAGGCCCAGAATGAACAGCACATTGAAAATGTTGCTGCCCAAGGCGTTACCCAGAGCCAAGTCGGTCTTGCCATCAAGCACGGCACCCACCGACACGGCCACCTCTGGCGCACTGGTGCCAAAGGCCACCACCGTGAGCCCCACCACCAGGGGTGAGATGCCCAACGACAGCGCCAGGCGTGAGGCGCCCCGCACCAAAACGTCGGCACCCGCGATGAGGGCAGCAAGCCCAGCGAAAAAAAGCAGATAAGTCATGTCTAAAGGATCCATTCACAAAATAGCGTCGATGGGTAAAGCCAAGGGCGTCCGACCTGATTTTGCTGGGATTTCGGCTCAGGAGTTGACCAGCCGCCACGCCATGAAGGCGCCCAACACCGCATTGCCAACGGCAAACACCACAATGACCAAACTGACCAACACGCCGGGTGATTGGGTGTGTGTGATCCAACCCAAAACCATGGACAACAGATTGAGCGCCACCAAGAGCCAAAAAAGTGGATTGCGTGGCTGGTACAAGCGGCTGAGTTTCATGGGTCTGCTACCCGGTCGTTGCGAGGAACGATAGTGACGAGGGCGGCGGCAACCGCAGGATCAAAAACCATGAAATCGCACAGAGCACGAGAAGTTCGATGCATTGATGTTGAGATGGTTCGATGATGCCGACCTGGCCAGCTCCGGAAAAGCAGGAAAATCAGTCAAAACACTCTCGTTTTTACGAAGTAACGTGAATGTTTTTTCAGAATAAACACGTGCATAGCTCGCTAAACTCAAGCCCCGCAGCGAGCTCCAAACGCTGCTGATATCTAATTCCCGAGGTTTCCATGCAAACAATTGCCCCTCTCTGGCTGTGGGTCACATTCGGCGCCATCGTCTTGGTGTCGCTGTTCATTGACTTTGTCGTGCTCAAAAAACAGGGCGCCCACGACATTGGCGTCAAAGAAGCACTGAACTGGTCACTGGTCTGGATCGCCTTGAGTTTTTTGTTCAACGGCCTGTTCTGGTGGGCGGTCAAAGACAGCACCGGCTCCATCGAGGTTGCCAACACCAAGTCACTGGAATTCCTGACCGGCTACCTGATTGAGAAATCATTGGCGGTGGACAACATCTTTGTGTTTCTGATGATCTTCACCTATTTCGCGGTGCCTACGCACTATCAGAAACGGGTGCTGATGATTGGCATCATCGGCGCAATTGTGTTGCGCACCATCATGATCCTGGTAGGCAGCTGGTTGCTGGCCGAGTTCCACTGGATTTTGTATGTATTCGGTGCCTTCCTGATCCTCACCGGCGTGAAGATGTGGTGGGCTGCGGGCCAAGAACCCGATCTGAATGACAACCCGGCGTTGAAGCTGCTGCGCAAGCTGCTGCCGGTCAGCAAACACTACGACGGTGAGAAATTCTGGACGGTGGAAAACGGCAAGAAGATCGCCACGCCACTGTTCATGGTGATCTGCCTGATTGCGTTCACCGATGTGATTTTTGCTGTGGACTCCATTCCCGCCATTTTTGCCATTACCAGCGACCCTTTTATTGTGCTGACCAGCAATGTGTTTGCCATCCTGGGTTTGCGGGCGATGTATTTCCTGCTGGCTGCCGTGGCCAACAAGTTCCATTTGCTCAACTACGGGCTGGCGGTGATTCTGGTGTTCATCGGCAGCAAGATGTGCCTGATTGACATCTACAAGATTCCGGTGGGGGTGTCTTTGGGCGTGGTGGTGGGCATTCTGGCCCTGACCATGTTGCTGAGTGTGCGCAATGCGCCGGCCCAGCCCAAAGGTTGAGCCTGCCACCGTGCCAAGGTCTCTCCAAGCCCGCGTGCCACGCGGCCACACGACGGTGGTGTTTCCCGCAGTGACATTCTGCGTGCTGTGGTTGCTGACCCGCCTTTAAGTTTGTGGCGTTAAAGCGCTGGCTGCAGCAAGCGCTGCACCAAAGGATGCCTCACTTTCTTTTCAGCACCAATCGCAAAAAAGTGCTCGGTTACCCCCTCGCAGGGGCCCAAACGCTGCACGGCGTAATGGGCCAGCAGGTCGTCATGCGCCCACTCAGCCGCTGGGAACACACCCATCCCGCTGGCGCCAAAGGTATTGAGCAAGGCACTGTCCTCAAACTCGCCCACCACGTGTGGGCGAATGGCGCGTTGTTCAAACCAGTGGTCCAGGCGGGCCCGCACGGCGGTGTGTGCAGTGGGCAACAGCAAGGGCACATCGCCCAGGCTTTCCGGAAAGTTTTTGCTGGCGGCCTCCACCACAGCGGCTGTGCCGTACCAGGCAATGGTGGACGACGCCATGGCATGGCTATAGAGCTTGATGTTGGGGTTGGTGGGCGCGGGGCGGTCTGACAACACCACGTCCAACCGGTGCAGTGCCAGGTCGCCCAGCAGATCGTCAAACTCACCCTCCTGGCACAACAGGTGCAAATTCGGTTCAGGGATCACCGGTTGCAACAGGCGGCGCACCACCAGCTTGGGCAACCCGTCACAAATACCCACGGCCAGGCGAATGGTCGGGGTGCTGACGGCATCACGCACCCGCGCCGGCAAGTTCTCACCCAGCTGAAAAATTTGGTCAGCCTGCTGCATGGCGGCTTGTCCCGCGTCGGTCAGCACCAGCCCGCGTCCGGCAGGTTTTAGCAGCGAATAACCTAGCGAACGCTCCAGTTCCCGCACCTGCGCGCTCACGGTTTGCACGGCCATGTCCAGCTTTTCTGCAGCCCGTGAGATGCCGCCTTCTTTGGCCACGACCCAAAAGTAATACAGGTGCTTGTAATTGAATGGTGTGCTCATGGTCAGTTTTTTAGGGAATTTAAATAAGAAATTATCTGCTTTTTAAGAATTGATTCAAACCCTATCGTTGAGCCTTGTTTCACCTAATGGAGAAAATCCGATGCAAATCATTTTTGAATCCCGCGTTGCCGATGGCAGCCAGTTGCGCGACTTGACGGTTGAGCGACTGCGCTTTGCCCTGCGCCGTCTGACCGTGCTGGTGCCGCGGGCCAAGGTGCAGTTCTCGGATGTCAATGGCCCACGTGGCGGTGTGGACAAGCGCTGCCAGGTCGAACTCAAAACCGACGGTGCCGGCACGGTGGTCATTGCCTCCTTAGCGCGTGACTGGCGCACCGCGCTGGACCAATCCCTCACCCGCGCGACTCGGGTATTGACGCGCAGCTTGCAGCGCAACCAAAAGCCTTTGCGCGGTCGCACTGCAAAACTCGCACTCGACAGTTAAATTTATTCAAGGAAACACCCTCATGAACAACGCACATTCATCCCCCTATTCGAGCAACCAGAGCCATGACCCGGTGGGAGTCACGCCGTCCACTGGCCAGCATTCAGCCGATGTCAAACGGGTTCTGCGCAACACTTACGCGCTGTTGGCCATGACGTTGCTGTTCAGCGCCGGGGTGGCTGTGACCACGCTCACGCTGCAACTGCCAGCGCCCGGGTTGGTTCTGACCCTGGTGGGCTACTTTGGCCTGCTGTACGCTGTCTTCAAGCTGCAAAACAGCGCTTGGGCCCTGCCAGCTGTCTTTGCCTTGACCGGGTTCATGGGCTACACACTGGGGCCGTTGTTGACGCATTCCCTGGCCTTGCCCGGTGGCGCACAAACCGTGACCCTGGCTTTGGCGGCCACTGGTGCCACCTTTTTGGCGCTGTCGAGCTACGTGCTGTTGACCCGGCGCGACTTCAGCTTCATGGGCGGCTTTCTGTTTGTCGGCATGGTGATTGCGCTGATCGCCGGGATCGCTGCGGTGTGGATGCACATACCAGCCTTGGGACTGGCGATATCTGCCATGGTGGCTTTGTTGTCAGCGGGCTTGATCCTGTTTGAGACCAGCCGCATCGTGAACGGTGGCGAAACCAATTACGTGATGGCCACCGTGAGTCTGTATGTATCGGTTTTCAATTTATTCACCAGTTTGCTGAGCCTGTTTGGCTTGGGCGGACCGAACGATTAACCCATGATTGCAACGGAGAAACACATGAAATGTCCCGCCTGCCCCGACGCTACCCTGGTGATGTCCGATCGTCAGGGCGTTGAAATTGACTACTGTCCCACCTGCCGAGGCATCTGGCTGGACCGGGGTGAACTCGACAAACTGCTGGACCGGGCAGCCATTGCCGTTGCACCCACTGCACCTGCCTCTGCAACGCCATCGCGAGGTCGCCAACAGCCTGATTTTGAAGACTCTGACTACCGCGACGGGCGGCGTTACCCGCAAGGCCGGAAAAAGTCGTGGCTCAGTGAAATTTTTGATTGAAGCGGTGCACCCATGACGCGCCCCGGGCCCGAGTGCCTCACCAGCCTCATCGCAAGCCCCGCTTTTCACTACACACCTATGGAAACAAGGACAAGAAATATGCGCAAATACCCTAAAAACAGCCCGCAGGCGGCAGCCCGGATCGTCGCCTTGACCCTGATTGCCGATGGCGATGTGGGTCAGGCCGAACTGGCCTTGCTGGACGAACTTGCGGTGCACAAGCAGCTAGGTCTGGAACGCGACGCGTTGCATGCGGTGATTGACACGTTTTGTGAAGACCTGTTGTCCAGCAAGCAACTGGCTTGGGCCGATGCCTGCCCGGTGGACGAGTATGTTCTGGAAGAATTGATGGGCGATATTGATGACCCCGCCCTTCGTCGCAAGGTGCTGGGCCTGTGTGTCAAGCTGGCCGAGGTTGACGACCATGTGGCCGAGGGCGAATCCATTGTGTTGATTGCGGCGGTGGCGCATTGGAGCCTGCATTACCAAATGTTGGGCTCGCTTGATGCTGGGGTTTCACCGCATCTCGGATAACTGTGCCCGCTGCGGTGGACCTAACCCGCCGTTGCTGACATGCGCAGCCTGCGCGCCGCGTCTTCCGCTCGCGCATCGTCAATCTCACGCAGCACCGCCTGCATGTCGACACTGGCCTGGGCGCGCTCAAAGTGGCCGGTCAGCACCGACTCATTGCTGAGCAGGCCGGCTTGGTACAGGTGCCACATTTCGGGCCCAAAGTCGGTGGTGAGCAGCGCGGGGGCAAACTGGCCAAAGAAGTCGCGCAGGTTGGCCACGTCGCGCAGCAGCATGCGCTGGGCGTGGTTGTTGCCCGCAGCGTCCACGGCTTGGGGTAGGTCGATGATCACCGGCTCGTCGATGCCCTCGGCACCCTCCGCGCCTGGTGTGTGCGCCAGCAAGATGTTGAACTCCGACAAATCCCCGTGCACCACACCTGCGCACAGCATGCGCACCACCTCTTTGATCAGCGTGGCGTGGTGGTGTAGCGCCTGCTCAGCAGTGAAGGCCACGTCGTTCAGGCGCGGGGCGGCGTCGCCATGGGCATCGGTCACCAGCTCCATCAGCAGCACGCCGTCGCAAAAGTTGTAGGGCTTGGGCACCCGCACACCGGCCGCCGCCAGGCGGTAGAGCGCGTCCACCTCGGCGCTTTGCCAGGCGGCCTCCTGCTCTTGCCGGCCAAACTTGCTGCCCTTGGCCATGGCACGGGCCGAGCGCGAGTTCTTTACCTTGCGGTTTTCGGTGTAGTCCACCGCCTGTCGAAAGCTGCGATGCGTGGCCTCTTTGTAAATCTTGGCGCAGCGGGTGTCGTCGCCACAGCGCACCACAAACACCATGGCCTCCTTGCCGCTCATGAGCTGGCGCACCACGGTGTCGATCAGGCCTTCTTCGATGAGGGACTGCAGTCTGGCGGGTGCTTTCATTCAGGGCTTTGTATCAGTGGTGTGGGAGGCGGATTGTCGCGCCACAGCCATACCACGACGCGCATCAAGGCCTTGGCCCTTAGACTCTGCACTTTGCCTTGGCCACAGCCAACAACCCCATGAGCCTCTTACAACCATGAATTCTGGTGTGCTTTTTGCCGCGTTGGCCTACACCGCTTGGGGTTTGTTCCCGATTTTTTTCAAACAGCTGGCACATGTCAATGCGTTTGAGGTGGTGCTGCACCGCATGCTGTGGTCGCTGGTGTTTTTGATGGGCGTGCTGGCCGTGCTCAGGCGCTGGACCTGGCTGCGCGATGTGGCCCACCAGCCCAAGGTGCTGGCGGCGTTTGCCTTGTCGGCTTTGCTGTTGTCTGCCAATTGGTCGGTGTATGTGTGGGCCGTGCAGAACGCCCATGTGCTGGATGCCAGCCTGGGTTATTTCATCTTGCCGCTGGTCAATGTGGCGTTTGGGTTTGTCTTTTTGCATGAGCGCCCGCGCCCGGTCCAGTGGCTGGCGGTGGTGGTGGCTGCTGCCGGCGTGGTGTGGCTTACGCTGCAGGCCGGGCGGCTGCCCTGGGTGGCGCTGGTGCTGGCGGCCACATTTGGCATCTATGGCCTACTGCGCAAGGTGGCCACGCTGGGCGCGCTGGAAGGTCTGACGCTGGAAACCTTGTTGCTCGCCCCTTTTGCACTGGGGCTGCTGGGGTGGTGGGCCTGGCACGGCCAGGGTGCGCTGGTGCAGGGCGACGCACCCACCCTGGGCTGGCTGCTGCTGGCCGGGCCATTGACGGCCATTCCTTTGTTGCTGTTTGCTGCAGGTGCGCGCCGCATTCCCATGGCGACGCTGGGCATCCTGCAGTACATCTCACCCAGCCTGCAGATGCTGCTGGGTGTGTGGCTTTACGGCGAAGCCTTTGATCCCGCGCGCGCTATCGGCTTTTATCTGATCTGGCTTGCATTGGCGATTTATAGCCTGGACAGCATATGGAACGGGCGCAAGCAGCTATTTAAACAATAGCAACAATAGCCACTTGTGGCCGAGCCCCTGGAAATCCAATACGGCGCTGACACCTTGACAATTAACGTACCAGCAGCACCGGTACTTTGCAACTCGCCAGCACTCGCGTGGCCACTGAGCCCATCACCACATTGGCTAACGCACCATGGCCGTGCGAACCCATCACCACGAGATCAAACTTTCCCTTGGTTGCCAGCTCGGCTATGGCGGCTCCGGGCGGTGCGACCTTCCAGCTGCTCTTGGCGATCAGTCCGTGGCGCTGTAAAAACTTGTCGACTGGGGCCAGCACCTTTTCAGCTTCGTCGGCGTAGTATTTTTGAACAATGTCTTTGCCCACAGCGGCCTGTGCTCTTGGGGGAACGGCGCTTTGGGAGGTGAACACCGAGTAGTCGTTGGATGCGTTGAAGAGGTCTCCATGGTTGACCAAATAGGCCAGCATTTTTTTGCTGAAGGCGCTGCCATCAACGGCGAGCAGGATTTTCATTGTGATCTCCTTGGGTGGGGTGTACGTCTGGAAGCGTATCGATTTCGCTGACCGATGCAATTCAATGCCCTCACAAACTGGCAGTATTTCGCCGCGTGCGCTGCGTGGGGTACCGAGAATCAGGCGCCAGAGTTAAATCGTCCAGCATATTGACCTTCACGGGGTTTTGAAGCGGCCTGCCCATTGCTGCGTCACCCAGTCCCCGCCGCTCACCAGCACAATGCCGGTCATCACCGGCACGGCACCCAGCAAAAAACCCATTTCAATGGGATCGTTGAGCAGCCAGGCGCCAAAGACGATGCCAAACAGCGGCGTCAGAAAAGAATACACCCCAAGGCGCGACGCCAGGTAGCTGCGCAACAGCCAGAACCACACCAAAAAGCTGGCAAACGACACCACCAACGAGTGAAACGCCAAGCTGGCCAAAACCGTTGGCGTGGGGTTCACGCGCGCCTGCCCTGTGGCGAAAGCCCCGGCCAGCAGCAGTACAAAAGCACCTATCAGCTGGTAGAGCAGCGTTTGCGTGGCCGGTGCCTTTGACAGGGTTGAACTGCGCACCACGACCGTGGTGGCAGCCCACGCCACGCCACCCAGCAGGCCCAAAAAGTCGCCCCACAGCGCGTTGCCCGATGCGCTACTGGCCGGCGCGCTGCGCCCCAGAAAGGTCAGCGCGATGCCGCCAAACGCCAGTGCAATGCCCAGCCACTGCACCGCGCCCAGGCGTTCGGCGGGCAGCCGCCAGGCCAGGCCCAGGGCGGCAAAAATCGGCGCGGTGTACAAAAACACCACCATGTGCGAGGCACTGGTGTGGCGCAGCCCTTCGGCCACCAGCAAAAACTCTAGGCCAAACAACAGCCCCACCAACATGCCGGGGCGCAGAGTGCCATCGCTCAAGCTCATGCGCTCCTTGCGCCACCACATCGTCAGCCCCACCAGCAAGGCGGCCACGCCTGAGCGCAGCGCAATCTGCATGATGGGTGAAATGTCTTGGGCTGTGGCTTTGAGCACCACTTGCTGCATGCCCCAAATGGCGCACAGCATCACCATCAGGGTGATGGCTTTGGCGTCAGGTGCTTGGACGGTTGACATCAACGCAATGCGGCAGAGCCTATCGCTCCACCACCGACCAGCCCGCGTGCAGGTTGGTTTTGTCGTTCTCGTAGTTCCACGCCGTGCCGCAGCGGTCACACACATACCGGGTGATGGTGACCTCCCCGTTGCGGCGCTCTACTTTGCGGTTAATGCCTTGCACCAGTTCGGCATGCCCGGGGGCGCGCCGCCAGTTGCGCTGGACACCCGCGCAAGAGTCACACAGTTCGGGGGTCTTCAATTCATTGGTTGGGGTCGGGTTCTGGCTCATAGGGGGCTCTGAATGGGGGGTGTGAAAGGCATCGGTGCCTGCGGTGTCAGGGGTGATTGTCGCGCCCGGCACACATCAACCCAGCAGGCCCTGAAAACGCAAGTGCGCGGCATCCTCCCAATCTATCGGTTGCTGATTTTTGGCCTGCAGGTAGTGATGGGTAAACACATCCAGGTATGTGGCCAAAACCTCAGCTGCATGCGGCTCACCGGCCAGGGCCAGACACAGGGCGCCCACCTCGGAGGTGCAAAAATGGTCGCTGCGGCTGGAGCGGCGCAAGCGGTAACTTGAGAGCTGGTCGGGATGCAGGCTGAGCACCGGCAAGTGGTTCAGGTAGGGGCTTTTGCGAAACATCTTGCCCGCTTCAGCCCAAGTGGCGTCCAGCAGCACAAAGAGCGGGCGTTTGGCTGGCTGCCCATCGGTGACCAGATCGGGCAGCAGCGCAGTCACCACCCGCTCGGGTGCCACAAACTCCCCCGGAAACACCACATAGGGTTGCCACCGCGGATCAGCCAGCAGGGTCAGTAGCCTTGGGTCGACCTCGGTACGTGCCCAGCTGAAAGCAAAGGTGTCTGCCACCACGTCGGCAACCAGCCAGCCGGTGTTGCTGGGTTTGAGCGGCTCAATGTCGGCCATCAACAGGCACATGCCGGCTTGTGTCGGCACATTGGGGCGCAGGGCGCATAAGCAGTGGCTGTGCATCACCCGGCAGCCGGGGCAGCGCTCAGCCGGGCCACCACGGGCGCGAAAAGGTTTGACGGCCCGCGCCAGGCGCTCAGTGCGCAGGCGCGATACGGCGTGGGGCATGGTTGGCTCAGTGGTGATGTCCGTGTGCGCCGTGAACGTGGCCGTGTGCCAGTTCTTCGGCAGACGCGGCGCGCACCTCGGTTACTTTCAGGCTGAAGCGCAGCACTTTGCCGGCCCAGGGGTGGTTGCCATCCAGCAGCACGGTGTCGCCCTTGATTTTCATCACATGGAACACCTGTTCGCGCCCGTCGGCTGTGCGGCCAGTCAACTGCCCGCCCACTTTCACGCCCGGCGGAAAGTCGCGGCGCGACATGCTTTGCGCCAGGCTTTCATCGCGCAGGCCAAAGCCGTCTTCTGGCTGCAATTGCAGCGTGGTTTGAAACCCGGCGGTTTTGCCCGCCAGGGCTTCTTCGATTTTGGGCAAGGTGTTGTGGTAACCGCCGTGCAGATAGGCCATGGGTTCCTTGGCCTCTTCGATCAGTTTGCCTTGCGCATCAGCCACCTTGTAGCGCAAGGTGACAACAGTGTCTTTATCAATGTTCATGACGGGCTGACCTTATTTGACAGGCCGGTGCAACGCGCAAATCTTGTTGTTGTCGGGGTCACGCAGATACGCCAAGTAGAGCGGGCCAGTGGCAGCTTCGCGCCAGCCTGGCGGGTCTTCACAGGGGGTGCCGCCATTGGCCACACCCGCCGCATGGAAGGCATCCGCTTGCTCAGTGGATGCCATGGCAAACCCGATGGTGCTGCCATTGCCGTGGGTAGCGGGCTCGCCATTGATGGGCGTGGTGATGCCAAACAGGCCCGTGGGGCTGCGGTAGAAATAGCGACTCTTGTTGGCCACCCCTGGGGCAATGCCCAGCGTGCCGAGCAGCGCGTCATAAAATTTTCTTGAAACCTCAAGGTCATTCACACCGACCATCACATGACTGAACATCGTTTTCTCCGTTGGGGCCCGGTAGGGCGAATTGGAACCGTGAGGATGGTAATGGATGGCTGTTTTGCGCCTGAAAGGTCTGGGCGAAGCCCCTGAAGAGCGCGCAGCTACCAGTTGCTGGCCCAGC
>JBBQZG010000016.1:0-38182 GCA_038207945.1 Burkholderiales bacterium
CCGGCTGAGCGACTCCGTGACATCGCATTGGCCTTGCCCACCAAAACACCTGGCCAGCAAAAGCAGCGCGGCTTGCTTGAGTCGGCCATCAACCAGCTGAACTGGGAAGGCGTGAAAAATTCGCTGATGGCTTATGGTGGCTTCAGTCCGCCAGCAGCGCCCGGCGCAAACCCATCAATGACCATGCCACTGGCGGACACACCCAAACCGGTGGTCGCAGAGGTTACACCCGCGGCGTCCATGGTCACAGCGCCGGCACTCACAGCTGACTTTTTTGGCCAGATTGCCCGCATGATCGAATACGCGCAGCCTGCCCTGGGGCAAGACGATGCGCGTTTTCTGGAACAAACCCAAGCCCTGATCAAAGCACTGCGCCAGCCCGACGCAGATGCCGTGGCCGTCAAACAATTGCTGGCCAATTACGGCCACCGCTTGTCATTTGCCGCAGAAGACCAGGCCGAGATCAAGCAAGTGCTGCTCAAATTGCTGCATTTGATCATCGAAAACATCAGCCACCTGAGCCTGGACGACGTCTGGCTCAAAGGCCAAGTGGACGCGCTGATGGCGGTGTGCGTGCCGCCTCTGACACTGCGCCGGTTGGATGAGGTCGAGCAGCGCCTGAAAGATGTGATTTTCAAGCAGACCGAAGCCAAAACCCGTGCGGTGCAGGCGCAAGAGGACATGCGCCAGATGGTGGCGGCGTTCATTGAGCGGCTCGCGTCCATGACTGAATCCACCGGTGGCTTTCACACCCAGATGGAAGCCAGCGCGCGCCTGATTGAGCAGGCCAAGTCCATTGCCGAGATTGCGCCAGTGCTGAAAGACGTGGTAGGTGCCACCCGCAACATGGCGCAAGACAGCCAGACCGCCCGTGATGCCTTGCAGGGCATGAAGAAAAAGGTGGAAGCCACTGAGGCCGAGTTGACCAAACTGCACCAGGAGCTTGACCGCGTCAGTGCCCTGGCGCGCCACGACCCACTCACCGGGGCGCTCAACCGCCAGGGCCTTGACGAAGCAGTCAACCGCGAAGTTTCCAAAGTCAAGCGCATGGACACGCCTTTGTGTGTGGCCATGCTCGACATTGACAACTTCAAAAAACTCAACGACACCCTGGGCCACGCCACCGGCGACGTGGCGCTGGCGCATCTGGCCAGTGTGGCACAAGAGGTCATGCGTCCCCAAGACACGCTGGCACGCTACGGCGGCGAAGAATTCGTCATCTTGCTGCCTGACACACCGCTGGACAAGGGTATTGAGGCGATGACACGCCTGCAGCGCGAGCTCACCAAACGGTTTTTCATGGCAGGTATTGAAAAAGTGCTCATTACCTTCAGCGCGGGTGTGGCGCAGTTGGTGACAGGCGAGGCCGGTGCAGACGCCATCAAGCGGGCGGACCAAGCCATGTACCTGGCCAAACGCGCGGGTAAAAACCGCGTGCTTGGCGCCTGACGACAAACGGCCCGCACATGACCTACCTGTTGGCTGGACTGATCCTCTTTCTGGGCGTGCATTCACTGCGCCTGTTCGCGGACGACTGGCGCACTCAGACGCGCAATGCATGGGGCCCTCGGATCTGGCGTGCCGTCTATTCGCTGCTGTCGCTGGCAGGCTTTGGCCTGATCGTCTGGGGCTTTGGACTGGTGCGGCAAGCCCCGGTGCAACTCTGGAGTCCGCCCACCGGCATGCGCCACCTGGCTGGGTTGCTGACTTTGCTGGCCTTTGTGCTGCTGGCCGCAGCCTATGTGCCAGGCAACCAGATCAAGGCGCGGGTGCATCACCCGATGGTGGCAGCTGTCAAACTCTGGGCATTTGCACACCTGCTGTCCAATGGCAATGTGGGACATGTGCTGCTGTTTGGCACATTTTTGGGCTGGGCCGTGCTGGTTTATCTGGCGGCCAAGCGCCGTGACCGGCGTGACGGCACGGTGTACGCAGTGGGCCAAACCGGGGCCACAGGTGTCACCGTGGCGCTGGGCGTCGCTGCCTGGATCGCGTTCACCTTATGGCTGCATGGCTGGCTGATTGGTGTGCGGCCGTTTGGCTGATTGGCCCCGCACTGTCACTTGATGCCCATGACCCACTGGATCATGTACTTGGCCACAAAGCCCACCATGCCGAATGCCAGGCCCAGCATCATGACAAAAAAGCCGAATTTGCCGGCTTTGGACGCCCAGGCCAGTTGGCCGATGATGAACAGCATGTAGAGCATCAGGCCGCCCACGCCAAAAGTCATGCCAAAGGCGGAGATTTGTTCTTCTGTAAAACCAAACATCAGTTTTGTTCCCGTTCTGGCAAACCTGACACATCCAGCAGATCACGGTAAGCATGCCAACTGGCGTGACCGAGCAGCGGCACCAGCAACACCAGACCGATCAAGGCGGTGGCAAACCCAACAAACGTCAGCACCATGATGAGCGCACCCCACAAAGCCATCGGCACGGGGTTGGCAAAAATCACTTGCCAGCTGGTGGCAATGGCCTGGCCAACCGAAACCTGCCGGTCAAGAAGCAAGGGGATGGTGATCACGGTAGATGCAAAAATAGGCGCCACCAGGGCACCTCCCAGGGCCAGCCAGGCCTCAAACAGCCACCCCTCCCTGGCCAACACCACGTGCTCGATGAAGGCCCTAGGTGTCGGAATAGGTGCCGGTGCCAGCCAGGTGATCAGACCCGCTGAGATGAGCACCCAGGCGGTACCTGCCAGCGCCAGCAAGATGCCAAATCGCACCAGACGCCACTGCGCGTCACCCCACGCCTGAACCCGTCCGTCTTGCCAGTTGAGCCAGGTCTTCAGCACCACCGCAAAGCTGGCCTTGTGACCCCGCTCCAGGCCACGGCTCAAGGCATACAGACCGGTTGCCAGCACCGGAGCCACCAGCAAGAACCCTGAAAATGCGCCCGCCATGAACCAGAAACGGTCATGCCCCAGCCACAGCATCAGCCCACCCACCCACGCCATGGCCACGCCATGCAGCACACTGATCCAGCCGCACAGGGTAATGTCATGCCACGCCCGGCCCAACCACTGGAAAGTCTGGGCCGCGTCAATGGTGCGGACCACAGCCTTGTCAGTGAAAAGCGCGGTCTTGTTGGCGGTTGGCGGAGAATTTGGCATGGCTGTCATGTGGGGGGCGCTTGCAAACAAGCCGAGAGTTGGTAAAAGTGGCAATCCGTGGATGTTGCCACAAGCTGCTGACCCGCGCGGCACTTGGCCCCAATAGCACCAGGGGCGGCACCCGCTATTGGCGAATGCCGCCCCTGACGGTCAGCGGTAGAAGCTTGAACCGTTGCGCTTACTTGGCGGGCTGCATCGGCTGCATCATGCCCTTGCCCATGCCTTTATCGTCACCACGACCCTGACCCATCATGCTGTGTGCATCAAAGGTTTTTTGCTGCTCGGGGGTGAGCACGGCATAAAGCGTTTTGGTGGCATCTGCACGTTTGTCCATGGCCGCAGTCATCTCAGCCATGCGCTGGGTGCGCATTTCTTTCATTTTGTCGATGCGCTCTGGCGTGGTGAGCTTGGCCATGTCAGCCATCGCAGGCTGCGGTTTGCCCATCATGCCGGCAGGTGGCTTGTGGGCATCCATAAAAGTTGTCCAGGCGGCTTCTTGCGCTGCGGTGATTTTCAACTGGGCTTTCAGAGCGGCATGACGCTGATCCATTTTTGCCTGCATTTTGGCCGGGTCCATCTTGCCCATGCCACGGTGGCCCATACTGTGGCCTTGCATGCCGCCACCCATCATGTCGCACTGGCCGCCGCCCATGGGTGATTGCGAGTAAGCCAGACCAGCCGCCAGCAACAAGCCAGCCATCAGTGAAATTTTCAAATTGGTTTTCATAGCCAAGTCCTTTAAGTTAAGACCGATGA
Organism: Burkholderiales bacterium; assembly: GCA_038207945.1. GTDB lineage: Bacteria > Pseudomonadota > Gammaproteobacteria > Burkholderiales > Burkholderiaceae_C > Rhodoferax. Next base: position 3,871 of record JBBQZG010000016.1, read on the forward strand.
CCCGAGAGTGGCATCGGCGTGAAGAGAAGTGTGCGCCGCCCGTGTATCGCGCCCATGAGGCTGCGTGAAAGCTTTGTAAAGTTGTGCCAAGATTTGCCCGGGTGCAGCCCTGATTTGATGGGATGATTGGCGGTTTTACATTTGAATTTCATTCAAGAAGGTAACCCGTGTTCAAGAACGTCATCATGTACCGCATCGCTCCGGGTTGGAGCACCACTGCCGAAGAAGTGGAAGCCCGCTTGCAAGACAACCATTTTGTGGTGTGTGGCGCCAGCCAGGAAAAATCCGTGGGCTGGATCGAACCGCGCGGCGAGGCCAACGGGCCGCTGCTGGAAGTGGTCACCGGCCAATGGATTTTGAAACTGATGGTGGAAACCCGCGCCTTGCCGGCCTCGGTGGTGAACCGCAAGGCCGAAGAGCGTGTGGCCCAGATTGAAGCCAGCACCGGGCGCAAACCCGGCAAAAAGGAAACCCGCGACCTCAAAGACGACATTCGCCTGGAACTGCTGCCCATGGCTTTCACCAAGCAGGGCAGCACCCGGGTGTGGATCGACCGTGAAGCCAACCTGCTGGTGATGGATGCCGGCAGCCAGGGGCGCGCCGATGAGCTGGTGACGCTGTTGGTGCAAAGCCTGCCTGGCCTGGCGTTGAGCTTGGTCAACACCAAGGTCTCACCCAGCGCCGCCATGGCGGGCTGGCTGGTGAGCCAGGAAGCGCCCCAGGGCTTCAGCGTGGACCGTGAATGCGAGCTCAAAGCCGCTGACGAGTCCAAAGCGGTGGTGCGCTACGCCCGCCATCGGCTCGACACCGATGAAGTCAAGCAGCACATTGAAGGCGGCAAAATGCCGACCCGCCTGGCCCTGACTTGGAACGACCGTGTGTCGTTTGTGCTCACCGAAGGCATGCAGCTGAAAAAGCTGGCGTTTCTGGACGTGGTGTTTGAAGGGGCCAGCAAGGGCAAGGACGATGGCTTTGATGCCGATGTGGCGATTGCCACCGGTGAGCTGCAAAAAGCCTTGCCAGAGTTGCTCGAAGCCTTGGGCGGTGAGCTGCCTTTGGCCTGATTTTTATATAAGAAATCAGCCCCTAGCCATTATTAATAAAGCGCAAGCAGCTATTTAATACATAGCATCCGTGCGCTTTATGTGGTGCAATTAAACCTTGCACCAGGCCTTGGAAGAAGGCAGTTACTTCTTCATCGAACAGGTGTTCCAGCCAAAAATGGCATAAGGCGGGCACCAGCCAATGGCGCCGGTGGCCAAAGGCACCACGCCGATCCAGCCCCAGACGCCAATGTTGCCGGTGAGGGTCAGGCCAATCAACACCAGGCCGAGAACGATGCGCAGAATGCGGTCAATGCCGCCAACGTTTGATTTCATAAAAACTCCTTGATGTCACAGGTTAAAGATTAAGGCCTGTGTATTACAACCTCCACAAGGCGGCCAAGTCTGTGACTCAAGTCACCCAGCTTTGTTGAGTAGGTTACGGTGGGTTGGTGCTGACCAACGCACGCAGCGCCGCGCCATTGACGATCTGGATCTGCTCGCGGCCCAGACTGACCCAGCCTTCAAGCTCAAATCGGCGCAGCAACCGGGTGACGATTTCACGCACCGTGCCCAACTCGTCGGCCAGGGTCTGGTGCGTCACCAGAAGCTGTTGACCCCGGCCCAGCAAAGCCGCAGCCAGGCGGCGATCTAACTTCTGGAAAGCCACCGCATCTACCAGCAAGGTCAAATCGGTCATGCGCTCGGCAAACAGGCCCAGTACATCGTTGCGAAACGCAGGCGTGGCCAACCAGCGCTCGAACAACTCAGGCGCAATCAACATCAAGGTGCTGGGCTTGGTGGTGATGCCAAAGGCCGTGAGCGGCTGGGCACGAAACAGGCAGGCGCTCGACACCAGACACAACTCACCCGGCACCACCCGGTAGAGCTCCAGCGAGCGGCCATCACCTGAGCTGCGCGACACCTTGATTTCCCCTGCCAGCACCAACGGGAAGCCCTGGCAAGCCGTGTTTTCGCTGAACAACATGGTGTTGACAGGCACCTCAAAGGGTGCCAGACCTGACCCCGGCGCATCAATGGCAGGTTGCACCCGCGCCAATGACGGGTACAAATCCGTCAACAAAGCCATGGTGCTGGGTGCCATCACGCGCAACTGCTCAAGCGGCAACGGTGTAACCTTCGTCCGTAATGGCTTGTGCCAGGGTGTCACGGGCCTGGTTTGACTCTACAACCACCGTGTTGGTGGTGCGGTCCGCATGCACTTCAGCCGCACGGTCAAGCTGGCGCACGGCACGCACCACAGCTTTTTCACAATGTTCACAGGTCATGCCGGTCACGGTAAAGGTTTGCTTCATGTCAATTCCTTGGAAAATATGCGCTGTACAAAAACGCGTATTGTGAACCTTGCTATTTTTTCAGGCACCATCTTCCATGACAACACCCCAACTCCCGCCAGACACCTTGCGCATTGACATCGGCATTCACGGCATGACCTGCGCGTCATGCGTCGGGCGGGCTGAGCGGGCGCTTAAAAAAGTGCCTGGCGTGCAAGAGGTCAGCGTCAATCTGGCGACTGAATCAGCCCGTGTGATGGTGAATGCCTCCGAGCAGATTGAGGCGCGGCTCAGGCGCGCCGTGCGCGATGCGGGATACGAGCCAGTGGCAGCCAATGCGGCCATTGACGCGCCTTCCGAATCCGCTTGGGCCGGTTTCGCACCAGTGGCCTTGGGGCTGGCGCTGTCCTTGCCTTTGATGCTGCCCATGGTGGGCACACTGTGGGGACAGCACTGGATGCTGCCCGCCTGGGTGCAATTTGTGCTGGCCACGCCAGTGCAGTTCATTCTGGGGGCGCGTTTTTACAAGGCCGGTTGGCATTCCTTGAAGTCCCTCAGCGGCAACATGGACTTGCTGGTGTCCATAGGCACCACGGCGGGATGGTCACTTTCTGTCTGGTTATGGCTCACCGCCGCACCCGGGGCCCTGCCGCACCTGTACTTTGAAGCCTCTGCCGTGGTCATCACGTTGGTCTTGCTGGGCAAATGGCTGGAATCCCGCGCCAAACGCCAAACCACCTCGGCCATCCGAGCCTTACACGCCTTGCGCCCTGACACCGCACACCTACTGGGTCTGGACGGTGAAGTGGATGTGCCCATTGACGAGGTGCTGGTGGGTGACGCACTGGTGGTGCGCCCGGGTGAGCGCTTCTGCGTCGACGCTATGGTGCAGGAAGGTTTGACCCAGGTGGATGAGTCCATGCTGACCGGTGAGCCTTTGCCCGTGTCGAAAGCGCAGGGCGACAAGGTCACCGGTGGCACGCTCAATGGCGATGGCCGGGTGGTGGTGCAGGTCAAGGCGATTGGGGTCGACACGGTGCTGGCCAGCATCATTCGCCTGGTGGAAGACGCACAGGCCGCCAAAGCGCCGATCCAGCGGCTGGTGGACAAGGTGAGTGCCGTGTTTGTGCCTGTGGTGCTGGTGTTGGCCTTGATCACCTTGCTGGCCTGGTGGCTCAGTGGCCAGCCGTTTGAAGTGGCGGTGATCAACGCCGTCACGGTGTTGGTGATTGCCTGCCCATGTGCCTTGGGACTGGCCACACCGGCGGCGATCATGGCTGGCACGGGCGTGGCGGCGAAATTTGGCATTCTGATCAAGGATGCACAGGCCTTGGAGCTGGCCCACAAGGCCGACGTGGTGGTGTTTGACAAAACCGGCACGCTCACCATGGGCCAAGCACGTCTGACAGATTTTATCGTGGCCCCAGGGGCTGATCAACATGCTCTGTTGGCCATGGCGGGCGCCCTGCAAAGCGGCAGCGGTCATCCTTTGGCGCGGGCCGTGGTGGCAGCCGTCAATGACCAAAAATTGACGCTGCCCAGTGTCAGCCAAATGCAAACTACGCCGGGCAAAGGCCTGCGTGGGCTGGTCAACGGCGACGATATCCTGATTGGCAATGTGCGCTGGATGCAGGAACTGGGTGTGCAATTGAACGCACTCGACGATGGCTTGCAAAAGTTACAAGTCCAGGGTGCCACCTTGGCGCTGATGGCCCGGCAAACCCCCACAGGCTTGATCGCTTTGGCGGTACTGGCCTTTGGCGACGAACCCAAGGCCAGTGCCGCTGCTGCTATCGCCAGTTTGCGGGCGCGCGGCATCCGGGTCATGATGCTCTCGGGCGACAACACCGCTGCCGCACAAGCCATGGCCAAACGGGTCGGTTTGCAGCCTGATGAAGTCATCAGCAACGTGTTGCCAGGCGACAAGGCGGCGCGCATCAGCGCCCTCAAACAGCAAGGTCTGACCGTGGTGATGGTCGGTGATGGTGTCAACGATGCACCCGCCCTGGCCGCCGCCGACGTGGGCATGGCCATGGCCAATGCGGGCGGTGGCACCGATGTGGCCATGCATGCGGCAGGCATCACCTTGATGCGCGGTGACCTGGCGCTGGTGGCCGCCGCGCTCGACATTTCAGACCGCACCGTGGCCAAAATTCGGCAAAACCTGTTCTGGGCCTTCGTTTACAACGTGGCGGGCATCCCGCTGGCCGCTTTTGGCTACCTGAACCCGGTGATGGCGGGTGCCGCCATGGCGATGAGTTCGGTGAGTGTGATGAGCAATGCCCTGTTGCTCAAACGCTGGCAACCGGCAAAAATTGAGTCACAAAAAATTATATATAAAATAACTCTCTAGCCCTTATTCTATAAGGGCTTATAGCTATATATTTTATAGTACTCGAGGGTCTCTGCGCTTTGAACACCTGCCATGAATGCAGACCGTGCGCACCAGCCGACCTGTCGGTTTAGCGCGCGTCAGGCAGTTCGATCTTGACTTCCAGTACTTCCAGGTTGTCTTGCCGCTCCAGGTTGACTTTGATGTCGTCCGGGTTGATCTTGATGTACTTGCTGATGACGGCAATCAATTCCCGCTGCAAGTCTGGCAAATAATCCGGCGTGGCAGGGCTGCGGCCATTGCGCTCATGCGCCAGAATGATCTGCAGGCGTTCTTTGGCAACGTTGGCGGTTTTCTTTTTCTCGCCGAGAAAAAATGAGAAAAAAGACATGGTGTCACTTCCCTCCAAACAGGCGTTTGAGCAACCCTTGTTTGGGTGGCTCGGTGAAGCGCATGGGCTTGTCCTGGCCCAGAAAACGGTCAATCACATCTTTGTAGGCCTCGGACACATCACTGCCTTCCATGTGCACTGCCGGCACGCCCTGGTTGGAAGCTTGCAGCACAGACTCACTCTCGGGAATGACACCAATCAGCTTGATGCGCAAAATGTCCTGAATATCTTGCAGTGACAGCATTTGTCCCTGGTTGACACGGGCCGGGTTGTAGCGGGTGATCAGCAAGTGCTCCTTGATCGGCTCAAGTCCCTCCATGGCACGCCTGGTTTTACTCGCCAGCATGCCCAGAATGCGGTCAGAGTCGCGCACCGACGACACCTCGGGGTTGGTGACCACCAGCGCTTCGTCAGCGAAGTGCATGGCCATCAAGGCCCCGGTTTCAATGCCGGCAGGTGAGTCGCACACAATGAATTCAAAGTCCATGGCAGCCAGGTCAGCCAGCACTTTCTCAACGCCGGTTTGGGTCAGGGCGTCCTTGTCACGGGTTTGTGAGGCGGCCAGCACGTATAGGTTGTCACACTGCTTGTCTTTGATGAGCGCCTGGTTCAGGTTGGCTTCACCATGGATCACGTTGATAAGGTCATACACCACACGGCGCTCACAGCCCATGATCAAGTCCAGATTGCGCAGGCCCACATCAAAGTCGATCACGGCGGTTTTGTGACCACGCATGGCCAGACCGGTTGAAAAACTGGCACTGGTGGTGGTTTTACCCACGCCACCTTTGCCGGAAGTCACCACAATAATTTTTGCCATGTTGAGGGGGTCTTTCAGAGAATAAATTTAAGAGGACAGGGCTTCAAACAGCAGTTTTTCCTGTCCGTCGTTGCTCAAGCGCACTTGTGCGGGTTTGCCGTGAATGTCTTTGGGGAGCGGGTGCTCACTGGTGCGGTACACGCCGGCGATCGAGATCAATTCAGGCTCCAGGCAAAGCGAGAAGATACGCGCCTGGGTGTTGCCACTGGCGCCTGCCATGGCTTTGCCACGCAACGGTGCATACACGTGAATGTTGCCATCAGCCACCACCTCAGCACCCATGTTGACCATGGCCAGCAGCACCAGATCGGCACCACGGGCATAAATTTTCTGACCTGAGCGCAGCGGTTTGTCAATCACCAGTGTGGCAGGGCCTGGCACTTCACGCACAACTTCTTTCACCACGTCGCGTGTGATCTCACGGGCGGCCTCTGACACGGGTTTCTCGGCCGTTCTCTTTTGATTGGCTGGCTTGTTGCGTGGCAGTTCAGTAGGGGCTTCAAGCAGGCCGCACGCCAAGGCATGTGCAGCTTGAGCTGCTGTGGCATTGCGAAACGCAATGGGATTCAAGCGGCAACTTTGCAATGATGCCACCAGCTCTGGCAGGCTTTGATGAATTTCCTGATGGGTCAATTGCGCGAAATCAAGCACCACGGCATCGTGGTCAAAAAAGTCAGGGCTGGCACTGCTCGGACCGAACTGGGCGCTGGTGTCCGCCATGATTTGCAAAAAATCAGGTGTTTTGAGCAACAGTGCGACCAATGGCAACTGAGCACTTTTGATTTCAAAGGAATTTGCCACAAGGCCTGAATAAAAAAGAGGAAATTAACTAAAGGTCGGTCAGTCCAGCGATGAAGACGTCTGACCGCTTCATCGCAGCCCCAAATCTTACTTGATTGGCTTCGGAAAAGCGCCAGCAAGTTGAAATTATTTGCTTTTATGCACAGGCTTCTTTTTTTACTTTTCTTTTTTCTTTTTTCGGTGGAGAAATCTTCTATGACTTAGTTTATATTTAATTTTTTAAGATAGTCGTAGTAGATAAGGGTTGGCACTTTCCGTGGATAAGTAGATTTTTCTTATAAAAATCAATGGATTTCGGTTGATGTAGACATGTGGATCAGTCTGCTTTTGATTTGTACCGAAATCTTTGATAACTTCAAGCTTTGACTTTTTTTGTGGATAACTATCAAGTTCAAGACCATCTATTCACAGGTTTATCCAGAGGCTGACGAGAAATTTCTGAGTCGATTTGGAAGAAGCAGACAAAAAAAAGCCCGGATCAATCCGGGCTTGGTGGGTCAGCGAAGACGCTCAGGGTTTGGCAGATGTGTTCATTTTGAGTTTGGCATCTGCGATTTCTGCCTTGATCGGATCAATGTCAGGTGAGTTCGCTGGCAGCACCGCCAACGCGTTTTGCCAATGGCTCACGGCACCTGCATAGTTGCCGATCTGATAAGCAGCCTGGCCCGCCATCATCAAGGCCATGGGGTGCTTTGGCGCGACCGACAAAGCCTTGTTGACCAATTCGGATGGTTTGCCCTGCAGGCTTTTGGCACGGGTCGCCAGCAGGTCTGCGTATTGGATGAGCAAGTCGGCATCCGTGTCGAGCAGCTTGCCAGTCTTGGCATACGCGTCGGCGGCTTCATCCAGCCGTCCCTGAACCTTGTAGGCGCGGGCCAGCCGGGCCCATCCAGCCAGATCTTCCGGGTTGTCTTTCAGGCGGGCCGCCAATCGGTCGACCATCTGGTTGATTTTTTCTGGCGTCATGCCTGCAGCTGCACCGGCTGGGACAGGTGGGAGTTTGTTGCTCTCGCCAGCAGGTAGGCCGCCTTTGGTGCGGGCATCGGCAATGTTGTCCTGTATCGACTGGACATCAGGGGAATCCGGTGGCATCAAGCCGCGTAATTTTTCCCAATGTGTGACGGCATTCTTGTAGTCTGCGGTTTGATAGGCTGCTATACCTGCCAGCATCAAGCCCATTGGGTGGTCAGGGTTCAGGCGCAATGCGTCGTCCAGCATTTGTTTAGGCTGGCCTGCAAGGTTGTTGCCTGCCAGCACACCCAACAGTTCTGCATGGTCAACCAGAAGGTCAGGGTCTGCCTTGATGAAGTCACCAGATTTCTCAAATGCCTGTTTGCTTTCTTCAAGCCGCCCCACAGCTTTGTATGACCGAGCCAACATGGCCCAACCTTTCGGGTCGTCCGGTTTGTCTTTGAGCCTGCTGGCGAGCGTGTCAATCATTTGCCTGATTTGTTGCTCGTCTGCTGACGCTTGCGCCATGGGGTCAATGGCGGCAGGCGTACCCAGTTGCAGATAGAGGCCCAACGCCAGCACTGGCAAGCTCAGGCCAACTGCACCCGCTGTGCGCTTTGCTGTCCAGAATCCTGACTTCTTTTGGGATGGTGCAGCTTCAAAACTCTCGGTGTCGTCAAGCAGCCGGAGTTGCAATTCATCGCGTGTGGTGTCAAAGTCTTGCTGGCTGATGACGCCGCGCGCCAAATCGACTTCCAGCGCCCGAAGTTGGTCACGGTGAATGTCAGCATTGAGCTTCTCGCTGGAGATGCCGGCGGATGTATTTTTCCGAAGCAGTGGCCGCACCAGCCAAGCCATCACCAGCAGCGTCAAAAGCGCTGAAATACCTATAAATACATTCATTTGGAAGAATCAGTCTCTTGAAGAAGGGCTTGAGCTTTGGCACGTTGGACGGCGTCAAGAACCGGGGTGTCTTTCTGGCGTTGGTTGCGCCGGATGATGCTCACCAGCAACCAGAAGGCGCCGATGAACAGCAACAGCGGTCCAAACCACAGCAACCAAGTGGTGGGTTTGACAGGTGGCCGATAAAGCACAAAGTCACCATAGCGGCTGACCAGATACTCTTTGATTTCGGCGTCTGTCTTGCCGGTCTTGATCAGCGTGCGTACTTCGCGGCGCAAGTCCATGGCCAGGTCGGCGCGCGACCCGGCCAGTGATTCGTTTTGACACACCAGGCAGCGCAATTCCTCTGCGATGGTGATCAGGCGTTGCTCTACGACCGGGTCTTCAGCCAGTGGGGCTGCTTCATTGGCATGCGCGCCGAGCGCACATTGCAGAGCGAGAAACAGGGTGACCAGGAGCTTCATTTGTTCAGTTCCTTGATCAGGGGGATGAGTTTGTCGCGCAAGGCTTCTTCAGTGAATGGGCCGATTTGCTTGTAACGAATGATGCCGGCCTTGTCGATCAAAAAGCTTTCAGGCACGCCATAAACGCCAAAGTCAATGCCAATGCGCCCATCCCGGTCGGTGACCGCCACGGTGTAGGGGTCGCCATAACGGGCCAGCCACTTGATGCCATCTTCTTCCTTGTCTTTGTAATCGAGGCCAATGATGGGCAGCGGATTGGTTTTGACAAATTCAACCAGTAACGGGTGCTCTTGCCGGCAGGCAACACACCAGGAAGCCCAGGTGTTGAGCAGCCAGACCTTGCCCAGCATGTCTTTGGCCGCGAAGGTTTGACCCGGCTGGTTCAGTACCGGCGCCGTGAAGGCAGGGGCGGGCTTGCCAATCAGGGGTGAGGGAATCTCGTGCGGGTCGCGGGTCAGGCCGATGGCCAGAAACACCAGCAACACAGCAAAGATCCCCAGGGGAATCAATGCTTTTTTCATGCCGCCACGCCCTTGATGTCCTTCAGGCTCAATTTGGCCGCAACCTTTTTGCGGTAACGCTTGTCCAGTGCCGCCATGCCACCGCCAATGGCCATCAGGAAACAGCCAAGCCAGATCCAGCTGATAAAGGGCTTGTGGTAGACCCGCATGGCCCAGGCAGGCTTGCCATCACCTTCCAGTTTTTCGCCCAGCGACACATACACATCACGCGTCAGGCTGGTGTCTATGGCGGCCTCGGTCATGGGCATGGTGGAAGAGAAATAGGTGCGTTTTTCTGGGTGCAAGGTACGCAGCACCCGGTCACCCTTGATCAAATCCACCGTACCCCGGTCGGCGTTGTAATTGGGGCCGGGTACTTGCTGGATGCCAGTCAGGCGGAACGTGTAGCCCCCAACGTCGACGGTGTCGCCAATGGTCATGCGCACGTCTTTTTCGGTCTCATAGCCTTTGACCATCGTGATGCCAATCACACACACGGCAATGCCGATGTGCGCCACGTGCATGCCCCAGTACGAAATGGGGGTGGATTTCCAGTTGGCCGTGTCCTTGAATTGGCGGTACATCTGCACGAAAGAGGCCAGCACAATCCAGATCGACAAGGTCAAGCCCATGGCCACCAAGGCCGACCAAGCACCCGCCAGCAAGGGCAATGTACAACCCAGCAGCACCGACACAATGGCAACAGGACGCAGCCTTTTGGTCAACTCGGCCACCGTGTCATTTTTCCAGCGGGCATAGCTGCCGATCACCATGAAAAACAACACCGGGGTCATGATGGGTGCAAAAACCGCGTTGAAGTAGGGTGGGCCAACCGACAGCTTGCCCAGATTCAGCGAGTCAATGATCAAGGGGTAGAGCGTACCCAGCAACACCGCGGCGGCGGCGGTGGTCAGAAGCACGTTGTTGACCAGCAAAAAGGTTTCACGCGACACCAGCGAAAACGATCCACCGGCGCGCACCTTGCCGGAACGCATGGCAAACAAAATCAGTGACCCACCCACCACCACGGCCAGAAACAGGAGAATGAAGACGCCGCGTTTTGGGTCGGTGGCAAAGGCGTGCACCGAGGTCAGTACGCCCGAGCGCACCAGGAACGTGCCCAGCAGGCTGAGCGAGAACGCAATCAAAGACAGCATGATGGTCCAGCTTCTGAACAAGCCACGCTTTTCAGTCACGGCCAAGGAGTGGATCAGCGCGGTGCCCACCAGCCAGGGCAGGAAAGACGCGTTTTCAACCGGGTCCCAAAACCACCAGCCACCCCAGCCAAGTTCGTAATAAGCCCACCAGGACCCCAAGGCAATGCCAATCGTCAGGCAAACCCAGGCGGCAGTGGCCCAGGGGCGGGTCCAGCGTGCCCAAGCCGCGTCCAGGCGGCCATTGAGCAAGGCAGCAATTGAGAAGGCAAATGGTATCGCCAAGCCAACATAGCCCATGTAAAGCATGGGCGGGTGAAACACCAGACCAGGGTCTTGCAACAAGGGGTTCAGGTCACGGCCATCGGCGGGAATGTCGCTGAGACGGACAAACGGGTTGGAGGTGATCAGCATGAAGAGCAAAAAGCCGACGGCGATCAAACCCAGCACACCGAGCACGCGTGACACCATCACGTCCGGCAGTTGGCGTGAGAAGATCGACACGGCCATCATCCAGCCGGTCAGCATCAGCAACCAAAGCAGCAGCGAGCCCTCATGCCCGCCCCAGACGGCCGACACGCGGTAAAGGTCGGGCAGCTTGGAATTGGAGTGCTGCGCCACGTACATCACTGAAAAATCATTGGTGTAGAAGGCATACGTCAGGCAGCCAAACGAAAATGCGGTCAGCCACCACAAAGCCTGTGCACCGGGCCTGGCGAGGGCCATCCAGTCAGCCCGGCCGGTCTGGCCGCCAGCCAGGCTCAGGATGCCCAGCGCTGCCGCAACCGGCAGGGCAAGAATCAGTGCGAAATGTCCAAGTTCTGGAATCATGGTGGGTCTCGGTGGGTGAGTGGAGGTGTGGGATGGCCCAAGCCACTATTTCAGGGTTTTGCCAGCTTTTTCGATTTCCGCTTGGTCCATGGCGTGCTGGGCTTCTGGTGGCATGTAGTTTTCATCGTGTTTGGCCAACACTTCAGAGGCGGTAAATTTGCCGTCTTCCTTGATTTGCCCTTGCGCCACCACGCCTTTGCCTTCCTTGAACAAGTCGGGCAAGATGCCGGTGTACGTCACAGGCACTTCCTTGGCGGTGTCGGTGACGATAAAGGACACGGTCAGGTTGTCGCGTTTGACCGAGCCTTCCTTCACCAAACCGCCAATGCGAAAGGTGCGGTTTTGTGGTGCTTCACCAGCCTCAACCTGGCTGGGTGTGAAGAAAAACACCAGGTTGCTTTGGAAAGCATTCAAGACGAAGTAGGCGGCGATGCCGATGGCGGCCAGGCCGCCCACAATCATGGCGGCGCGTTTGTGACGTGGTTTCATAGTCATGCTGAAGTTGAGTCGTTGTGTGAGTCGGTTTCGTTCAAAAGGTTTCGCAAGATGTCTCTGCGTTTGGCCCGGACCTGCCAAATTTCGACAAGGACCACCAGCGCGGTGATGCCGAAACTGCCCCAGACATAAAAGGCATAGCCGCCCATATGAAAGAAATCTGCCACGCTAAGCCACTGCATGTTTCACCCAATCTGTATGACGTTCGCGTTCAAGAATGATGTTGCGCACCCGGTACAACGCAATGGCAATGGCGTACATCCAGAAGGCCAGCACCATGATCAGCATCCCTGCCAGCATGGGTGTGGCCATGGAGGCGCCTTTCATGGACACCGATGCACCCTGGTGCAGGGTGTTCCACCATTTCACCGAGAAATAAATGATGGGCACATTCACGGCGCCCACCAAGGCCAGCACCGCACACGCCTTGTCGGCGCGGCGCGGGTCGTCAATGCTGGACTGCAGGGCCAGAAAGCCCAGGTACAAAAACAGCAAGATCAGCTCGGACGTGAGCCGCGCGTCCCAGACCCACCAGGCGCCCCACATCGGTTTGCCCCAAAGCGCGCCAGTCACCAGGGACAAGAAGGCAAACAGCGCGCCGGTCGGTGCCAGAGCGGAGGCCATCATGCCCGACAACCGGGTGTTGAAGGCCAGGCCCAAGCCTGCCCAGCCGGCCATCACCAGATAAATGAACATCGACATTTGCGAGGTGGGCACATGCACAAAGATGATGCGGTAGCCTTGGCCTTGCTGGGCATCAATGGGTGCCACAAAAAAAGAGATCCAGAGCCCGACCAATGTCAATGCGGTGGCCAGAGCCGCAAACCAGGGCCACATGCGCCCCGCAAGATGGTAAAAGTTTTGCGGCGACGCAAACTTGAACCAGTGAACCACACGTGTTTTCATTCCAACGAAATCCTCAAGGCGGCCGCTGTGGCCAAAGGTGAGAAAAAAAGCGACAGCACCAACAGGGCTGCCAGCAGTGACAGATGCCCGCCAATGCCCAGGCCAGCCGCATCAGCCTCCACTGCGCCAGCGCCAAAGATCAGCACTGGAATATAAAGCGGCAGGATCAATAAGGACAGCAAAACCCCTGCGCCGCGTACGCCTAAGGTCAGCGCCGCACCAATGCTGCCGATCAGGCTCAGGGTAGGCGTGCCGAGCAACAAGGACAACATCAAAATACCCAGGGCCCGGCCATCCAGGCCAAACTGCAGGCCAAGTACCGGAGCGACCAGCACCAACGGCAAGCCGGAGAGTAAAAAGTGCGCCAGGGCCTTGGCCAGCACCAACAAGCCCAACGGTGTGCTGGAGAGCGCCATTTGTTCAAGCGAGCCGTCGGCATAGTCGGTGGCAAACATGCGTTGCAGCGACAGCATGGCGGCCAGCAATGCGCTAACCCATAACACGCCGGGCGCCATGCGCAACAGCAAATTGGACTCGGCGCCCACACCCAGCGGAAACAGGCTGGCGATCACCATGAAGAAAATCAGGGGTGTGAGCACCTCACCTTTTTGGCGCAAGCCCAGTGAGATTTCACGCTTGAGCACCGCAAGCATGACCTGGCTGGTGCCAATGGCTGGAATGGCGCTGCTCATGCGGCGCGTAACTCAAGCAATTGGGCTGGCCTGTCGCCAATCGGCACCCGCTGGTGGCTGGTGAGAACCGTCAAGCCACCTTGGGCCAGATGCATGTCAATCAGGTCCGCCAGCATGTGGATGCCACTCTCGTCCATCGCCACATAGGGTTCGTCCAGCACCCACAAGCGCGCCGGGCTCAATGCAAGGCGGGACAGGGCCACGCGGCGCTTCTGGCCTTGCGACAAATGGCGTACCAACTGCTTGCTGCGCCCGCGCAGGCCAAAGCGCGTCAACACCTCATGACGTTGCGTGTGGTTTGGGGCCAAACCGCCAAGGGCTGAGGTGAAGCTCAGGTTTTCATCTACCGTCATAGACTCTTGCAGCGCATTCAGGTGCCCCAGGTAACACAGGTCCTGGCGGTAGGCTTCTGGCTGCTTATGAATCGGGGCGTCGTTCCACAGAATGCTGCCCTCATCGACAGTGGCCAAACCGCACACCATGCGCAGCAAACTGGTTTTGCCCACGCCGTTGGCGCCGGTCACATACAGCCATTGGCCTGCGGCCAGCTCACAGTTCACATCTTTAAAAAGTTGACGCCCGCCCTTGGTACAGCCAAGTTTGGAGAAAGACAGTGAGGGGGAGGTTTTCAAGGGCAGTGCGGTCGCAGAGACAAAGGTCAGATTATCTACGGCACAACCCTGCGCCATTCTTAAGGCGGCATTAACGCGTCAGCAGTACTTTTTGATACAGGCCGCCGAAGTACGTTTGCTTTTCGATGTGCGCTGGTGTCGTGTCCGCGGGCAACCAGTCTGCAATGTTGCCGCGCCACAAGTCCATGGCAAACGGCTCCAGGGTGGTCAGGATCGGTACCATGATGTAGCGGAACGGGCTGCTGGCCTTGGGGCGGTGGTAATCCACAAACACAATTTTGCCGCCGGGTTTGGTGACGCGCAGGGCTTCAGCAATGGTTTTGCGTCGCACTTCGGCTGGCTGCTCATGCAGCAGGAAAAACACCACCACGGTGTCCTGGCTGGCGTCGTCAAATTGCAGGGCCGTGGAGTCTTGCTGCAAGACGCTGACCTGCGGGTGTGGCCCCAGTTTGTTGTGCATGTTGGTGATCTGCACAGGTGCGATGTCAATCACGCTCAGGTGCGCGTCCGGGCCCAAGCGGCGCACCACATGTTCTGTGAAGTTGCCATACACGCAAGCCACCTGCAGCACCTGGCCGTGGATGACATCGCCCATGTCTTGCAGCGCCAGGTCGCGCAGTTTTGCGAAATTGCCCCACAAAATCAGGTTGACCAGCCACTGCCGCTCAAACACACGTACCGCGTTGGGGTGTGTGTAAGCCCACCAGTAGGTTTTTTCGAGGTATTCCGGTACGACCAGCGCCGGGGCGAGACTGGCGCCGCGGGCCGCCATGGAAGCGTCGCTTGTCGCGATGCTGGGTTTGTCAAAAATCATGGGAGCTTTGGTGGGTAGGCGAGCTGCAGATTAAGCAGTTGCATAAAACAGCCCAGTAATGCTAACTCAAATCAATAAAAACGTGATATTGCTCAGTTTGTTCTTGATGAACGTAAGGGTTTTAACCAGTTTCAGTGCTGTTCCGCGGATGTAAAGTGAATCTTTATTGATTCAAATCAAAAAATTGGGCTGCGTGTCAACCTCAAGAAGAGTAGGATACGGTTTGAAAACCTTAAGCTTTCGTTAAGCATCTAATCATTTAAAAAGAAATACCATGGCCCACATCAAATTTTCCCATCTGTTGCGCGCGTTGCTGGCTGTTGGTCTGACCAGTGGCGCCATGGCTGTGCAAGCCCAGGCTGTGGACGAGGCGGCCGCAGAAGCGCTGCTCACAGCCAACAAGTGCACCAAATGCCATTCTGTAGACAAGAAAAAAGATGGTCCAGCCTACAAAGTGACGGCTGCCAAATACAAAGGCAAGGCCGACGGTGAAGCCAAGCTTTTCAAGCACCTGACCACTTCTCCCACCATTGAAATTGATGGCGTCAAGGAAGAGCACCAGAAGATCAAGGCCAAAGATGACGAAGCCGTCAAGAATTTGGCCAAGTACATCTTGTCGCGTTGAGAACCCAAGGCAACAGGCTTAAAACATGCGCGGATTGTTCAAGAAATTGCGCCAGCACTGGAAGCTGGCAATCGGGGGATTGGTTGCACTCGGCCTTTTTTCGGTGTCAGTGGGTATCTCTGGCGCTTATGTTCTGGCATACACCAGTACGGAAGCGTTTTGTGTGAGCTGTCATGAAATGTCATACAACTTTGCCGAATACAAGGGCACGATCCATGACACCAACCGCACGGGTGTGCGGGCGATCTGTACCGATTGCCATGTGCCCCACGAGCCAGGGCCCATGGTGTTGGCCAAGATCAAGGCGACCAGAGACCTTTTCTATACCTACGTGTCGCCGTCCATCGATACCCCGGAAAAGTTTGAAGCCAAACGTGCGCACATGGCGCAAAACATCTGGCGCGAAATGAAAGCCAATGATTCAAGCACATGCCGCAGTTGCCATCGGGCCGACAAGATGGATCCAAATCTACAGTCTGAAAAAGCGAAAGTGCGCCATGCCAAAGCCAAGGTGGATGGTAAAACCTGCATTGAGTGCCATTTTGCAATTGCCCATAAGGAGCCAGAAGGCCCCGGGCCGGCGGAGTTGTTCAGCACCACGGCTGCAAAGCCCGAGTGATTTTCTTAACAAGAAGGAGACGTTGATAATGAAATTGAAACTGTTGGCCACGGTGGCCGGTGTGGTGGTTGCAGTGCCTGCCATCGCAGCTGATGTGACTTACCGTGCAGATGTGGCGCCCTTGGTAAAAAAATACTGCGCCGAGTGCCATGCCGCACCAGATGCACCCTCCATGGCTGAGTTCAAACTGGACGAAGAAAAGTACAAAAAAGCCAAGGTTGGGCCGCGCAGTGACACCTATGAGCACTTGTTGCAACTGGTCAACGGCAACTCTACCGGTGCTCTTATGCGCCGTCTGGATGACGGCAGCAACGTTTACGCCAAGGGCAAACCTGGCAACATGTACAAGTATTTGGGTGAAACTGAAGAAGAGCGTGCCGCCAACTTCAAAATCATCACCGCCTGGGTCGGCGGTGAAGGCAACAAGTGGGACATGAACGGCATTGGCCAGCGCGGTGAAATGCCACCTATTACGTTAGAGCAGTTGAGAAGAATCAAAGCCAAGTATTGAGAACAGACGCTCGATTGAATGCAAAAAGCCGCTGACTCCCAGCGGCTTTTTTCTGGCCGCACTGGGCCCGTTCAATTCCAGGCGTTACTTGATCAGGCCTTCAGCGCGCAAAGCGTCTTGCACGGCAGGCCGCGCGGCAACACGGGCCACAAAGGCGCTCAGGTTGGCCATGCCGGAAATGTTCACCCCCACATGTTTGCCCCAGCCGGCCACCACAAACAGGTAAGCATCCGCCACGGTGAAGGTGTCACCCATCAGGTAGGTTTTGCCGGCCAAGTCGCCGTCGATCCAGGTCAGGCGTGAGAGCAGCCGGGTTTTGGCGGCGTCTTTGGCCTCAGCGGGCATGCCCGGCGTAAACAGGGGCGCGAACCCACCTTTATGCAGTTCTGTGCTGATGAGGTTAAGCCATTCTTGCAGTTTGTAACGCGCCCAGGTGCCGTTGGCCGGGGCCAGTTGCGTGTCTGGCACAAGGTCTGCAATGTATTGCGTGATGGCCGGCCCTTCGTGCAACGTGCGGCCATCATCGAGCACCAGAAATGGCACATAGCCGAGCGGGTTGATGCTGTAGTAGTCGGTGCCATCCAGCAGCTTGTGGGTTTTGGTGGGCGCCGCAATGGCTTCAAAGGCCAGGCCGGATTCTTTGAGCGCGATGTGCGGTGCCAGTGAGCAGGCGCCAGGGGAGTAGTAAAGCTTCATTGAATTCCTGTGAATGGTTGCGTCGGATCAAACAGGTCACCGAACGCCGATGATGCTAACGCGAGTGCGCCAAACTTGCTGGCCTGGACGTGATGCCCGGTGGCGTGCCTGAGCCACAAGATGGGGTCATCGTGCCAAGACGCTGATGGTGCGAGGCTTCTATGCGATTTTTAGGCCTCTAGCTCTTTAATAATAAGGGCTAGCAGCTATATTTTTAATAGCAATTCAAGGTTGTGCTCACTGTGTGAATTTTGGCTTGTGTCAGGTCAACTGGCCAGCCGTTGCGCGGCCCACATCACCTGGCTGACCACGGCGCGTACACCCTCAAGCTGCTTGTCATTCTGGAGCTGGCCGTCGACATCAAACGCGCTGCCAGCCTGCCCCAAGGCATATTGCTGCGGCGCCACCCAGCATTGCAGGTTGCCCAGCAGCGGGCTGAGGTGTTCCAGCGAACGCAAGCCACCCAAGGCGCCTGGCGAGGCTGCCAACAGGCCGACCACTTTGCCCGCGAATGGTTCGGTGCCTTGGCCCCAGTTGGCGTCACCCTTGACCGGGCTGGAGGCCCAGTCGATGGTGTTTTTCAGCAGGGCGGTGTAGCTACCGTTGTATTCGGGTGAGCAGATCAGCCAGCCGGGGTGATCCAACATGAGCTGCTTGAGGCGAATCACATCGGGCGGCGTGCCCCGGGCTTCGAGGTCGGCGTTGTACAGCGGAATGTCCAGGCTGGCCAGTTCCAGCAGCGTGACTTCAGCACCGGCCTCAAGCGCGAGCTTGGCCGCCACCTTGGCCAGTTGGCGGTTGAAAGAGAGAGCGCGGGTACTGCCAGCAAAAATGAGGATTTTCATGGGTGTGCGTGAAGTGTCGGGTTATGTGCGCAGCACGCGGGCGACCGGGTTGTGGCGCAGGCGGAAGGCGTCAGGCATGCCCGAGCCCAACAGTGGGCGCAGGTACATGCGAAATGCGTCGGTGACATCGGTGCCGCTGGCAGAGATGAATTCGTCTTCCATGGTTCGCGTCTTGCCGGCTACCTCAGTGAGCGGCAGCAGTTCGTAGTCCACTGAATAAAAGCCGGTGCGCTTGATGGCCACTGAACCGTCTTTGCCACCCCACATGGCAAACTGCACGGCTTTTTCACCCACTTCGCGGGCTTCGCGCTGGTCGACGTCTGACACGCAGCCAATGAATGAGCGCTGCAGGTAGCCAAAGGTGTCACCACGCACGCGTTTGATTTTCAGCTTGGACTTGATCTCTTCGCACAGCAAATCGGCCAGCGCGCCGTTGCCTGAGAGCTGCACGTTGCCGTGGGCGTCGTGCTCCATCTCTTTGGCCAGCAGCGCGGCAATCGGTGTGCCGCTGGCATCGTGAATGCCCTCGGACACGGCAATCACGCAGCGGCCATATTTATCATAGGTGGCTTTCACATCGGCTAAAAACTTGTCCAGCACAAAGGTGCGCTCGGGCAGGTAAATCAGGTGCGGGCCGTCATCCGGAAACTTTTTACCCAGGGCGGAAGCGGCGGTTAAAAAGCCGGCATGGCGGCCCATCACCACGCCCACGTACACGCCGGGCAGAGCCGCGTTGTCAAGGTTGGCCCCGGCAAAAGATTGGGCGACAAACCGCGCCGCTGACGGGAAGCCGGGTGTGTGGTCGCTGCCCACCAGGTCGTTGTCAATGGTTTTCGGGATGTGGATGGTGCGCAGCGGGTAATTGGCGGCCTGCGCCTCTTCACTGACGATGCGCACCGTGTCGCTGGAGTCATTGCCGCCGATGTAGAAAAAGTGGCCAATCTTGTGCGCCTGCAGTACCTTGAAGATTTCGTGGCAGTAGGCGGCGTCTGGTTTGTCGCGTGTTGAGCCCAAGGCGCTGGACGGCGTGTTGGCGACCAGTTCCAGGTTGTGGCTGGTCTCCTGGGTCAGGTCGACAAAGTTTTCATCAACGATGCCGCGCACACCATGCAGTGCACCGTAAATATGGCCAATCTGGCCGAAGCGGCGCGCTTCAAGCGCCACGCCCACGAGGGACTGGTTGATGACGGCGGTGGGGCCGCCGCCTTGGGCGACAAGTATTTTTCCAGAGGCCATGGGGTGTGTCCTGTGCGAGATGTGAAGATTGAATTGTGCCTGTGATGGTGGGGCATTTTGGCGAGGTAACCCCAGGCAACCGTTTTTCATGTGCGCCAGTAAAATTGGCGTCTTTGGCGTACCCGCCGGGCGACCTTTTTCTGAGCCGCCCCTTACCGATTGACCACCATGCTTTACCCACAACATTTCGACGTGATCGTCGTTGGCGGCGGCCATGCCGGCACGGAGGCCGCGCTGGCTGCCGCCCGCATGGGCTGCAAAACCTTGCTGCTGAGCCACAACATCGAGACCTTGGGCCAGATGAGCTGCAACCCGTCGATTGGCGGCATTGGCAAAGGGCATCTGGTGAAAGAGGTGGATGCGCTGGGCGGCGCCATGGCGGCTGCCACGGATGAGAGTGGCATCCAGTTTCGTATTCTCAATTCTTCCAAAGGCCCAGCGGTGCGTGCCACACGCGCCCAGGCCGACCGCATCTTGTACAAGGCGGCCATCCGTTGCCGCCTGGAAAACCAGCCGAATTTGTGGCTGTTTCAACAGGCGGTGGACGACCTGATGGTCGAAGGTGACCGGGTCACTGGGGCGGTGACGCAGGTGGGCATTCGCTTCCAGGCCAGCACGGTGGTGCTGACAGCCGGCACGTTCCTCGACGGCAAAATTCATGTGGGGATGAACAACTACGCGGCTGGTCGTGCCGGTGACCCGCCTGCGGTGTCCTTGAGTGCGCGTCTAAAGGAGTTGAAGTTGCCGCAAGGTCGTCTGAAAACGGGCACACCGCCACGCCTGGATGGCCGGTCGATTGACTTCAGCAAGTGCCTTGAGCAGCCCGGCGACGGCGTGCCCGGCGGCATGAGCCCGCTGATGCCGGTGTTCAGCTACATGGGTCGGCCCGAGCAACACCCGGCGCAAATGCCATGCTGGATCACCCATACCAACGAGCGCACCCACGACATCATCCGCAGCGGGTTTGACCGCAGCCCCATGTTCACCGGCAAGATCGAAGGGGTGGGCCCGCGTTATTGCCCCAGCGTAGAGGAC
This sequence comes from Burkholderiales bacterium, assembly GCA_038207945.1. Classification (GTDB taxonomy): domain Bacteria; phylum Pseudomonadota; class Gammaproteobacteria; order Burkholderiales; family Burkholderiaceae_C; genus Rhodoferax. Next base: position 24,462 of record JBBQZG010000016.1, read on the forward strand.
AAGATCAACCGCTTTGCCGACAAGGACAGTCACCAGATTTTTCTGGAGCCCGAAGGCCTGACCACGCACGAGTACTACCCCAACGGCATCAGCACCAGCTTGCCGTTTGACATTCAGTACGCACTGGTGCGCTCGATGCCTGGGCTGGAAAACGCCCACATTTTGCGCCCCGGTTACGCCATCGAGTACGACTACTTTGACCCGACCCAGCTCAAGAGCAGCTTTGAGACCCGCGCTATCAATGGTCTGTTTTTTGCTGGTCAGATCAACGGCACCACGGGTTATGAAGAGGCGGCTGCACAAGGCCTGTTTGCCGGGATCAACGCCGCGTTGCAGGTGCGGGCCGCCGGTGGTGGCAACGCGGCTGTCAGTGCTGCAGGCGCCATCTCGTACGCTGGCGACACCTGGCTGCCCGGCCGCGACGAGGCCTACCTGGGTGTGCTGGTGGACGACCTGATCACCAAAGGTGTCACAGAGCCCTACCGCATGTTCACCAGCCGCGCCGAGTTCCGTCTGCAGCTGCGTGAAGACAATGCCGATGCCCGTTTGACCGAAGTGGGTCGCCAGCTCGGCTTGGTCGATGATGCACGCTGGACGGCGTTTAACCAAAAACGCGACGCTGTTTCACGTGAAACAGAGCGCCTGCGTTCCATCTGGGTCAGCCCAAAAAACCTGGAAGCGGCCGAGGCCGAGCGGGTGTTGGGTAAGGCGTTGGAACACGAATACAGCCTGGCCGACCTGTTGCGTCGCCCGGATGTGAACTACGAATCTTTGATGTCGCTGAATGAAGGCAAGTACGCCACGGCTGAATTGCCCGTGGGTGTTTCACGTGAAACAGGTGTGTTGTCGCCGGCCGCGGCGCTGGCAGCGTCGGTGATTGAACAGGTGGAGATCACCTCCAAATACTCGGGCTACATTGACCGGCAAAAGGATGATGTGGTTCGCGCAGCCCACTACGAAAACCTTAAGCTGCCGCAAGACCTGGATTACATGCAGGTGTCAGCCCTGAGCATTGAGGCGCGCCAAAAGCTGAACCGCCACAAGCCGGAGACCTTGGGGCAAGCCTCACGTATTTCTGGCATCACGCCCGCGACCATTTCGCTGCTGACCATTCACCTGAAAAAGACCAAGCTCAAGGGGTTTGTGATGGCTTCGGCTGAAAGTACGGCGGTCTGATGCAGGCGCTGGCGTCAAAACTTCGGGTTGGCCTGACTGAGCTTGGCCTGGCTTTGAGCGACGCGCAGGTGGCGGCGCTGTTGGACTATTTGGTGTTGATCCAGAAGTGGACCAAGGTTTACAACCTGACCGCTGTGCGTGATCCGCACGACATGCTCACACACCATTTGCTGGACAGCCTGGCGGTGATTACACCGCTGCGGCGCCAGCTGGCGAACTTGGGCCTGCGTGCTGACGAAGGCAGTGCGTTGCGGGTGCTGGATGTGGGTTCTGGTGCGGGCTTGCCCGGCGTGGTGATTGCCATTTGCTGCCCGGACATCCATGTGGATTGTGTCGATACCGTGGGCAAGAAAGCGGCGTTCATTCAACAGGCGGCGGTGACACTGAGATTGCTCAATCTGCGTGGTGTGCACGCGCGGGTGGAGAGCTTGACCGACAAATACCAAGTGATTGGCTCAAGGGCCTTTGCGTCCTTGGTTGATTTCAGCAACTGGTCGGCGAATGCACTGGCCAAGCAGGGCGTCTGGATGGCGATGAAGGGCAAGTACCCAGTGGATGAGATTGCCGCGTTGCCGTCAGGGGTAGAGGTGTTTCACGTGGAACAACTGGTGGTGCCGGGCTTGGATGCGGAAAGATGTGTGATCTGGATGAGGCGCAATGGCTCGTCTCCTGCGGTAGGGCTTGAGTTTCCTTATGTGTGAATGCTGGCTGTTTGCAGCGGTTGAGGATTCCAAGGTTGAGGTTTGGCCAACGCTTTTGACGGATGACGTACACGCCGTTTGGCCTGAAGTGAATGCCAGACGTTGATTGATTTGGGAACGTGACTGGCCGCTCCGGACGCCAACCACGAACTACCAAGACCGACCGTTGGTCCGTTGGGGTGCGAGTCAAATTGATGTGTGCTTCAGATGAATGACTTTTACCCAAGGTACTCAGATGCGTCTATTGGGTTGGGGCAGACATTACTTTGGTCGGTGAATCAGCCGGGCGATGCGCTTTGCCACGTGTCCCCCGCCCGCTGCGCGGGCTCCTCCTTGATCCTGTCGCAAAGCGTATCACCCGACTGATTCTGCGAGCGGCTGGGTACTCTGGCAGGGGGAATTCAAAAGTTGACTGAGTTGGATGTGGCGCGATTTGATGTGAGCCATTGACTGCAGAATTTTTACCCAGACGGCGCTAGGCACGGTGATTGGGTCATGTGACCGGGCTTTGGGGTGAAAGGCGCGCGCCTGCAAGCGCTTGCATACCGCAGCGTCAATTTCGCGTGTGTTTTCACCCCAAAACCGCATGCGCATGGCCCAGTCGCCGGGCCGGGTTTGATGCGCCGCACCGGGTTAAGCCGCAACAGACCGCAGAGGGTTAAGCCACGACAGTGGGGCAATCCGGTGGCAGCCCGTGTCTGTCTCACCCGAGCGCCGGGCTGAAAAACGCGAACATTTCCGGCCAATTACACTAATCCCCATGTTTCACGTGAAACAAGCCTTCAACCTTCCGATAAAGTAAGCAACTCATGGCCAAAATTTTCTGCATTGCCAATCAAAAAGGTGGCGTGGGTAAAACCACCACCACGGTCAATTTGGCTGCGGGTCTGGCCAAGGCGGGGCAGCGGGTGCTGATGGTTGACCTCGACCCGCAGGGCAATGCGACCATGGGCTCGGGTGTGGACAAGCGCAAACTTGAACTCACCGTCTACGACGTGTTGCTTGAATCCGCCTCGGTGGCTGAGGCGCGCGTGCAAAGCAGCAAGTTGGTGGATGCCGGTTGCAGTTATGACATTCTGGGTGCCAACCGCGAACTCGCCGGGGCCGAGGTGGAAATGGTCGAACTTGAGCGCCGTGAAAAGCGCCTCAAAGCAGCGCTGGCGCAGGTCGATGCTGACTACGACTTTGTCCTGATTGACTGCCCGCCCAGCCTGTCGATGCTCACCCTCAACGGTCTGTGCTGCGCGCATGGCGTGATCGTGCCAATGCAATGTGAGTACTTTGCGCTTGAAGGCCTGGCTGATCTGGTCAACACCATCAAGCAGGTGCACGCCAATCTGAACAAAGACCTGGCCATCATCGGCCTGCTGCGCGTGATGTTTGACCCGCGCATCACCTTGCAGCAGCAGGTCAGTGAGCAACTCAAGGCACGTTTTGCCGACAAGGTCTTCAACACCGTGATTCCGCGCAACGTGCGCCTGGCCGAGGCGCCCAGCTATGGCGTGCCAGGGGTCGTGTTTGACCCCGCCAGCAAGGGCGCGCAAGCTTTTGTGGCGTTTGCCAAAGAGATGGTGGAGCGGATTTAAATAATATGGTCATTTGGGCCTCTAACCCAGGTAATACATGCGCCAGCAGCTATTAAATTTATAGTTATGAAATCTCACAATGTGCTCGTCTTGCCGGGGTGGCAAGGCTCCGGCCCACAGCATTGGCAAAGCCTGTGGCAGATCAGCCAGGGTTTTCAGCGCGTCGATCAGCATGACTGGCAGCGCCCGCTGCGCGGTGACTGGATTGCCCGGCTGGAAGACGTGGTGTTGTCTACTGATGAACCGGTGGTGCTGGTGGCGCACAGCCTTGGCTGCGTGTTGGTGGCGGCATGGGCATCGCACACCCGCAACGCGCACCGCGTCAAAGCCGCGTTGCTGGTGGCACCGGGTGATGTCGAGCGTGAGGCGTTGCGCCCAGTGCTGACCAGTTGGTCACCCATCGCGCTGCAGCCACTGCCGTTCACCAGCACGCTGGTCGCCAGTCAGGACGACCCCTACTGCAGTTTTGAGCGCGCGCAAAGTTTTGCCGTCGCCTGGGGCTCGACCTTGACAGACGCTGGCGCTGTGGGACACATCAACGCGGATTCTGGCCTGGGCGACTGGCCGCAGGGCCAGGCCTTGCTCAATGCACTCATTCATATTTAACCGGGAGAAAACTCATGGTCACAAAAAAACCCAAAGGCCTGGGCCGGGGACTGGAAGCCTTGTTGGGCCCCACGGTCGCTGATTCGCTGGGTGTTGACGGTAGCGATGCCCATGCCGCCAACAGCGGTGTGCCCTCCACGCTGTTGCTGACCGACATGGTGCCCGGCGTTTACCAGCCGCGCACCCGCATGGACGAGGGTGCGCTGTACGAGCTGGCGGAATCCATCAAGGTGCAGGGCATCATGCAGCCGATTCTGGTGCGCCGTTTGAGCGACGCCGATGCCGAGCTCAAACGCAGCCAGCAGTCGCCCGACGTGCAGGGCGGCGGCGCCGGGCGCCCGGTGTATGAAATCATTGCTGGCGAGCGGCGCTTTCGGGCGGCCAAACTCGCTGGCCTGGACAGCGTGCCGGTGCTGGTGCGTGACGTGCCCAATGAGGCCGCCGCGGCCATGGCGCTCATCGAGAACATCCAGCGCGAAGACCTCAACCCGCTGGAGGAAGCCCAAGGCGTGCAGCGCCTGATCAAGGAATTTGGCCTCACGCATGAATCCGCCGCCCAGGCGGTGGGACGTTCTCGCAGTGCCACCAGCAACCTGTTGCGCCTGTTGAATCTGGCCGAGCCGGTACAAACCATGCTGATGGCGGGCGACGTTGACATGGGCCACGCGCGTGCCTTACTCAGCCTGGATCGCGCCACACAAATCACGGCGGCTAACCAGATCGCCGCCAAAAAAATGTCGGTGCGCGAAGCCGAGAGCCTGGTGAAAAAGCTCAGTGCCGAGTTTTCACTGGTGGCCACCAAACCCAAGAAAGACAAGTCGCGTGACCTGAAAAGAGTTGAAGAAGAGCTTTCTGACTTGCTGATGGCGCAGGTGGAAGTGAGGGTCAAGAAGCGCGTCAAGCGTGCCGGGCGCATGGAAGAAATGGGTGAGCTCAGCATCCAGTTCGGCTCGCTTGATGAGCTCAACGGTCTGATCGACAAGCTGCGTGGCGCAGCCGTTGGTGCCTGAGCGCCGTTTGAACGTGTGGGATTCACCTGCCTGACCTGATGGCTGCCAAATTGCGCTGGCCGTTGCCTGCCGTATTGATTTGGGGCGCTGCCTGGGCCTTGTTTGTCGGGCTGCCGCGCTGGGGCATCGGTGCTGAATTGGCACTTGGCACGGCCAGTGCGCTGGGTATTGCGGCCAGCCTGTTGGGTAACACCTGGTGGCGCCGGCTGATGATCGGGTTGGGTTTTCCGCTGTCGCTGCTGCTGACCCAGGCCGCCACCTTGCCGGCTTGGGTCTGGTTGCTGCCCTTGCTGGTGCTGCTGCTGATTTACCCCATCAATGCCTGGCGTGATGCGCCGTTGTTCCCCACACCAAAAAATGCATTGAATGACCTTTCAGCCCTTGCACCGCTTGCCCAAGGTGCTATTGTTTTGGATGCGGGTTGTGGCTTGGGCGCGGGCCTGAAAGCGCTGCGCGGTGCTTACCCCAGCGCTCAGCTCACCGGTATTGAGTGGAGCTGGCCGCTGCGTGCGCTGTGCGCCCTGCGTTGCCCCTGGGCGCGGGTGCGCCAGGGTGACATTTGGGCGGTCAATTGGTCGGGCTACGACATGGTTTACCTGTTTCAGCGCCCGGAAAGCATGCCGCGCGCCGTGACCAAAGCGCGCGCAGAACTCAAGGCTGGGGCCTATCTGGTCAGTCTTGAATTTGAAGCGCAGGCGCTCAATCCCTTTGGCGTGCTGCGTGCTGCTCAAAGTAAACCGGTGTGGGTCTATCGCGTGCCGTTCACAGACAAGGAGGTCCAATGATGGGTGTGTCTGCCAAGTGGATGCCCTGGCTGCTTTTGTCCATTGCCATCGTCACCGAGGTGCTGGCCACCTCATCCCTCAAGGCCTCCGACGGCTTCACCCGCTTGTGGCCGTCGATCGGCGCGGCCTGTGGCTACACGGTGTCCTTGTATTGCCTGTCGCTCACCCAGCGAAGTATTCCCGTGGGGGTGGTGTACGCCATCTGGTCGGGCGTCGGCATTGTGCTGATCTCACTGATGGGCTGGTGGGTGTTTGACCAGGTGCTTAGTCCGGCAGCCTGGCTGGGCATTGGCCTGATTGTGCTTGGCGTGCTGGTGCTCAATGTGTGGGCGTAAGGCCACGCGACACCGCTGGCGTATGCGTCACGCGTTTTGCAGGATCTTGATCACCTCGTCGTCATCCACCTGCGGGAAGTGCTGATAAAACTGCCCCACCGCCCGAAAAAATGGGGGCGCTTCAAGGCACACCACCTCGTCCGCCAAGTCAGCCACTTTGGCCAGTGTGTCGGGCGGTGCGACCGGTACGGCGCACACCAGTTTGGCGGGCTTCATGGCACGCAGCCCATGCAGCGCAGAGATCATGGTGGCACCGGTGGCCAAGCCATCGTCAATCACGATCACGATGCGCCCGGTGGGGCTGATGGACGGACGAATCGGCGTGTACTGGGCACGGCGCTGGCGAATGGTTTCCATCTGGACCTGCTTTTCGGCTTCAATGTAGTCGGCACTGCCACCATAGGCTCTGGCGTACTCGGCCAGGTAAGTCCAGCCGCTTTCATCGATTGAGCCAATGGCCAATTCCGGCTGTTGCGGCGCACGCAGCTTGCGCACCAGCACCACGTCCAGGTCGCCTTTCAATTGGTCGGCGATGAGCTTGGCCATCGGCACCGCACCGCGCGGAATTCCAAGAATCAGCGGATGCTGGCCCCGGTAGGCCTTGAGTTTGTCGGCCAGCCGATGGGCTGCCTCATCCCGGTCACGAAACATGGTGCAGATGCGCCGGAGTTTGCGCAAAAAGACCAACGACAGACACTGTAGACAGCTTCATGACCTCTCTCCTGATCAATTGAAAAAACAAAACCTGCGGGCGTGTAGTGTGTTGGTTGGACAGGATCCGCGCTTGATGATTCGCAATGGCCAGCCATGTTTCGTGTTGTCACAGCACTTTCACACAGATGTCATATGCTGATTGCTCTGGATGCTGGGGAGCTGTTTTCCAGCAATGAAGAGGTCAACCATGTCGCACGTTCAATTTAGCCCGCTGATGCAAAGCCGGTCAGCTGAAATCTTGTCGCTGCCGCAGCGAGTTCCGGTGATTCGCACGGTGGACGACAATTTTGTCTACGACACCGCACTCGGTCAGATCATTGCCCAGCGTCGGCTGTACCCCCTGTTTCAGCCTATCGCCATGTTGGCCGATGGCTCGGTGTACGCGCATGAGGCCTTGATTCGTGGGCCAGATGCGGGCGGCCTTTACACGCCCGATGCATTGTTTGCCCAAGCCAGTGAAGAGGGTTTGGGCTATGAGCTGGAGTTGGCTTGCCTGGTGGTGATTTTGCGGCGCTGGGGCGAGATGAAACAGCGCGGGCGCCTGTTCATCAACATCAGCGCACAGGCCTTGGTGCGGCTGATCACACAGGCGGGCATGCAGCCGGTGATGCGCCTGATGCGGCGTTGGGGCATCTCCAGCCGGCAACTGGTGTTGGAAATCACCGAGCATGAACGCGTGCTGGACATGCCCGCCCTGGTTGACGCGGCCAAAGCGGTGCGCCAGCTCGGTATTCAGATTGCGCTTGACGATTTTGGTGACGGTCGCTCCAGCCTGCGCCTTTGGTCGGAGGTGCGGCCCGAGGTGGTCAAAATCGACAAGTACTTCACCAAAGACATCAGTTCTCACGCTGACAAGGTCAAAACCATCGAGGCCCTGCAAAAAATTGCCGCCATTTTTGACTCCGAGCTGGTCGCCGAAGGCATTGAAACAGCAGATGACTTGCGCTTGCTGCGCGATCTTGGCATCACCTACGGGCAGGGCTATCTGCTGGCACGCCCCAGTGATGCGCCACGCACCGCGGTGCAGCCGGAGGCCGTGGCGGTGGTGGTGAATCGGCAGGTGGCGGTTTACCCTGAGGGCAGGCAAGGCGCGCAGGCCAACATCTTTGACCGCTTGCAGGTCATGCAGGCACCGACCATTGAGGTCAGCACCCACAACGACCATGTGGCTGAGCTGTTTCTGACGCATCCGCACCTGCATGCGTTGCCTATTGTCGTGGGGGATCGCCCCATTGGCATCATCAATCGGGTGGACTTTCTGAACCATTACAGCAAGCTTTATTACCGTGAGTTGTGGGGCAGCAAGCCCTGTTTGCAATGGGCAAACATGCAGCCGCGGCTGATTGAAAACAAGCACAACATTGACGACCTGCTGGGCATTCTCACCTCAGATGACCAGCGCTACCTGAACGATGGTTTTATTGTGGTGGAGAACGGCCGCTACCGCGGCCTGTGTCGGGGTGACCAGATCGTGAAGTCGGTCACCGAGACGCGCATTGAAGCAGCGCGCCACGCCAACCCGCTCACGTTTCTGCCTGGCAACATTCCCATCACCCAGCACATTGACCGCATGCTGGCACGCGGCAGCGAGTTTGCCGTGGCTTACCTCGACTTGAACCATTTCAAATCGTTCAACGACCGCTACGGTTATTGGCGGGGCGATGAAATGATTCGTCTGGTGGCCAAAGTGGCGGCCGCGCACATTGAAGAGCGGCGCGATTTTTTGGGCCATGTCGGCGGCGACGATTTCATTGTGGTGTTTCAAAGCACCGGTTGGGCTGAGCATTGCCACCACATGATCGAAGAATTCAACGCGCAAGCGGCCAATCTGTTTGACCCCGCTGACCGCTTGAAGGGTGGCATTGAGGCCGAAGACCGGCAAGGCTTTGCACAGTTTTTTCCGTTGACCTCCCTGTCGATTGGTGCCGTTGTGGTGCTCCCGGGGCGTTTCAAGGATGCCGAGCAGGTTGCCAATGCTGCCGCTGCAGCCAAGCACGCGGCTAAAAAATCAGTCTCTGGTTTTGCTGGGAATGGTCAGCAGGCTGCGGCCCCTGGCGTCTGAAACTGAAGGCCTTGTTCTGTTAGCAACCCGAGCTTTGACTCGGTGCTGCTGGGAGGCATGGGCCTGACCGCCTGTGGTGGTGGCGACGACGCGGTGGTCGCACCGGCCGCGCCCTCATCCACACTGCTGGGTTTCAGCGCCGTATCCAAAAGCCTGACCGATGCCGTGTTGGTACCAGCCGGCTACACCGCCAGCGTGATTTATGCCTTGGGCAATCCGCTCACGGCTGCAACTCCGACTTTTAAGAACGACGGCACTGACGCTGATTTTGAAAACCGCTCTGGTGACCACCATGACGGTATGGAATGGTTTGGCCTGGATGCGTCTGGCAAGACCTCACTCACGTCTACTGACCGTGGCCTGCTGGCCGTAAACCACGAAGCCACCACCGACGAAACGCGCAGCTCTTTCTTCCTGCATGCCAATGGCGGTACCAGCACGCTGCCGCGCCCAGCCGCTGAAGTGGACAAAGAAACCGCCATTCACGGTGTCTCGGTCGTTGAAGTCAAAAACACCAGCAGCAAGTGGGCCACCGTGCCAGCGTCGACCTTCAACTTCCGCCTGACCGCCCTGAGTGAAAACATCCAACTCACCGGCCCAGCACGCGGCAACGCCCTGATGGTGACCAAACATTCCACAGACGGCACCAAGACCCGCGGCACGCTGAACAACTGCGGCACCGGTAAAACGCCCTGGGGCACCTTCCTGACCGGTGAGGAAAACTGGGCGAGCTACTTCACCCGCAGCGCCACCGACGACACGACCCGTGCTGATAAGAGTGTGGTCGCCCTCAAGCGCTATGGCCGCAATGCAGGTTCGGGCAGCCTCCACGGCTGGGAAAGCGTGGTCTCCGCCGAGGACAAGTATGTTCGCTGGAACATCAGCAAGCTCGACACCAGCACCGACGGCAGCGACGACTACCGCAACGAAATCAACACCTTCGGCCGCTTCGCGCATGAGAGCGCCGCGTTCGGCAAACCTGTCGCGGGCCAGCCACTGGCGGTCTACATGGGTGACGACTCGCGCGGCGAGTACATCTACAAGTTCGTGTCGACCAAGGCCTGGGCCGCAGCGGATGCCAACCCGACGGACCGCATCACCACCGGTGATACCTACCTCAATGCCGGCAAGTTGTACGTGGCCAAGTTCAACAACGACGGTACGGGTAGCTGGATTGAGTTGACTACCACCCATGCGGCCATTGCTGGCTTTGCGACTTACACGTTCGCCGACCAGGCCGATGTGCTGGTCAATGCCCGTCTCGCCGCCGACGCAGTGGGCGCCACCAAGATGGACCGCCCCGAGTGGTGCGCCACCAACGTGGCCAACGGCGAGATCTACTTCACACTCACCAACAACAACAACCGTGCGGTCAATTCCACCACGATGCCACCCGACAGCGCCAACCCACGCGTCTACAGCGACATCAAGAACGGCAGCAGCACGCAAACCGGTAACCCGAACGGGCACGTGCTGCGCGTCAAGGAAGGCAGCGCTGGCAATGCCGCCACCAGCTTCAGTTGGGATGTGTACGTGTTTGGCGCGGAATCCAGCGCGGCACCGGGCACCGTCATCCTGTCCAGCCTGACCGGTGACCAGGATTTCTCCAGCCCCGACGGCCTGGTGTTCAGCCCATCCACCGGCATCATGTGGATCCAGACTGACGACGGCGCCTACACCGATGTCACCAACTGCATGATGCTGGCCGCCATGCCGGGGCAGGTGGGTGACGGTGCGAAGAAGACGCTGAGCTACACGCGCGCGGCGGGGACGACGCTGGCGGTGGATACCTACGTCGGCAAGGCGCCGACGGCCGACACGCTCAAGCGCTTCCTGGTCGGCCCGGTCGGCTGCGAGATCACCGGCCTGTGCGAGACACCCGACGGCAAGGCGCTGTTCGTCAACATCCAGCACCCGGGCGAGAACACATTGCAAGCCCACATCGGGGACCCGGCCAGGTACACCAGCCACTGGCCTGGCAACGCGCGCTATGGGGCCGGGGGCGCCACTGCGCGCCCGCGCTCGGCCACCATCGTGATCACCAAGAACGACGGTGGCCGCATCGGCAGCTAAAAGCGCCTGCCGCGCGCGAATGTCGACGTGTCGCGCGGCTTTCACGTCCTGATCGCGGCGCAGTTCCGCTCGGCGCTGGCCGACAACGCGGTCCTGATCGTGGCCATCGCGCTGCTGGCCGAGCACGAACTGCCCGGCTGGTCGGCGCCAGCACTGCGTAGGCAATCGGCTGCGGAACCTGAACGATGACCAGCGTCGATCTATCTGGTTAACGCTGGCGGCGGCCACCGCGCTGCGGCGCAGGCGCAAGTGATGCTGTCGCAGGGACGGGCTTGGAATGTGCGCAAGGTCAATCTGATCGAAGTGTCGGACCCCATCGGCCTGTTCAAGCGCACGACCGGTTTCGAGCCCGAGGACATCTACAACAAGCGCCTGGCACGGCTCTGGCAGGCCAGCCAGTCCGACCTGGTGGTGTCGCTGATCCCCAACTTCAACCGCGCGCTGCACGACGGCCTGGCGCTGGTGCGACCGTTCGTGACCGTGCTCACCGACATGGCCGACCATCCGCCCAACTTCTGGAGCCCAGCATGGGTGGCGGACGAATGCATCCACGAGACGGCCGACGTCCGCAAGCTCTGCGTCACGCACGGCGACCACATCGACGGCGTCATCCAGTGCGCCAAGTGGCTGGCGTATGTGGGCGACTGGGCCTACGAACCCATGCTGCGCATCAGCAGCACCTGAACTCGCTGCGCGCGGCTGGGTGATGGATAGCCTCACCGCGCTGGTCGAACATGCCGACGGGCGGCTGGAAATCATCGCCTGGGAGCAGCACCTGGGCGCCGTGCCCGTCCCTGTGCCGCAAGCCGCAAGGGCTTGACAGGCTGCGGCCGCTATTTGGCCTTTCCCGGCCGGCCCGTCTTGATGGCCGGCACGGCGCCCAGCGCCTGCAGCAGCACCGCATCGGGCAGCGTATCGAGCAGCTTGATGCCGGCACGCAGCACTTCGCTCTTCTTGGCCGGGCGCGCCAGTTTGACCAGGCGCGCCTTCAGCGCGTCGAGCACGGCGTACTCAGAGCGCGGGATCGTGAAGCTGTCGCGCACCAGCTTCTGCTTGACGGGCTTGGGCGCCGCAACCACGCTTGCTGCCTTGGCCGGTGCGACCTGACTTTCGGTGGACTGGGGTGCTGTGGTCCGACGCTTGCGGGCCACCGGCACCGGCTTGGCGGTGGGTTTGGGTGAGAGCTTGGGCTTGGTGGGTGCGGTGACAGTCCGGGCGTTGGTCATGACAAACTCCTTGAACGGGATAAACAGTATAAACCGTATAGGCGATAGCGGCAGATGGACAACTGCGGCAACGCGAAGCCACCCTGTCGCTGGTGCAGACCCACCATCATGGCGATGGCGATGGCGATGGCGATGGCGATGGCGTTGCGACCCGGCGCGGCACTGGCGAGTCATCGGCACGCAAGCTGTCACTCAGTTGTCACAATGGCGTCGCACCATGCGGCGCATGCGCAACTCCCCTCTTTCACAGGCAGCCCCGAAACTGCAGTACGCGGGATCCGCTGCGGCGCCGCGCGCCGGCAAGACGGTGTTGCTGGTCGCGGGCGAGCCGTTCGTGCAAGAACTCCTGGCCGCCCATCTGCGTGCGGTGGGTTGTTTTCCGATGGTGGTGGCCAGCGCCGTAGGGGGCCAATACCTGGCCGCGCAGGTGGTGCCCGATATGATCGTCATCGACGTTGACGCGGCGCCCGCGACACAGGCCGAATGGGCGGTGCGGATGGCCCGCGCGACGCAGGGCAAGACGGTGCACACCGTGATGCTGTCGTGCAGCGTATTGCAGTTCTGCGGGGACGACGGCTTGCAATGCGGCGCGAGCCTGTGCGTGGCCAAGCCCTTCGAGCCGCATGATGGGTGTGGGCTACAGGCTGGACCCCAGCGTGTTGAGGCCGTCGATGGAGTTCAAGACATCGCCTCATTCATGACGGTTCGATGTCAACGAGAGGCCGCTCGCGCACGGGCCTGGGTCACAAAACCGTCATTCAACCCGACATCGCTACGGCCACCAACGGCGAGGACTGCGGACACGTCCACCGTGCAGGCGCGGCCGCCCGCAACGGTGTTGTGGGCTGTCACATTGCTGTCACGATCATCCATGAACATCCGGTCTGCTGCATTTCCACTCCACTTCAGGACACCTTGACCATGAAACTGAAATCAATCCTTGCCAACTCGATTGCCGGCTGCGCGCTGCTGGGCAGTGGCGCGGTACTTGCCCAAGCGGTGCAGGTCGACTCCGCGCTGCCGGCTTACCAGAAAGCGGCCGGCGTCTCGGGCAACTTCACCAGCGTGGGCTCCGACACGCTGAACAACCTGATGACGCTGTGGGCCGAGGAGTACAAGCGCCTGTACCCCAACGTCAACATCCAGATTCAGGGTGCCGGTTCGTCAACCGCGCCGCCAGCGCTGACCGAAGGGGCTTCGAACTTTGGCCCGATGAGCCGCCTGATGACGGCGCGCGAAGTCGAAGGCTTCGAGAAAAAGCACGGCTACAAGCCCACGCCCGTCGGCGTGGCCATCGACGCGCTGGCGGTGTACGTCAACAAGGACAACCCGATCAAGGGCCTGAGCCTCCAGGAAGTCGACGCTGCCATGTCGGTCGGCCGCAAGTGCGGCGCTGCCGCCGACATCACCAAGTGGGGCCAGCTCGGCATGAGCGGCGAGTGGGTCA
>JBBQZG010000017.1:0-37285 GCA_038207945.1 Burkholderiales bacterium
CAACGTGTCTTGATGCCTTTGACAATGTCAAAAGCGGCCTGCGGCTTGAGCAGTGCCGCCATGTCTTTCAGGCAGATCGAGTCGCAGCCCAACTCTACCAGGCGCTCGGCCATCTCGACAAATGTCTCAGTGGTGTGCAGGGGGCTGACCGTGTAGCAAATGGTGCCTTGCGCGTGCTTGCCGTTGCGGCGCACGGCTTGCACCGAATGGCGGATGTTGCGGATGTCGTTGAGCGCATCAAAGATGCGAAAGACATCCATGCCGTTGTCGGACGCCTTGTCCACAAAGCGGTCCACCACGCTGTCTTCGTAATGGCGATAGCCCAGCAGGTTTTGCCCACGCAACAGCATCTGTAGGCGCGAATTGGGCAACAGGGCGCGAAAGGTGCGCAAGCGCTCCCACGGGTCTTCATTGAGAAAACGGATGCAGGCGTCAAACGTCGCACCGCCCCAGCATTCCACCGACCAGTAGCCGGCCTGGTCAATGTCGGCGCAAGCCGGCACCATATCTTCCAGCGCCATGCGCGTTGCCAGCAGGCTCTGGTGCGCATCTCGCAAGCACAATTCCGTGATATCGATGGTCTTTGTCAATGGAAACTCATTTCTTGAAAAAACGGGCACAAAAATGGCGGGTGAAGATGCCTGCTGGTGGTCCGTGGCATCCAAAGTAGTGCAGCTAAAAAACCTAGGGTAAACCCTGTCATTCTATCGAGTGCGGGGATAGGTCATTTGGTCAGGACATCAGCGCCAAGCTTCGCTGCATACCAGTGTATGGTTTGACCCAGGTCTGCCGGGTCGTTGGCGGGTATTTAGGGCACGTGACCTGTGTGGCCATCCTGCTGCAGGCCGTCGCGGTTGAACGTGACCACATGGTCCACCTGGGGCCGAATGCCAATCCACTCGCCCAGCGAATGGTCGTGGTGGCTGGGCACCAATGCCATCACGGTGTCGCCTGTGATCAGACGCAGCGTGTACAAAAACTCTGCACCCCGAAACGCCTTGCGCATGATTTGGGCTTTAACTGGTGATTGGTCGTCATGCACGATGTCGTCAGCGCGCAGGAGCACATCACAGACACCGTTCGGATAAGCGTTGGGCAAGGGGCATTCGGTCACGTTGTCCAGCGGGCCCAAAGGGGTTTGCACCACCACTTGTCCGGCCGCGCCCTGAATCACGGCCGCAGTGAACACGCCATGGCCAATGAATTCGGCCACAAAACGCGTGGCAGGGCGGTGGTACAGCGTGTAGGCGTTGTCCCACTGGTGCAGCTCGCCCTGGTTCATCACGCCGATGGTGTCGCCTACGGCAAAGGCTTCGAGCTGGTCGTGGGTGACAAACAGGGCGGTGGTGTTGGCGGCTTTCAGAATGCCGCGTACCTCGTGCGCCAAGCGCTCACGCAAGTCCACATCCAGATTGGAGAAAGGCTCATCCAGCAGCAGCAGACGCGGTTTCGGGGCCAGCGCCCGTGCCAGCGCCACCCGTTGTTGCTGGCCACCCGAGAGCTCGTGCGGAAAGCGTGACTCTTGGCCCGCCAGGCCAACCAGTTCCAGGACCTCCGCCACACGGCGTTGCCGCTCCGGGCGCGGCAGGTGGTCAATGCCAAATGCCACGTTGCGGCCAATGTTAAGGTGCGGAAACAAGGCGTAGTCCTGAAACACCATGCCCACCTGACGCGACTCTGGTGCCAGTGTCAGGCCAGCCTTGCTGACCACTTGGCCGCCCAGGCGGATTTCACCGTTGCAGGCCTTTTCCAGGCCCGCAACGGCGCGCAGCAAGGTGGTCTTGCCGCAGCCTGATGGGCCAATCAACACGCCAATGTCACCGGCGCGCAGGCCAAAAGACACCTGACGCACCGCCGTCGTCGCTTGGCCGGCATACGTGACGCTGAGCTGGAAAACTTCAAGGAACATGGTGAGGATTGTAGATGCTTACAATTCTCATTTGCATTGTTAATCATTGATCTCCTCCATGCTTATTTCGCGGCTGCGCCAGTTTCTATTTTTGCTGATGACGGCCATCTTCATGCTTCCAGTGCTGGCGGTGATCGCATCCTGGCTGTCGCTGGATGGCGCAGACGGCGCAGCCATGCAAATTTTGCGCGAGATGACGCAAACCGTGCTGCCTGACTATCTGGGCACCACACTCATTTTGAGCCTGCTGGTCGGCGCTGGCGTGGTGCTGGTGGGTTTGTCATGCGCGGCAGCGGTGACCTTGTTTGACTTTGCCGGCCGGCGGTTTTTTGAGTGGGCGCTGCTTTTGCCACTGGCGATGCCAGCCTACGTGGTGGCCTATGCATATACTGATTTTCTGCAGTTCAGCGGGCCGATGCAAACTCTGGTGCGCGATGTCACGGGCTTGCAGGGCCGCGTGTTTCCCGAGGTGCGCAATGTCGGCGGTGCCGCCTGGGTGTTCATTTTTTCGCTCTATCCGTATGTGTACTTGTTGTCGCGTACCGCCTTGGGCGAGCGTGCCGCGCATTTGATGGAAGCGGCGCGTCTGCTGGGTGCGCCCATGCGTCGGCGCATGCTTGAAATTGCCTTGCCGCTGGCTCGCCCGGCGGTGGCGGCTGGCACAGCGCTGGCGTTGATGGAAACGCTGGCTGACTTCGGCGTGTCAAGTTATTTCGGTATCCAAACCTTCACGGCGGGCATCTACAAGGCCTGGCTGTCGATGGACAACCGGCTGGCAGCAGCCCAATTGGCCACCGTGCTGTTGGCTTTGGTCACCTTGCTGTTGTTTCTGGAGCGCAGGTCGCAGCGACGCATGCGTTTTGCCGCCAGCCGCGGGGCGCGGGCCGGGTCAATGGAAGCGCAGCCGGTGCGGTTGCTGGGCATGCGGCAGTGGTTGGCCTGGGTGCTTTGCAGCGTGCCGGTGCTGGCAGGTTTTGTGCTGCCCGTGCTGTTCATGCTGCGCCCGCTCATTGCCGACTGGTCAGTGTTGTCCTGGTCGCCATTTTTGGGCTGGGCCTTGAACAGTGTGCGCCTTGGCGCTATCAGTGCGCTGCTGGCGGTGGCGCTGGCGTTTGCCCTGGCCTTCAGTTTGCGGCGTTGGCCGGATACGCCGACGCGTTGGGCTGTGCAGTTGGCTGGCTTGGGCTATGCCGTGCCGGGCGCAGTGATTGTGGTGGGCTTGTTGCTGCCGGTAGGCTGGGCTCAGGCCAGGTGGCCAGAGAGCGGGGTGGGTTACTTGATGACTGCCACGGTGTTTGGCTTGGTCTGGGCTTATCTGGTGCGTTTTTGCGCTGTCGCGCTGCAATCGGTGCAAAGTGGTTATGCGCGCATTCCGACCAGTTTTGATGATTCCGCACGCATGTTGGGCAGCGGCGACTGGGGGCTGTTGCGGCGCGTGCATTGGCCCTTGCTCAAGCGCTCCACCGCTGCGGCTTTGTTGCTGGTGTTTGTTGATGTGATGAAAGAGTTGCCCGCCACACTGGTGCTGCGGCCTTTCAATAGCGACACATTGGCGGTGGTGGCCTATCAATTGGCGCGTGATGAGCGCCTGGGCGAGGCGGCGCTGCCCTCGCTGGCCCTTGTGCTGGTTGGGTTGATTCCGGTGCTTATGCTGAGCCGTGCTTTGCGGCAGCGGCCTAGCTGAACGTAAAATTATATTTTTAACGCCATATTGTGATGTCACAGTGTGGCACAGCATTTCCCCTGAGTTGGTGGAAGCCAAGGGTTCACAAGGACACACGCCATGCCGCTGCAATCATTGACGCAAGACACCCAGACTGTGGTGAAGACCGACCAGACCTTTGAGTCGGCCGCAGACTTGTTTCGGGTGATGTCGGCGCCCATGCGCCTGAAGATCATCAATTGCCTGTGCGACGGTGAAAAGAATGTGAGTTATCTGTTGACCAAGGTCAACACCACGCAGCCGAATATGTCACAGCATCTCAACACGCTTTACCAAGCAGGCATTCTGGGCAAACGCCGTGACGGCGTACAGATCTTTTACCGCATCACTGACCAGCGCATCGTGTCGATTTGCGAGGCGGTGTGCCACGAGGTTGCGCGCACGGCCAGCGACTTGCCGACTTGAGAGCACC
This sequence comes from Burkholderiales bacterium, assembly GCA_038207945.1. Lineage (GTDB taxonomy): Bacteria > Pseudomonadota > Gammaproteobacteria > Burkholderiales > Burkholderiaceae_C > Rhodoferax. The sequence goes on from JBBQZG010000017.1 coordinate 4,045, forward strand.
AGCGATTCGCATAGCCCATATGGGCTACTTGCGCCCATCCTTTGTGGTGATAGACGCTTGGGGGCGCGTCATCAAGAATCAGTTCATCGTACCGGCATCATTCTTTGGTGAGTGAGTCGTGCGTAATGACTAGATTATTTGGTTAAAAACCATCAACTTACGGAGACACCCCATGGAATTCAATAAAGAGTTTGACGCGTCCGGCTTATCTTGCCCTCTGCCCATCGTCAAAACAAAGAAAGCACTGCAAGACATGACTTCAGGGCAAATTTTGCGGGTGATTTCCACTGACCCCGGTTCAGTCTGCGACATGGCGGCATTTGCCGAGCAAACCGGCAACGCGTTGCTGGAACAGGGCAGTGAAAACAGCAAGTTTGTGTTCTATCTCAAAAAGGCTTGAGTCTCACCCAGATAAAAACCTGAACTACCCTCTCCCGGAGCTCACGCATGGCAACCAAAAAAATGGCCCTCATCGCCACCAAAGGCACGTTGGATATGGCGTATCCGCCGTTCATCCTGGCATCAACTGCAGCTGCGCTGGGGTGGGATGTGCAGATTTTCTTTACTTTTTATGGCCTTCAGTTGCTGCGTAAAAATCTCGATGGCATCAAGATCAGCCCCTTGGCCAACCCGGCCATGCCGATGCCGGTGCCCATGCCTGTGATGGTGCAAATGTTGCCGGGCATGGAGTCCATGGCCACGATGATGATGAAAAACAAAATGAAGTCCAAAGGCGTCGCCTCGCTTGAGGAATTGCGTGACATCTGCCTTGAAGCCGAGGTGAAGTTTGTGGCATGCCAGATGACGGTGGACTTGTTTGAGTTTGAGACCAGCGAGTTCATCAAGGACGTGGAATACGGTGGGGCTGCGACTTTCATGAAATTCGCGGGTGAGTCAGACGTTTGCCTGTTCATTTAAGTCATCATGAAAAAATTTCTTCTGGGATGCGCTTTGCTGTGTGCGGCGCAATTGGGCTGGGCTTTGCCGCCCTACCTGCAGGCCAGCAAGTTGCCTGCCGCAGAACTGTCAACCCAGCTCTCGCAAGTTGAAAAAAAACTGAAGTCTGAAGGCTTCACCGTGCTTGGCAAGCACACGCCAAAAGGCATTTCGGGTTATGCCACCTTGGTGGTCTCTGACTCTGACATGCTTGATGTCATCCGTGCCTCGGGCACCAGCAGCAGCATCATTGCTGCCGGTATCCGCATTGGTGTGAGCAATGACGGCACAGTCACTTACATGAATCCGGATTACTGGTACCGCGCTTATTTGCGGGGGCAGTATGGGGGTGCCAGCAAGGTGGTCAAGTCAGTACAGCAGCGTTTGGAGAAGGCGCTGGGCGAGGGTGCCGGGTTTGGTGGGGACGTGCCGCAGGGCGAATTGGTTAACTACCGCTACATGTTCGGCATGGAGAGATTTGACTCGGAAAACAGCCTGCTTGGTACCCACGCGAGTTTCGAGGAAGCGCTCAAAGCTGTGCAAGGCAACCTGGCGCGCGGTGTAGCTGATACCCAGCGGGTATATGAAGTTGTTATGCCGGCGCAAAAAATGGCTGTCTTCGGTGTGGCAATGAACAGTGCCAGCGACGGTGAAGCCTGGTGGGTGAGCAAGATTGGCGCGGATCACCCTGCTGGCTTACCCTATGAGGTGTTCATTGTGGACAACAAGGTGTATGCGCTTTATGCCCGTTACCGCATCGCGCTGGCCTGGCCCGCGTTGGGCATGGGGCAGTTCATGGGCATCATCAATGCCCCAGAGGCGATACGCACCACGCTCTCCCGGGTAGCTGCCGCCAATGTGTCTGGCAATTAACAAAGACTGACATCTGGAGCAGCAATGACTGAAGCAGCGAATCCCACCAACCTGGTGGTGTGGGGTGGTTTTATTTTGGCCTTTGTTTTTGGCGCGGTTGCCAACAAAACCAATTTTTGCACCATGGGTGCCATCTCGGACGTGGTCAACATGGAACACTGGGGGCGCATGCGCATGTGGCTTCTGGCCATTGCCGTGGCCATAATTGGCGCCAATTTGTTGTACTACTTTGGGTTGGTTGATTTATCCAAGTCGGTTTATGCACGACCCAGCTTGCCGTGGTTGTCGCTCATCGTTGGAGGTGCTTTTTTTGGTGTTGGAATGACCATTGCGGCGGGTTGCGCCAACAAAAACCTGGTTCGCGTGGGTGGGGGCAGCTTGCGCTCGCTGGTGGTGCTGGTTTTCCTGGCTATTTCGGCTTACATGACGCTCAAGGGGTTGTTTGGCCAATGGCGCAGCAGTTTTCTGGACCCGGTTGTCATTGACCTGACTCAGTGGGGGCTAGCTGGTCAAAGTTTGCCGCAAATTGTGGCCAAAGCAAGCGGCATGACTGACAAGTCTGCCCTTCTGCTGACGATGGCGCTGGTGGGGTTTGGCCTGCTGGCGTTTGTATTGAAGGACAAGCGGTTCCGCAGCAATGTGTCGCACCTGATGGGCTCGGTGGTGTTGGGGTTGATTGTGGTCGCCGGTTGGTATTTGACAGGTCACTTGGGCTATGGTGAAAACCCGGACACCCTGGAGATGGTGTACTTTGGCACCAATACCCGCACACTGGAGTCATTGAGTTTTGTCGCCCCAACGGCCTACAGCCTGGAACTGTTGATGCTTTGGACTGACGCCTCAACGCGTGTAACCTTCGGTATTGCCAGTGCGGTGGGTGTGGTGCTTGGGTCATTTGTCTATGCGATCAGCACCCGGCAATTTCGCTGGGAAGGCTTCGCCTCATTGGAAGATTTGCGTACCCAATTACTCGGCGCTGTGCTGATGGGTTTCGGAGGCGTGACTGCGCTAGGTTGCACGGTTGGTCAGGGCCTGTCGGGTGTGTCAACACTTGCCTTGGGCTCGTTCATTGCACTTGCCGGCATCGTGGGTGGCGCTGCGGCCACCATGCACTACCAAAACTGGCGCAGTTAGACCGAATGAAACTTGTTTTTGATGTTGAAGAGTCTGATTTCGAATCCGAAGTGGTTGAGCACTCGCGTTCAGTGCCGGTTGTGCTTGACATTGGTGCTGACTGGTGCGGCCCATGCCTCATGCTGACACCACTACTTGAACGCTTGGCCACGCAATACGCAGGCCAGTTTGTTTTGGCTAAAGTCGATGCCGATGAAAATATGCGAATTGCAGGCAGGCACCAGGCCAAAGGGTTCCCCACCGTGATTGCCTACAGCCACGGGCAGGCGGTAGACCGGTTTCATGGCATGAAGACAGAAGGTTTCTTGCGTCATTTTTTGAACAAATTGATCGCCCACCAAGCGGCTTACCCTCATCCAGATCGGGCGCATGAGTCCGGCCAGATGTCAACTTGACCACGGTCAGAAAGAGCCTACGATGACGAACTTGCCAGAACGCGACGGTGATGGTTATTTGACCGACATGGGTGAATGGACCGAGGAAGTTGGTCGCGCCATGGCGCTGGCTGACAACTTTGATCTGGACGATACCAAGTGGTCACAAATCCTCAAAGCGCGAGAATATTACGAAGAATTCGGCAGCGTGCCACCCATTCGGAAATTCGCCAAATACCTTGATGAAGACCAGAACAGCGTGTTCAAACTCTGGATGACCGGCCCCATGAAGCCCATCACCAAGTATGGTGGTTTGCCCAAGCCTACCGGCTGCGTTTAGGTCGGTGTTTTGGGGGCTGAGCGTTTGCGAAGCTGCCAATTGGCAATGCTTTTCACGATGTCGCTCCAGGGCAAGTCCAGCAGGCTGGCCTGATTAGCTTGCGCGCGCTGTACCATTTCATGAACATCCAGTGTGGGCGACGTAAGCGCCGCCTGCAAACCACGCAGGCCGCCGCATTGCAGTTGCATGGCTTTGGCATGGGCGATGGGTACGCCAGGGCGGGGCAGGCGCAAAACAAAGGTGGCGCGTTCTCTAAAAAGGCCTTCAAGCGTGCCGCAATTGATGCGCGCCACTTCAAACGTGCAGGCCACCACCTCGCGCTCTGCCAGCGACAGCCGTTTGGACAGGCTGCATTGCGCACAGCCTGCCAGAATGGCTTTCTCAAAGACACAGGGTGACGGGTTGGCGCTCTGGCGCGACGCCTGATAGGCCAGTTCGTCCACTCAGGCGCCTTCAGTCATCGCCCTTGGGGCCAGCGGCGCGGGGCTGGCACAACAGTTCTTCCGCCTGCAATACATTGTCAGCAAACATCACCTTGATTTTGATGGTTGGGTCGGTTGGCTCTGTGGTGCGCAAAATTTTGGCTTGAGCAGAGGCCTCTTTGAAGCTGCCAAATTCACACAGTTTGTCCAGTTGCATGAAGGGTTTGATTCGGTAAATGTAATAAGGCACGCTGTGGTCTTTCTGTGTGGATGGCCAAGGGGGTGTGTCAGACGTAGTGTTTGGAGGCGCGACGCCGCCCGGGCAATGCTTTTTGAATGATGACGCCGCGCACACAGTGCAGGTCTGCGATTGGCGCATCTTCAAACGCCGGGTTCAGAGGATGCAGAACCCAGTCAGAATCAGCGCGAACCAACTGCCGGAAGGTCCACCCATCGGCATGCCATGCCAGCACGTAAGAGCCATCTTTGGCAAGGCCTTCAGGCTCGACGAGGATGATTTCGTTTTCCAGAAACTCTGGTGCCATGCTGTGGCCCACCACCATCAGCGCGAAGGACTCACCTCCCGCGCACTCAGGCAGTGCCATCGCCTGGGTTTCAAGGGTCGCCTCGGCGTAGGTGTTGATTGCGTGGTCAGCGCATGGGGAGAGGGCGTTTGATGTGGGCATGGTCATAGGGGCCTGTGGATCGGCTAGAGAACCAAGGTGAAAATTTGGCTTTCCGGGACGCCTGAGGCGTGCAATTCTTCATGCAGCGTGCTGACGAAGGCGGTGGGGCCAGCCAGGTAGAAATCGCAGTCAGGTTCAAACAGGTCGGCGCGCATGGCTTGGGCGATTTGCCAGGCTCCCATGGCTGTGTCCGTGTGTGTCACAAGTTCATACTCAAACTGATCCAGTGCCTCAGACCAGGCACGACACTGGTTGCTGTAAAAGTGGCCATCAGGCCGGGTTGCCAGCCAAAACAGTGACAGTGAAGGTGACGCATCCAGTGACAAGGCGTACTCAATCAAGCTTTTGATGGGCCCAAAACCACCGTCACAGGCAGCAAAAACCAGAGGTCGGTTACCTTCAGCCAACACAAACTCACCAGCAGGGCCCAGAACGCTGACAGTGGTGCCTGGTTTGACATGACCGTTGAACAGGCTTTGGGCAAAACCATCATCAGAATCCCGTGTCACAAAAAACAGCAAATTCCGGTCATCACAGGGACAACTGGCGACCGCGTAGCTGGTATGCAGGTCTGGCTGCCCCGGGAGGGTGCAACCCAGGCGTACCGATTGACCGGCCAGGAAGCGCAACCGGTGAGTGCGCGGGGTTTGCAGATGCAGAAACAAGGTGTTGGGCGCCAAGGTGCTGAGTGCACGTACCTGGGTGATGACGAGTTGTTCGGGTATGTCTTGCGGCCCCGTGGCCTCCAGCATTTCGAGCGTCAGCGTGCTGCTGGCTGCAGTGTGGCAGCACATCAAGGTGTAGCCTTGCGCTTTTTCTGCCTCCGACAGGGGGTAATCAAAGTGCTGAACCTTGGCGACTTCGCCCGAGATCACCCGCACCTTGCACATGCCGCAGCTGCCGTTGCCGCAGCCGTAGTTGAGTTTGAGGCCGGAGTGCAAGCCGGCTTGCAGCAGACTGGTCCGTCCTTCCACCGAGAACTCATGGCCGCTGGGGCGCACAGTGACCTGTGCCGTCATGACTTTGAGCATATCGTCCATTACCTCCAGCATGTCCACCGGCTCAGTGGCCAGCGCTTTGGCCAAGCCCTGTGTGACTTGTTGTTCCAGGCCAAGCCAACTCACGACATCGGGGTGATGGGCAAGTTGTTGGCGAATATTTTTTTGCAGCGCAATCACCAGTTCGTGGTAGCGCTGTAAGTGCTGACGCACGTCAGCCAGTTCCTGGCTTTGTGCGAACAGGCGTTGAGCCAATACCTCCTGGCTTGGTAGCAGGCGTTCACGCAATCGTTTGCCAAAAGCCTCATTGCGAATTTGCGTCACCCGCTCCAGCAGGCCGGATTCTTCCAGACGCGCTTCGGGGTAAAGCCTCAGTAGCACGTCGGTTGATACCAGACCATCATTCAGGATCAGTGTGCCATCACGCACTTGCTGTTGAAGCAGGCCCCGCGCCACGCCCAGCAACTGTGCGGCTCGCCAAACGCTCACTTGGTGGGACATGATAATGCTATATATTTAATAGCTATTAGCGCTTATATATAAAGGGCTAGAGGCTGTATTGTTATAAATATCAGCAGGTTCCAAGACACTGTCTGAATCTGCTGGCTTGGCGATCCGATCCAGGTAACGCGCCCGATACAGCAGTCTGGGGCGGCTGGGGTCATCGTCAAAGCCTGTCCGGTCATGCAGCACGTTGTTGCAAACCAGCCCCATGCCAGGGGCCAGTTGTAGCCGGAATACGAACGGGTTGTCACTGCTTAGCAAGTGGTCCAAAAAGGCCACAGCCTGGCGCGTAGGGGCATCGTCTTTCCAGACGATGCTGCGGGTGCGTGCGGTGTAACGCATGTGCAGTTCGCCGTTGAGCGCGTTCACCGAGAACACCGGACCAGCCTGTTCCGGCCGCGCAATACCGTCGTCATCGAGACGCTCTGGAATGGTCATGGCATCAGGTGCCATGAGCGCAGCAATCCAGTCCGGGTTGGCATCGCGCAGGGCAATGTAGGCCATCTCATGGTCCATCAGGGCGGTTTCCCCGCCGCTTCGGGCCGGACGCACACAATGCAACACCATGCCTCGAATCAGGCGGTCTTCTGGTTGGTAGTAGCCGTCGGTGTGCCATTTGATGGGGCGATTGGTGTAGGGAATGAACGCTGGGCGGTCACCGGCCGGGGCGGCGACGGCAATCGGCGAGATGCCGTCTTCATCCGCCAGCCAGTTGCCGTCAAGGCGATGCAGGCCCACTTGGTTCGCCAACAACCGCGCAATCGATTTGTCTTCCAACAAAATCGGGCTGCGGTAGATCGCCATGTTGGCCACTGCGCAGCGCTGCAGCAAGGCCTGGCGCTCGCCACCGCGCAGCGCGCGCGGGTCGGCCACATCCACGATCAAATCAGCTGCCTGGCGTGGCTGGCTGGCCAGCTTGTCATCACGCCAGCGCTGGTAGGCAGCGGGTTGATTCAGGTCAAAAGGGTGGTTCATGACGGGGTGAACGTTAATCGCCTGACGCACCACCGCGCGCGGCGCGTGCGGGTCGTGGTTCGGTGGATAACACACCCTGCATGCCGCGTTTGATCATCTCTAAGGCATCGGGCACTTCACTGGCCATGATCTGGTCCACCACCCAGCGTTGGTCTTTTTCGGGCATTAGCGCTTCAATGCGGTGTCCCAGGTAGCGCACAAACGCAAAGTCCGGACCCTGTGCGTCGTAGCCAAAATCCGCATAATGGTCTGCCAGCTCGTTGAACAGGTCGATGAATTGGTCATAGTGACTGGCTTGTCCCTCGGGCGGCACACCCATCAGGCCATCTTCGTTTTCTTGCAGCACCTCTGCCACACGCTGCACAAGGGCGGTCATGAATTCAGCGCGCAAGCTGGCATCCATGCGTTCACTTGCCATGCGATCGAGCACCTGAATCAGAAACACCAGCACTTCGCGGGTGAAGGCAAAGTATTGGGACCCAATCTCAATGTCAAAACTCGCTGAGCGCATTTGCTTGAGCATATTTTGAGCCACACGCCAGGTGATGAACGCCATGGCGCTGGCGGTTTGCTGTGGCGTCTTGGCTGCGCCTTCGCGAAACCATTGACTCTTGATCCTTATGTTGGCCATACGTCGCCCCGCGCCAGGCTGCGCCCGGCAAGCCAGTGCCTTTGCAGGTCATGCGAATGCCTGAACGGTGGCGAGCGCAAGGGCATATTAGTAACCGCCCTTGCCTAGAGGTTGCGGCAAGCCTGCGACCTTGGGGCCTTGCTTGGCGGGGCCAATGGGAAACAGGTCGTACAGGTACTTGCTGTCGACCTCAGGGCGAATTTCGGCAAAGCCTTTGAGCATGTTGCGAAAATTTGGGGTATGACCATGCTCACGGTATTGGTCGCGCAGGTAGTTCACTACTTCCCAATGGGCATCGGTCAAGGTGATGCCTTCAGCTGCGGCAATGACGCGCACAGCTTCGTCCTCATAGATTGGCTCTAGCAGGTAGCCCAAATCGTCAGCTTCAACCTCGGTGCCATTGATGATGTATGCCATTTACGTTCTCCGTTTTCCAGTTGATAAAACTACTTTAAACCGCCGCTGCGGATTTGTGAGGAATAAAAATGCCGCAACCCAGTAGGCGATGTGACCCTATGCCGAGGCATTGCAGGCGCACGGATTGTTCGGGTACCAGGGCGTGCAGCATCAAACTGAAGGTGCTGAGCGTGCCGCTGGCATGCGAAATTTGCTGGCGCTTTCCACATACGCGCTCGCCGCCAATGCCCAGTTCAGCCAGTTCCCGTGTGATCTCGGTCATGAAGGTGACTTCATCGGCACTGGCGCCCGCCACGTTGTAGGCATACAGAGTCGCATGCGGCAACAATTCACGGGTGTGCGGGGTGCCCAAATTCATGGGCTGACCCGCCACGACCAAGTCGATGCCAGCGGTTGCCAGCAACTCAGGTGCGCGGTGTATTGGCACGCGCAACAGCAGTTTGGTACGGCGCGACAGCATGGCCTGGGGCAGAGTGCCGGGGACCAGCTTGATGCTGTGAATCCCGGTTTGCACCTCGGACGCTAGCCAGGGCCACTGGTGACACAGAGCCGACTGAAGGGCTTGTGCATGGTCACGCGGCAGGCTGCTCCCGTTTACAGGAAACACCACATCCACAGCGGATGCAATCGGCAGTTGAGCGTCGCTCATTGTGGTTCCTGGGCGGTTGGCTTACCGTCAATCTGGGACTGCGGTTGGCTATTGGCCCAGCGCAGCAAGGCCTCGCCCCATTGCCTTGCAGACTGGGGGTCAATGTCAAACACGGTGAAGCGGCTTTTTTCGCGGATACGGGTACGCAACAAGCTCATGCCACCGGCCTCGTAATCCAGTTGCTGCAACTCAATCACCTGCCCGCCCACAGGAATCGTCAGTTTTTCAAGCGGTGTGATGGTCGACATGGTGCATGGTTTCTCAACGTTAACAAAAAATCAGGGTCGGCTGCATAAGACGTAAATCTGTCACATACACGCGTCAATGATGACACCTCTATTGGGCGCAATGTGAGGCCGGGCCGTCTATCACCGGGACGGGTGGGGTGATATAGCCCAAATGGGTAGCCCAAACTACCCAACGAGGGGGATGGCAAATGCATCTCACGGCTCGTACTATTTGTCCCTCAGTTGATCGAGTAGTGCACAAAACAGCCGCTGATCAACAGACCCGGTTCGACCGATCAGCGCAAACCCTGCGCCCCATGACAGGAGATACTCGATGAGCAAAAAGCAACATGACACCCCCATGCTCGACCAGCTGGAAAGCGGTCCATGGCCCAGTTTTGTGACAGGACTGAAACGCCTGGCCAAAGACAGTGACTACATGACTGACCTGATGGGTCAGTTGGAGCACTCTTACAAAACCCGCAAGGGTTACTGGAAGGGTGGCACGGTCGGTGTATTTGGTTACGGTGGCGGTGTGATTCCACGCTTTTCAGAAGTGGCCGAGATGTTTCCGGCTTCCAAAGAATTTCACACCCTGCGCATTCAGCCGCCAGCCGGCATGCACTACAACACCGATGTGCTGCGCAAAATGTGCGATATCTGGGAAACGCACGGTTCAGGCCTGATCGCTTTTCATGGCCAATCTGGCGACATCATGTTCCAGGGTGCCAGCACTGCCAATGTTCAGGGCGCGTTTGACGAGTTGAATGAGCTGGGTTTTGATTTGGGTGGCGCCGGTCCGGCGGTGCGCACCAGCATGTCGTGTGTGGGAGCGGCGCGTTGTGAGCAGTCGTGCTTTGACGAGGCGCGTGCGCACCGTCAAGTGCTCAACACCTTCCTCGATGACATGCACCGCCCGGCATTGCCCTACAAGTTCAAGTTCAAGTTTTCGGGTTGCCCCAATGACTGCATGAACTCCATTCAGCGTGCCGACATGGCTGTGATTGGCACCTGGCGCGACAACATTCGTGTGGATGAAGCTTTGGCACGTAAATGGTTTGACAAGCATGGTATGACCGAATTGGTCAATGATGTGGTCAGCCGTTGCCCGACCAAGGCCATCATGCTCAAAGAGACCAAAGATGTCTCCAAGGGGGCCAAGGTCTCCAGCGTGGCCTTGAACGACACCCAGTCGCTGGAAATTGACAATTCCAACTGTGTGCGTTGCATGCATTGCATCAATGTCATGACGGGTGCCTTGGCCACCGGTGTTGACAAGGGCGTCAGTGTCTTGATGGGCGGCAAGCGGACCCTCAAGATTGGCGACTTGATGGGCACCATGGTGGTTCCTTTCATGCCCATGAAAACGGACGAAGATTACGAGGCGCTGGTGGAGCTGGGTCAGAAGTCGATTGACTTCTTTGCTGAAAACGCCTTGGAGCACGAGCGCACTGGCGAAATGATCGAACGCATCGGCCTGGTCAATTTCCTGGAAGGGATCGGCCTGGAAGTGGACGCCAACATGGTGTCTACTCCGCGTACCAATCCTTATGTTCGCACTGACGGCTGGGACGATGAGGTCGCCAAGATCAACGCCCGCAAAGCGGCGGCCTGAGGCCAGCTTGTCCTTGATAACTGATTAAGAAAGATAACCATGGCAACTATGCGCACCCCCATTGAGAGCGGCGTACCAGACAACAAGCAGTACCTGCATCCGTTGATGGCCAAGAACTACGGCAACTGGAAATACCACGACCGGCCACGGCCTGGTGTACTGCACCATGTCTCGCACAGTGGCGACCAGATCTGGACAGTGCGTGCTGGCACGCAACGCCAGATGGATTTGTTCACCATCCGCAAGCTGTGTGACATTGCAGACACCTACGCCGATGGCCATGTCCGCTTCACGATTCGCTCCAACATCGAATACATGGTGTCTGATCCTGCCCGTGTCGAGCCTCTGGTTGAAGCATTGACATCCAATGGGTTCCCGGTGGGGGGCACTGGCAACTCGGTGTCAGCCATTGCGCATACCCAGGGCTGGTTGCATTGCGACATTCCTGGCACCGATGCTTCGGGCGCGGTCAAGGCGCTGATGGATGACCTGCATGCCGAGTTCATCCAGGAAGAAATGCCCAACCGGGTGCATCTGTCAACGTCTTGCTGCGAGATCAACTGCGGCGGCCAGGCAGACATTGCCATCATTGTTCAGCATACCAAACCACCCAAGATCAACCACGATCTGGTGGCCAACATGTGCGAGCGTCCCACTGTGGTGGCGCGTTGCCCGGTGGCAGCCATTCGGCCAGCCATGGTGAACGGCAGGCCGTCACTGGAAATTGATGAGTCCAAATGTATGTGCTGCGGCGCCTGCTACCCACCATGCCCTCCCATGCAGATCAATGACCCTGAGCACAGCAAGCTGGCGATCTGGGTGGGCGGCAAAAACTCCAATGCCCGTGGCAAACCGACCTTCATGAAGATGGTCGCTTCGGGCTTGCCCAACAACCCGCCGCGCTGGCCAGAAGTGTCAGCCATGGTGAAAAAGATTTTGTACACCTACAAAGCCGATGCGCGTTCCTGGGAGCGGGTTTCTGACTGGATCGAGCGCATTGGCTGGCCGGCCTTCTTTGAAAAGTGCGATTTACCCTTCACCAAGTACCTGATCGACGACTGGCGTGGTTCACGTTCAAGTTTGAACGCCTCTACCCACATTCGTTTTTAATTTTTAGCCCCGGATTCACCATGAAATTTGGCGTACTCGTGAATGAAGGCCCCTACACACATCAGGCGTCTGACAGCGCTTACCAGTTTGTAGTGGCTGCCCTGGCCAAAGGCCATTCCATCCAGCGTGTGTTTTTCTATCACGATGGTGTCAACAACGCGACCCGGCTCACCGAGCCACCGCAGGATGACCGCCATGTGGTCAACCGATGGTCATCGCTTGCGGCTGAACACAAGGTGGATCTGGTGGTGTGTGTGGCCGCTGCCTTGCGCCGGGGTATCAAGGAAGAAGTGTTGGCGCCGGGCTTTCGCATCTCAGGCTTGGGTCAGTTGGTGGACAGTGGGATCAAAGCGGACCGCCTGGTCACGTTCGGCGATTAATCCAGTACAGAGAAGCACACACTATGAGCGAACAACAAGCAGCAAGCGGACCCACATTGAAGAAATTCATGTTTGTCAACCGCAAAGCACCTTATGGGACCATTTATGCCCTGGAGAGTCTGGAAGTGGTGTTGATCACTGCCACATTCGATCAGGATGTGAGTCTGGTGTTCATTGACGATGGGGTCTATGAGCTGGTCAAAGGCCAGCAGACCAAGGGCATCGGCATCAAGAACTTTTCACCCAGTTACCGTGCGCTGGAAGGTTACGACGTTGAAAAACTTTACGTTGACCGGGCGTCACTGGACCAGCGCGGTTTGGCGGAGAGTGACCTGTTGGTACCTGTCGAGGTGCTGGATGCCCAACAGATGGGTGAACTCATGGCGCAACAGGACGTGATCCTGAGCTTTTGATCGGAAGGAAAACCCATGTTGCACATCATTAATAAATCACCATTCGATGCCAGTTCGCTTGACACCTGCTTGCGCATGGCGCAGCCGGGCCATGCCTTGTTGCTGATAGAAGACGGCATTTATGCTGCCGCCAAAGGTAGTGCGGTTGAAAGCCGTGTGGCTGAGGCCTGCACCAAATTCAGTGTGTTCGCGTTGCAGCCAGATATGGACGCCCGTGGCATGACAGGCAAGTTGATGGACGGCATCACCCTGACTGACTACGCAGGATTCGTGGATCTGGTCGAACAACACAACACTTCGCACTCCTGGCTTTGAGCCTCACGCAGCGCACCGATTCATTTTTAACTGGAGAAATATATGAGCTTTGAAATCAACGGCAAGACCTACGAAACTGACGAAGAGGGTTACCTGCTGAACCTTGCCGAATGGACTGCGGATGCAGCAGTTCACTTGGCTGAAGAAGAAAAAGTGCCTCTCACTGACAACCATTGGGAAGTGATTAATTTTTTGCGTGAGTATTACAACGAGTACCAGATTGCACCTGCCGTGCGCGTGCTGACCAAGGCCATTGGGAAAAAATTCGGCGAAGAAAAAGGCAACAGCAAGTACCTGTATGACTTGTTCCCGTACGGCCCAGCCAAACAGGCTTGCAAGATTGCCGGTTTGCCCAAGCCGACCGGTTGCATCTGATCTGACTTGATTCCAATGAACTTGCGGGTCTTACCCAGTCTGTATTCAGGTCTATAGCCATGTCCATATTGACCATCGCTTATACGGTTTTGTTCTACGTCGCCACTGCCGTGTTCGTCGTTGGGCTGACCCGCAAGATTCTTTCCTATGCAAAAACTCCCGCGCCGCTAAAGATTCCCACAACCCCGGCACCCACCACGGTGGCCGGTGTGCGTTGGCGCATGGCGCGAGAAGTTGTGTTGTTCGAGAGCCTGTTCAAGTCCAGCAAGTGGACCTGGATTTTTGGCTGGCTGTTCCACGTGACGCTGCTGCTTGTTGTGTTACGACATTTACGTTACTTCCAGGAACCGGTGTGGCTGCCTGTGGTGCTGGTGCAGCCTTTTGGCCTGTATGCCGGGTTTGCCATGGTTGCCGCGCTGGGTGGGTTGTGGGCACGTCGATTTTTTGTGGATCGGGTTCGCTACATTTCCACGCCTTCAGACCATCTGATGTTGGTACTGCTGATTGCTATTGGCCTCAGTGGCCTGGCCATGCGGTTTGTGGCGCATACCGATATTGTGGCGTTGAAGGCCTTTGTGCTGGGTCTGATGCGGTTTGATTGGCAGCCCTTGCCTGCGGATCCCGTGCTGCTGGTGCATTTGGCGCTGGTTGCCTTGCTCATGATCATTTTTCCGATTAGCAAGCTGTTGCATGCGCCCGGGCTGTTTTTCAGCCCCACCCGCAACCAGGCTGACAACGCCCGTGAAGTTCGCCATATTTCGGCTTGGGCAGCCGCTCTGGATAAAAAAGCCTAAGCACATACATCATGGCAACTGCTGCGTTTGAAACCCCCAAGCTCAAGAGCTATCCGGTCATCCCCCTGGTACAGGTGGGTGCAATGGCTCACATCAAGTCATTTCCTGCCGCAGGACCGATCCAGAAAGCCTTGGGGTTTCCTGAACAGTTGGCCGATGACTGGCAGGTCAAGGCGATTGCCAAAATGGGCGAGATGCTGGGTAAATACCGCTCATTACAGGTATATATGGACGCCTGTGTCCATTGCGGTGCCTGCTCTGATAAATGCCATTATTTCTTAGGTTCGGGTGACCCGAAAAACATGCCGGTGGCACGGCAAGACCTGATGCGCAAGGTGTACCGCCGATACTTCACTTTTGCCGGCAAGCATTTCCCTCAACTGGTCGGTGCCGTGGATTTGACACGCGAGGTGCTTGACGAGTGGTACAGCTATTTCAATCAATGCTCGGAGTGCCGCCGGTGTTCGGTGTTTTGCCCTTACGGCATCGACACCGCCGAGGTGACCATGGCTGCCCGCGAGATCATGGACTCGATTGGCTTGGGTCAAAAGTACTCCAATGAGATCATCGGCAAGGTTCACCGTATTGGCAACAACCTGGGCTTGCCTGGCCCGGCGCTGATCAACACGCTGGAAGGCCTGGAAGAAGACACCAAAGACGAAACTGGTCTTGACATCAAGTTTCCGATTGACGTGAAAGGCGCTGAAGTGCTGCTGATCACGCCGTCGGCCGACTTTTTCTCGGAACCGCATGTGGAGAGCCTGATTGGTTATGCCAAGGTGTTTCATGCGGCGGGGATCAGTTGGACCTTGAGTTCGCATGCCTCAGAGGCCGGCAATTTCGGCATGTTCATTGGCAACTACGAGCAAATGCGCAACATCTCGATGCGCGTCAAGGAAGCTGCCCTTGAGTTGGGTGTTAAGCGCATTGTGGTGGGTGAATGTGGCCATGCCTGGCGCGTGGCATACAGCTTCTGGAACACCCTGATTGGCCCGTTTGATTACCTTGATCAACGTTACCCGGTGCCCCAGCACATCTGCGAATTGACTGACGATTTGATTCAGCGCGGTGCACTGCAGTTTGACAAAGAGGCTAACGACAACCGCATCATCACGTTCCACGATTCGTGCAATGTCGCGCGTGGTTCACGCATGGGCAGCATGGCGGGGGGGCAATTTGTGATCCCCAGGCGAATCATCACGTCGGTGGCGAATCACTTCCATGACATGTCATCAGAAACCATCCACGAGAGCACCTTTTGCTGCGGCGGCGGCGGTGGGCTATTGACCGATGACCTGATGGAACTTCGAGTCAAGGGCGCGCTACCCCGCATGGAAGCCTTGAAACATGTGGTGGATGACCACGGCGTGAATTTCATGGCGACGATTTGTGCGATCTGTAAAGCCCAATTTACCAAAGTGTTGCCGTATTACGGCTTCAACATGAGCATGGTGGGTGGTGTTCACCAATTGGTCAGCAAGGCAATTCGCCTAGGTGACAAGTAGCCCACCCCTGCATACCGCTAAGTACACAAACCAGGAGACTTCGACATGTCTGCGACCCCCGAATCCATTGCTGCCAAACCTATGACGTTTCGTCGTTACAAAGACGGTGACACGAAAGTGAAGACCTGGCAAGCAGATATTTTTGACGCCGGGCATTCTCATAAGTGCCCAACCTACATCCAGAGCACGCCACCCTGCCAGGGCAGTTGTCCGGCGGGCGAGGACATTCGTGGTTACCTCAATATTGTGCGTGGCATAGAGAAGCCGCCGACAGGCATGGTTTGGCAAGAATACGCGTTTCGCCGCTTGACCGAAGCCAACCCGTTTCCCTCGGTCATGGGCCGTGTTTGCCCGGCACCTTGCGAGTCGGGCTGCAACCGCAACCAGCTTGAGGACTTTGTTGGGATCAACTCTGTTGAGCACTTTCTGGGCGACTACGCCATCAAGCACAAGTTGGCTTACAACAAGCCAGCGCAACAAACGGGGAAAACCGTTGCCGTGATTGGTGGTGGACCGGCGGGTATGTCAAACGCCTACCAACTCGCGCTCAAAGGCCATTCGGTGACCATTTTTGATGAGCGTGCCGAGTTGGGCGGGATGATGCGCTACGGCATTCCCGGTTTCCGCACCCCTCGTGATGTGCTGGACGCCGAGATTCAGCGGATTCTCGACTTGGGTGTGACTGTTCGCATGAATTGCCGCATTGGCACAGACATCACCATGGCTCAAATTCGCGAGAGCTTTGATGCCGTGTTTTTGGGTTTGGGTGCACAAGCTGGTCGCGCTTTGCCTGTTGAAGGGGCTGATGCACCCAACTGTGTGACTGCTACATCGTTTCTTAAAGCATTTAATGACGGTCGTTTGCGGCATGTGGGCAAGCGTGTGGTGGTGATTGGCGGTGGCGACACATCCATTGACGTGGCGACAGTCGCGCGCCGTCTTGGCCATATTGACAAGATTCATGAGTCAGACCGCCCGGAGCATGCGATTGCGGGACATGTGGCTCATGATGTGGCGGCAGCGTCGGTGCGTCAAGGCGCTGAGGTGACGTTGACCACAATCTTCGACATTGAAAAAATGCAGGCTTCCAAACATGAGGTCGATCACGCCTTGTCCGAAGGCATCACCATCCGTGGCAGCATGGCGCCGGTTGCTGTGATTCGTGGTGAAGACGGCCGCGCGGTGGCTTTGCGCATCATGCGCTGCGAAGCCAAGATGGTGGGCGGACGTCTGGAGATCAAAAATATCGAGGGCACGGAGGAAGACATTCCGGCGGATTTGATCGTCTCGGCCATTGGGCAAGCGGTTGACTTCACTGGCCTGGAAGAGTTCAACAATGGTAAAGGCGCTATCAATTCCGACAAGAATTACCAGGTGCAGGGCCAACCAGGTTTCTTTGTTGGCGGCGATGTGGTGCGTCCGCATTTATTGACTACAGCCATTGGCCATGGGGCGATTGCTGCTGACGGCATCGACCGCTTTTTGCAACATGAGGCCATAGAAAAACGCCCCAAAATCGACGTGCATACGTTTGATTTGAAGCGCAAGATGATTGAGAAGGGTTTGAGCTTCACGGAGGTCCACGAGCCCACGCGCGGCACCGACAAGAGCACGGCAGCCATTCACAATTTTGACAACCGTTCAGACCGTTATGTGATCTCCCACAAAGAATTGTTTCTTGGGCACTTCCCATTTGTGTCGCGCAATGTCCGTGGCATTGTGTCGCTGACGGCAGAGGAGGCGCTGGACAATTTTGAGGAGCGTCTGCAACCCTTGCTGGAAGCACAGGCGGTGGCTGAGGCCAAGCGCTGCATGAGTTGTGGTCAGTGTTTTGAGTGCGACAACTGCGTGGTGTACTGTCCACAAGTGGCCGTGTTCAAGGTGCCCAAGGCGAAAGCCACGATTGGGCGTTATGTCGACACCGATTACAGCAAGTGCATCGGATGCCACATCTGTGCCGACGTTTGCCCCACAGGCTATATCCAAATGGGATTGGGAGATTAAGGTCATGCTGCGGCGCGCTTGTTTTTTCCTTATGGGTTTGCGGCAGGTGCTCAGTGTCGGCGTGATCTTGGCGCTTGGTCTGGGTTCGCTAGCAGGCGGCGCGGTCGCTCAAAACACCAACGGTCAAAGTTTGAAGCCCTTGGTCGAAAAGGCGCGGGGTGGCCAGTGTGTTGAAGACCCCGCATTCATGCGGCGCAACCATATGTCGTTGCTCAAGCATCAGCGTGATGACACCATGCATGGCGGTGTGAGAACAGGCAAATACTCGCTCAAAACGTGTGTGGCTTGCCACGCCAGCACGGCCAGCCAAAGTGTGTCTGCTGAGTCGGGCGATTTTTGTCAGAGTTGCCATGCCTATGCCGCCGTCAAGATCGACTGCTTTGGCTGCCATGCCAATAAACCGCCCGCCACTGATGCTCAACCCGTGGTGTCCCAGAAGCTTTCTGGCGCCTCAATTTTGGGCCCGCAGCTGAAACAGATGTTCGCTCAGCAACAGGCTAAACCATGAAGTTAGATCACACCGCACCCGTGGAAAAAAAACGCGTTAAACCTCCGTCCAGCCGCAGGGGCTTCTTGGGGGTTGCTGCAGCTGGTATGGCTGGCATTTTGTTGGCACCTGGCGTTCGATTGATTGAGATCGCTCAGGCTGCGCCCGCACCGGGCGGCGGCAGCACAGGAGCGCGTAGCCAGGTGCGCTGGGGAATGTTGATTGACAGCGGCAAGTGCGCCAGTGGTTGCACCGACTGCGTGACAGCCTGCAACACTGAAAACGGTCTCTCTGGTGGCACGTTGCCAACTGATTCCCAATGGATTCGTAAGATTGAGATCAAAGAGGTTCGCACCGGAAAAATCCAGTCGTTGCCAATGATGTGCCAACACTGTGCTGAGCCGCCCTGTGTTGATGTGTGTCCGACCGGTGCGTCGTTCAAGCGGGTCGATGGCATTGTGTTGGTTGACAAACACATTTGTATTGGTTGCCGCTACTGCGTGATGGCTTGTCCGTACAAGGCACGCTCGTTCGTGCACGAGCCATTAGATAACCAAAAAACCGACGTGCCACGCGGTATGGGCACTGTAGAAGGTTGCACGATGTGTGTTCACAAGGTGGATCGCGGCGAGATGCCTGCTTGTGTGTCGGCCTGCTCGGATGCGGGCCATGGCGCCATTCTTTTTGGTGATCTGAACAACCCCGAGAGTGATATTTCAAAACGTGTTGCCAGTTACCCCACGCGTCAGATTCGAGAAGACTTGAATTTGAACACTGGCGTGCGTTACACCGGCATTTGAAGAAAGATCAGTCCATGAAATTTGTTCTGAGTCCTTTGAAGGACACCGGCCATGGTTTTAACCAGTTGTTCGGCGGGTTGGTTTTGCTGTTGGCTTTGGGCTTGGGCGCTGTTTGGTACATCGAGCACCACGGCCATATTGTCACTGGCATGAACAACCAGGTTGTTTGGGGCTTGCCGCACGTCTTTGCGGTTTTTCTGGTGGTGGCCGCGTCGGGTGCCCTCAACGTGGCCTCGATGTCGTCAGTGTTTGGCAAGACAGAATTTAAGCCCTTGGCGCCCTTGTCGGGGGTACTTGCGATTGCCTTGCTGGTTGGCGGTTTGATGGTGTTGATGCTTGATTTGGGCCGTCCTGATCGTTTGATCGTGGCCATGACGCATTTCAATTTCAAATCGATATTTGCCTTGAATATCTTTTTGTATTCTGGTTTCGTGGGTTTCGTGGTGGCGTATTTATGGACCATGATGGAGCGGCGCATGAACCACTTCACGCCTCTGGCCGGCTTTTTTGCGTTCATCTGGCGCATGGCACTGACCACTGGCACGGGGTCTATTTTTGGCTTTCTGGTGGCGCGCCAAGCCTATGACTCAGCACTGTTGGCCCCATTGTTCATTGCGATTTCATTGAGCTACGGTCTGGCGGTATTTATTCTGGTGCTGATGTTGGCATCCCATGGAAGCGCGCGTCCTCTGGGCGATGGCTTGATGGCACGTTTGGCTCGGTTGCAGGTGATTTTTATTGCTGCTGGGTTCTACTTTGTGCTTGTGTATCACCTGACCAACATGTATTTCACCAAGCATCATGATTTTGAACGTTTCATTTTGCTGGATGGCGGCCTCTACACCGCCCTGTTTTGGTTGGGGCAGGTTGTGCTGGGTAGCCTGGTGCCTTTGGTACTGTTGCTGAATCCTAAAATTGGCGCAATGCGCAGTCGTATGGCGGCGTGTGCCAGCCTGGTCATTGTGGGTGGGTTTGCACAGATGTATGTGACCATCATTGGTGGACAAGCCTTTGGCTTGGTGTTGTTTCCTGGCAAGCAAGTGAGCAGTTCTTTTTATGACGGCGTCGTTGCCAGTTACTCGCCAAGTTTGCCTGAATTGATGTTGGGCATGGGGGGCGTTGCCGTCGTTGGCTTGATCGTCATGCTGGCACTTAAAGTCATGGGTTTCTTGCCTGCGCGGCTTGATGATGCGGCACTGCAGATGAGCGAATCCGAGCACGCCACCGTAGCGGCTTGACACGATACACGCCATGCCAAGTTTTCTGGTTTCTGCCGCGCACAAGTCGTCTGGTAAAACCACGGTCAGCATTGGTCTGTGTGCTGCGCTGGCGGCGCTGGGTCACAAAGTGCAGGCCTTCAAAAAAGGGCCTGATTACATTGACCCGATGTGGTTGGCGCAGGCCAGTGGGCGGGCATGTTTTAACCTTGATCCCTATCTGATGACCGCTGAGCAAATCACGGCCTTATATGCACACCATTCAGCGCAGACGGACATCAGCCTTGTTGAAGGCAATAAGGGCTTGTACGACGGGCTGGCGCTGGACGGCAGCAACAGCAATGCCGCCCTGGCGCAGCTGTTGAATTTACCGGTGATTTTGGTGTTGGATGCCCGAGGTATGACGCGCGGTATTGCCCCCTTGATATTGGGCTACCAGGCTTTTGATGCGCGTATCCGCATTGCAGGTGTTGTTTTGAACCAGTTGGGTGGTAGTCGCCATGAAGCCAAGTTGCGCGCAGTGATTGAGCATTACACCGATGTCGATGTACTCGGGGCGATTGCGCACGACCCAGCCCTGGCGCTGGTGGAGCGGCATTTGGGTTTGATGCCAAACCACGAATCTGACGATGCCATGCAGCTTGTCAAGACCATCGGGCAACGTATTGCAGATCAGGTCGATCTGAGCAAAGTGCTGCAAATAGCCAGTAGTTCGATACCTTCTTCTGAGACTTTACGATGGAGTCGGCCTGTCCCTGATGGCATGCTGGCGTCTCAGGAACCTGCGGTGCGCATTGGTATCGTCCGCGACAAGGCGTTTGGGTTTTACTATCCCGATGATTTGCTGGCACTGCAAACGGCAGGGGCCCAGTTGGTTCCCGTTGACGCGTTAACAGATGAATGCCTGCCCAAAGTTGATGGCCTCTTTATTGGCGGTGGCTTTCCAGAGGTCTTCATGTCGGAGTTGCAGGCCAACCACTCCATGCGCAGAAGCATTCATTCTGCGATTGAGGCGGGTTTGCCGGTTTATGCAGAGTGCGGCGGACTGATGTACCTGGCACGGTCGCTGCGCTGGAAGGATCAGGTAGCTGACATGGTGGGTGCTTTGCCCGTGGATGTGGTGATGCACGAGCGTCCCGTAGGCAGGGGGTATGTCACTTTGGTGACTACCGCAGACGCACCGTGGTCGTCCTCTGCAAATGGCACAGCGCAGACATTACGAGGACATGAGTTTCATTACTCCAGTCTTGAAAATATTGACTCTGACCTTAAATTTGCGTACCAAGTGTTACGCGGCCATGGCATTGATGGCCAACGCGACGGAATCGTTTATCGCAACGTATTGGCCTCTTACGCGCATTTGCGCACTGGCGCTGGCTCGGAATGGGCGACGCAGTTCGTCAACTTTGTTCAAGGGCAAAAAATGTCAAACCAAACGCAACTGCCAAACGCAATACGCACCGTATTGGTCAATGGGCAACCCGTGTTGACCGATGTTGAGGGTTACTTGAAAAGTTTGGATGACTGGTCGGAGGACTTTGCGCGCGCTCAAGCAATCTTTGAAAACCTGGAGTTGACAGAAGCGCATTGGCAGGTCATTTATTTCTTGCGTGCCTATTATGAAGAGCATCGGGTTCAGGCGCAGGTGCGCGCCATGATTTGGCATTTCACAAAAGTTTGGGGTCCAGAGTTGGGCAACAATCATCACTTGCACACGCTATTTCCGATTGGTGGGCCGCAAAAGCAAGGCAACCGTTTGGCCGGTCTTTTGAAGACCAAAGGCGAACATTAATTTACACAAGGAGTGACACCATGTTTAGTTTGACAAGCGCCGCTGCAAAGCAAATTCAGCAGGCTGCCGATGACAGTGGTGCCAACGAAATGGCACTGCGTGTGGCGGCAAAGAAGGACGCAGACGGTGCATTGCAATACGGAATGGGCTTTGATGACCCCAGCGAAGAAGACATGAAGCTCGATCTTCAAGGCATCTCTGTCGTGATCAATGGCGAGTCTCAGGAATTATTGTTTGACACGGTGCTCGACTTCGTTGAGCTCAATCCTGGCGAGTTCAACTTTATTTTTATGCAAGCCAGCCATCCTTCATGTGACACTGGCTCGTCAGGTTCTGGCGGGTGCGGCAATGGAGGTTGCAGCGGTGGTGGCTGCGGTAGCAAAGGTGTAACCCATTGAAAGCCGATGTGAAACACCTGAAGCCAAACCTTGGCAAGGTTTATCTGGTGGGTGCCGGCCCTGGCGACCCAGAGTTGTTGACGCTGCGCGCGGCGCGCTTGCTGCAACAGGCAGATGTTATTGTTTATGACAATCTGGTGGCTCCCGGAGTGCTGGACTTTGTGGCACCGGCAGCAGAAAGAATTTATGCTGGCAAGCGACGCAACGAACACACTTTGCGCCAGGAGCAAATCAACAGCTTGCTGGTCAAGCTTGCACGTGAAGGCAAACAGGTAGTTCGACTCAAAGGTGGCGACCCCTTCATATTTGGTCGTGGCGGTGAAGAATTGCAGACGCTGGCTGCGCATGGTGTCGCTTTTGAAGTGGTACCGGGTGTGACCGCTGCCTCAGGGGTGTCAAGTTACGCAGGTATTCCCCTCACGCATCGGGATTACGCGCAGTGTTGCATGTTCGTCACCGGTCACCTTAAAGATGGCACAGCCGACCTGGACTGGCCAAGCTTGGTCAGATTGAACCAGACGGTGGTGATCTACATGGGATTGGGCGGGCTGCCTGAAATCTGTCGGCAGATGATGGCGCATGGTGCCGCCTCAGATTTGCCCATCGCGGTGGTGCAAGACGGCAGCACTGCCACTCAAAAAGTGGTCACGGGGACTTTGGCAGATATGCCTGAAAAAGTAGCTCAGGCGGGTCTGAAGTCCCCATCTCTGACGATCATCGGAGAGGTTGTCAAATTACACAATGAACTGGCTTGGTTTGAGCCAATTGTGAAACACACGGCTGGCTGACACAACTTGAGCTTGATGCAGTCACACCCTGGGTCTGTGATTGTGTTCGCCGATGGCCTTGGCGCCATCGGGTGTGTTTCGGTACTCAAAGGAAAAAACGGCAGCCTCTACCCGCGAGCGTAAATTGAGTTTGTCCATGATGTGGCGCACGTGCAGCTTGACGGTGTTGTGGCTGATATCAAGTGCTTTGGCAATGACTTTGTTGCTTTGTCCACTTGCGACATGGTCAAGCACTTGACGTTCGCGCTCGGTCAGTGTGGCGACCAGATCGCCCATGGCTGACCCTTTCGGCCCCGTTTGAAGAATCTGGGCAAACTTCAGCATCATGGCTGATGCCACCACCATTTCGCCGCGGGCGGCACGTCCAATAGCGTCAATCACCTCTTCTGGCTCCATGTCCTTCAGCAAGTAACCTCGCACACCTGCCCGCAGTGCGGCGGACATGTCGTCTTCACTGTCGCTCATGGTCAGAATGACCACCGGCGTGTCACAGCCTTCAGCGCGAATCATACGCAGCACGCTCAATCCGTCAACCTTGGCCAGCCGCAGATCCAGCACGAGCAAGTCAGGCTGATGTTCCCGCAGCATGGGGACAACCAAATCCGGGTTGCCTGTGGCAAACACCACTGACATGCCACCTCGGTGCTCTAAAAGTTCAGTCAGGCCGCTTCGACACAGCGAGTGATCGTCCACCAGCATGATGCGTGTTTTTGCCGTCATGATGTTCTGTCGCTGCTCGTGTCCATACGCGGAATGCGCAGGCGTACCCGTGTACCGATGCCGTCATTACTCCCTACTTCAAGGCTACCTTTTAAACGATGCGCGCGGCTTTGCATGATGTCGAGTCCAAAATGCGTAGAGGGCACCATAGGTCGGGCAGAGGTCACAATGGTCGCCACAGAAGGTTCGTCCATACCCAATCCATCATCTTCAATCAGGAATTCCAGGTGTTGAGGTGTTTGGCTGATCTGCACCACCGCATGGCGGGCCATGGAATGCTTGGCAATGTTCGCCAAGGCTTCCTGAATGATGTAGAAAACCTGTACTTCCTGCTCATCAGTCAGGTTCAGGTTCGGGGCGGCATTGCGAACTTCAAGCGCGATGGCGTTTTTGGTAAAAAAGCTGTCTGCAATGGTGCCCAGCGCATGCAGCAGGCCCAGCGGGTCCATGCGTGTGCGAAAGTAAGTCATGACTTCTCGCAGGTTGTCATGCACCTCGGTCACAGCCGTTTTCAGATCTGAAAAATACTTGAGAGCCTTTGCTTCATCGTGTGACACGATGGCATCGCTCAACAGCGGCAATCTCATTCTGGCGTAGGCCAGGGTTTGCGCCAGCGCATCATGTACCTCGTTGACCATATCCTGGCGCTCTTTCATCACGGTCACACGCAAACGCTCACGCTCAATGCGTGCGTTATGCAGTGACAGCCCCAACAACTGACCGATCAAGCGCAGCAGGGTCTCTGTAGGTGGGTCAATTCGGCGATTATTTTCAAAAAACAGGTTGTAAATGCCAAGAATCTGGTGGTTGTAGTTAAGTGATATGGCCAGTACGCTCTTGCATTTCAGACCAAAATACTTTGAGTCCCCATGCTTTGTGCACGAGGACACGTCTTCAACCCAAGCTAAAACATCTGCATTGGCGGCCATGCCGCATACACCGCAATGCCGGTCAACCAGACGCTCGGTCTCTACGAGGTCTTTAGGTAAACCCTTTTGTGCAACCAGGCGCAAAGATTTGCCGTCATCTGTCAACACCCGGACAGCGCCAGCCTGTGCACAAGCCAAGGCGACGATAGCATCCAAAAAACGCGACAACAAAACCTCCATGTCCTCAGGCTTGGCAAGATCTGCTGCCAATAAAGCAGCAACGTAATCGGCATCCAGAGAGCTTGGTTTGATAGGTAGGGCTGTGATTGAACTCATAACAAGTAATAAATTCAGATCATATTAAGAGATAAATGCGAACTTATGTATTGCGGAAAACCATGGTTTGTGCAGAATTATTGGCCCATGCTACCCATTTGGGCTACTTCCAACCACCCTTGTCGGTGATAGACGCGATTTGAACCCTTGTCTTTAATAGGGTCACTTTGCATTTTTGTGGTTGTTCAATGGATCAGCACAGTTTGCAGCCCATATTTGTTGATAAAGCCCTCCTGCATGTCTGTCACACCGATTCACGACCCTCTCCGTCCACCGCTGGCTGATGCCACCCTTGAGACGCGCAACACCACCTGCTATATGTGCGCTTGCCGCTGTGGCATTCGTGTGCATTTGCGCAACGGTGAGGTCCGTTACATTGAAGGTAATCCTGAGCACCCGTTGAATCAGGGCGTGATCTGCGCGAAGGGTTCCTCCGGCATCATGAAGCAGTATTCGCCTGCTCGGCTGACCAAACCCTTATTGCGCAAGTCGGGCAGTGAGCGAGGTGATGGACAGTTTGAAGAAATCGAGTGGGACGTCGCCTTTTCAATGCTGGAGTCGCGACTCAAGAAAATTCGCGAAACAGACCCAAAACAGTTCGCTTTGTTCACGGGGCGCGATCAGATGCAGGCGCTGACTGGCCTGTTTGCGAGGCAATTTGGTACGCCAAACTATGCTGCCCACGGGGGATTTTGTTCGGTGAACATGGCCGCCGGCATGATTTACACCATTGGTGGCTCATTCTGGGAATTTGGTGGCCCAGACCTGGAGCGCGCCAAGCTGTTTGTCATGATCGGCACCGCGGAAGACCACCACTCCAACCCGATGAAGCGTGAGCTGTCCAAATTCAAGCGCAACGGCGGCCGTTTTGTGTCGATCAATCCCGTTCGCACTGGCTACTCAGCCATTGCTGACGAGTGGGTACCTATCAAACCAGGAACTGACGGTGCCTTGATTCTTGCCTTGACACACGAACTGATCAAATTAGGTTTGTATGACCGGGAGTTTCTGGCTCGCTACACCAATGCAGGCCAACTCGTGAACCAAAACGACACAAGTGACGAGTTTGGAATGTTCTTGCGAAAAGAAGATGGCGACATTGTCAATCCGCTGCGGCCTGCCAATTTTCACTGGTGGGACCGGCTCACTGACAGTGCCGTCGCAGACCACACAGAAGGGGCAGACCCGGCGTTGCTAGGGCACTTCAAGATGCCGGACGGAACCTCGGCTGCGCCAGCATTTCAGTTATTGCAAGAGCGTGTCAAGGCCTACACCCCTGAGTGGGCAGAAGGTATCACTGGTATTCCAGCGGAAACCATCCGCCGCCTCGCGCATGAGATGGGCATTACCGCACGTGATGAAAAGATTGAGTTACCGATTGCCTGGACTGACAGCTGGGGCAAGCGTCATGAATCCGTCAAAGGCAACCCTGTGGCTTTTCATGCCATGCGTGGTCTCGCGGCACACTCGAACGGTTTTCAGACGATTCGCGCGCTGGCCATTTTGATGTCCCTGTTGGGAACCATCGACCGCCCCGGTGGTTTTAGGCACAAGGCACCCTACCCACGCGCGGTGCCGCCAAACGCGCGTCCACCCAAGGGGCCGCAGGCCGTCAAACCCAATACGCCGCTGGACGGTGCGCCACTGGGTTGGCCTGAAAGCCCGGACGATTTGTTTGTGGACGACCAGGGTCAACCGGTGCGCATTGACAAAGGCTTTTCCTGGGAGCATCCGTTGTCTGCGCATGGACTGATGCACAACGTCATTACAAATGCTTGGCGTGGCGACCCGTACCGTATTGACACCTTGTTGATCTTCATGGCAAACATGGCCTGGAATTCCACCATGAACACGTCAGAAGTTCGCAAGATGCTCAACGATAAACACGTTGAAGGTGACAAAGCTGGTGAGTACAAAATCCCGTTTTTGGTGGTGTGCGACGCGTTTCAATCAGAAATGACCGCCTTTGCAGACTTGATCCTCCCTGACACCACTTATCTGGAGCGTCATGACACCATGTCCATGCTGGATCGGCCGATCTCGGAGTTTGATGGGCCGGTAGATGCTGTTCGTATTCCGGTTGTTGCGCCCAAAGGCCAGTGCAAACCGTTTCAGGAGGTTTTGGTGGAATTGGCGGGGAGGCTCAAATTGCCAGCCTTCACGCATGCCGATGGCTCGCGCAAGTTCAAGGGTTACACCGACTTTATCGTCAACTACGAGACCGCCCCTGGCTCAGGGATTGGCTTTCTGGCGGGTTGGCGCGGCAAGGGAGGTGAAAAATCCATGCGCGGTGAACCCAATCCCAAGCAATGGGAAATGTACGAGAAAAACAACTGCGTTTTTCATTACGAGATGCCGTTGGAATACCAGTACATGCGCAACTGGAATCAGGGTTACATGGAGTGGGCTCAAAAAATGGGTATCCGGCGTGACAAGGACCCCATCGTCATCCACATTTACTCCGAGTTCCTGCAAGGGTTTCGCCGCGCGGCCCAGGGCAAGCGGGTGGGCAAACAGCCACCAGACCAACTGCGCAAACGCGTGGAAACCTATTTTGACCCGCTGCCGTTTTACTACGTACCTCTGGAAGAGCAAGCCACCGACACCGCCAAGTACCCGCTCAATGCCATTACCCAGCGACCCATGGCGATGTACCACTCGTGGGACTCGCAAAATGCCTGGTTGCGCCAGATTCACACCCACAATTACCTGTTTGTGAACCCCAAAACGGCAAGCGTTGAGGGCATCACCGATGGCGGCTGGATGTGGGTGGAATCCCAGTGGGGCAAGGTGCGCTGCATGTGCCGTTACTCTGAAGCGGTGGAGCCCGGCACGGTCTGGACCTGGAATGCCATCGGTAAATCCGCTGGCGCCTGGAACTTAACGCCGGACGCGAATGAATCACAACAGGGCTTCTTGCTCAACCACTTGATCTCGGAGGCTTTGCCGCCCTCCAGTTCAGGTGAAGCGATCTCCAACTCGGACCCCATCACCGGTCAAGCCGCGTGGTATGACGTGCGAGTGCGTATTTACAAAGCGCAAGACGACGAGCCTGCGCAGACCTGGCCGCAGTTCAAGGCGGTGCCTGCAGCGCCTGGCACGCGTCAGGTTTTGCCGAGAATTCAAGCCTATTTTGCTGGCAGGGGAGTCTTTAAATGACGCAGCTCGCCTTGGTGATTGATCTGAACGTGTGCGTGGGTTGCCACGCCTGTGTCACGAGCTGCAAACAGTGGAATACCTCCGGCTCAGCCGGTGCATTGACTGATTTCAACCCCTATGGTGCCGATCCCAATGGCACTTTCTTCAATCGGGTGCAAACTTTTGAAGTGGGCGAGTTTCCGAACACCCAAACGGTGCACTTTCCCAAATCGTGCCTGCACTGCGAAGATCCACCCTGCGTACCGGTGTGCCCCACGGGCGCCAGCTACAAGCGTGCCGAAGACGGCATTGTGCTGGTTGACTATGACAAATGCATTGGATGCAAGTATTGCACCTGGGCTTGCCCATATGGTGCACGCGAGTTTGACGAAGATCGCAAAGTGATGACCAAATGCACGCTGTGCGTAGACCGTGTCACCGACACCAAATTACCCGAGCCCGAGCGAAAACCTGCCTGTGTGCTGGCTTGTCCGGCCAATGCCCGGCTGTTCGGTGATGTTCATGACCCTGAGTCTGTGGTTTCCAAAGCCATTGCCGAGCGCGGTGGCTACCAGTTGATGCCTGAATGGGGCACTCGCCCGGCCAACCACTACTTGCCACGTCGCAAGACCGAAATGCGCATTCACCCCGAGGACTTGGAGCGCGTGGACAACCCACGAAAAATCGACGGCCAGCAGCCCGAGCTTGGCCACCGGGGTCCCGGCCGTGAAGATTTTGCAACCTGACCCTAGAGCCCACCATGCAGCCAGCTTTTTCTGTCATTTTTCTCACCACATTGATTGGCGCCGCTCAAGGCCTGTTTTTGGCCCTGTATGGCGCTGAGTTGACTGGCTTTAGCGGACTTTCCCCTGAGGATGGTCAACGTCTTTTGGTCACCGGAAGCCTGGTTGCATTGGTGCTCACAGGCTTGGGATTGATTGCCTCATTTTTTCACTTGGGTCACCCTGAGCGAGCTTGGCGCTCTGCCGCCATGTGGCGCACGTCCTGGTTGTCGCGTGAAGTGATTGCCCTGCCGCTATTCATGGCGGGGCTGTTCGTTTACGGAGGTGCCCATTTTCTAGGGCTGGGTGGCACACTGTGGATCGGAGCCTCAGTCGTGGTGTTGTGTCTTTCCCTGTTTGTATGCACCGCCATGATTTACGCCTCAGTACGTTTTTTACAGGAATGGGCCAGTGCGCTCACATTGGTTAATTACACCTTGCTGGGCTGTGCCTCTGGTTTGACACTGGCGACCGCGTTGGCTGCAATTTTGGGCGCATCTGATCTGGCTGCAGCCTATGCGTGGGGGGCTGGTGCGTTCACCTTGCTGGCTTTTTTTACACGCGTTGCTTCGCTGATGCGCAATGCCCGACTCAAGCCTAAATCAAACCTGCAAAGCGCCATCGGCATCAAGCACCCAAGAATCGTGCAAAAGGCGCAAGGGTTCATGGGCGGCTCTTTTAATACGCGTGAATTCTTCCACGGTCGCAGCAGTGAAGTATTGCGCTCGGTCAAATGGACTTTCCTGCTGATGGTGTTCCCGCTGCCGCTGCTTGGCTTGGTGTTGGGCGTCAATGCCGCCTCTGCTGCAGTGCTGCTGATTGCCTTCGTCATTCAATACGTTGGCCTGCTGGCGGAGCGCTGGTTCTTCTTTGCACAGGCCAATCACCCCCAAAACCTGTATTACCAGACCATTTCCTGAATTGGAAATTTATTTGTACCGGTCGTGTTCAAAATGCACCGGTCGCAGGAACCACACGATCCGATGGGAACCATGAATAGTCTTGACAGTTGCTGCGGTCAGCCCGCACTAAAAAAATTGGCACTTTTGGCTCGCGCCCTTATTTTTCTGGCGATGCTCACGCTTTTGGACGGTCCGGTGCATGCCGCTGCAGAGAGTGTGGTGCCCTCTTCGAGTATGCCCTGGTGGTTTTGGCCGCTGGCCCTTTTTGTGACCTGCTTTTTCATTGGCATCGTGGCCGTGCCGGCAGGCATTGGCGGTGGCACGCTGTTCGTACCCATCATCGGCGGGTTTTTTCCGTTCCATCTTGATTTTGTGCGCGGCGCTGGTTTGCTGGTGGCGTTGGCCAGCGCCTTGGCGGCAGGTCCCCTGCTGCTGCGCGGTGGTTTGGCGAGCATGCGATTGGCATTGCCGTTGGCGCTGCTTGCGGCCATCAGTTCTATTTTTGGTGCCATGTTGGGGCTGGCCATGCCCGCCTCGTTGGTGCAAATCTTGCTGGGCGTGATCGTGCTGGGCATCGTGGTCCTCATGCTGACGGCCAAAAAATCAGAATTTCCTCACGTGGCACAGCCGGATCGACTTTCCAGTGCCTTGGGTATTCATGGCATTTTTATCGATGGTGCGTCCGGCCAGGCCATAAACTGGCAGGTGCACCGCACGCCCTTGGGTCTGTTTATATTTTTGTTGATTGGTGTCATGGCGGGCATGTTTGGCATTGGGGCCGGTTGGGCCAATGTGCCTGCGCTTAACCTGCTAATGGGGGCACCGCTGAAAGTGTCTGCGGGCACTTCGAGCCTGGTGTTGTCACTGGTTGATTCGTCTGCCGCTTGGGTTTACATCAATCGAGGGGCCGTTTTGCCCATGGTTGCCGTGCCATCTGTTGTTGGCATGATGGCAGGCGCAAAGATTGGTGCGCGCTTGCTCAATGTGCTCAAGGGGTCGGTCATCCGAAAGATGGTCATTGGACTTTTGCTGTTTGCTGGCTTTCGCGCTCTGCTCAAGGGCTTGGGAATATGGGTTTAAGGAACAACGACATCATGAACGCTCCGATCTCTGAGAATGCGCAGCTGCAAAAAACAGAAGCATCACTTTATGCGGTATTGCTGGATTGGGGTACCCGTGTTGGGCTGGTGGTGCTTGTCCTGGGCTTTGCAGCTTACGTGCTCGGCGTCGTCGCGCCGCATGTTTCCCTGGAGCAGTTGCCCCAACTCTGGAATCAACCAGTGGCAATTTACCTGCAAAAAACAGGTACCCCAACGGGTTGGGGCTGGCTGGTTCACGCAGGAAAAGGCGACATCTTCAACCTGTTTGGAATTGCCATCTTGGCGGGTTGCTCAGTGCCGCCCTTGTTAGGACTGATTCCTCTTTATCTCAAGCGGCGTGACTATGCTTATGCGGGCATTTGTGCTGCGATTGTTCTGGTGCTGGTACTGGCCGCGTCCGGCGTTTTGAGCGGAGGCCACTGAGCATGAGCCAACTCTTTACACGTCTGTTGCTGGCGACCGAACATACAGAATTTGATGCCGGGGCTGAGGCGGTTGCGATCAGCATGGCCAAGCGTTGCGGATTGCCTCTGGGTACGGTGTTGCCGTTGGTGAGCAATCCGGAATATGAGGCGTTGGCTCCCCAGATTGTCGCGCGTGCCGAGCAGGAAGCCGCTGTCAAAATTGCCCAGATTCGCGCCAATGCCCAAGCACAAGGCGTTGTCATTGACCTGCGCGTACGTCGTGGTGAGGAGCCATACCGCGAAATTGTTGACGAAGCGCGTGAGAGAAATTCTGAGTTGATCATTGTCCGTCGGCGTGGCAAGCGCGGCTTTCTGGCCAACCTGCTGGTTGGTGAAATGGTTAGCAAAGTATTGGCACATGCACCCTGCCATGTGTTGTTTGCACCACGCGATGCGCACATGTGGAATCAGGGTGTGCTGGTTGCGGCTGAGCCGGGTGCACAAGGTCTGCGTCTGGTCAAAACAGCAGCGGCCGTTGCCGCCGAATGTGGTTTACCACTTCATCTGGTTTATGTTTCGGCAAGTAAAGCCCAATCCGCAGGAATCACTGATTTTCTTGCTGAAGCTCAAACTGTTGCACTGCGGCTCGGTGTTAATCTGCAAACCGAGCTGCGCTATGGGGTGGTTTATACAGAAATTCTGACTGCGGCTTCTGCATGCCAAGCCGACCTTTTGGTTATTGGTAGCCGCGGTGACATCCATATTGGACGCGCCGTGATCGGTGGCGTAGCTCAAAAAGTTATCGGATTGTCAGATAAACCGGTACTTGCGCTCAACGTAACCTGATAACTTGGAGACTCCCCATGAGTGACGCACTTAACTACCTCATCAAGACCCGGCCTGAAACCGTCAGCCACTACTTCGCTTTTTTGAAAGAAACCGGCAAGCACCTCGACCCAAAGACGCGCAATTTGATCTCGGTCATCAGCAAGGTGCATTCCCAGACGGATCGTGGCTTTCGCCAGTATCTGGGTCGTGCGCTGCGCGAGGGCGGCAGCCCGATGGAAGTCTTGGATGCACTGCTGATGGCGTTTCCAATATTGGGGCTTGCCAAAATTGTATGGGCGGTGGACATCATTCTGGACATGAACATTCCCGGCTTTGCGCCCGACGTCATCACCCAGTTGACTGCGCCACCGGGCCAGTGGCGCGATGTCATGGCTGCCAAAGACGTGCCTGACGGTGAAGTGACCCGAACCGAACATGATGGTCGCGGTCTCTTCGTCTATCGTGAGAAAAAAACCTACCAGGTGTATGACAGCCACTGTCCGCACCAAAGCACAGACATCACGCAGTTGGCAGTGAAGGGCACCACGCTGACCTGCCCGAAGCATCAATGGCAGTTCGACGCCAAAAGTGGCGACTGCATCAAGAAAGGCAACACCGGCCTTAAGCGCATTGAATCCAAGGTGGTCAAGGGGCGCTTGCTGGCTTTTTGGTGAGCCATAAGAGCAATGTCACTGGCCATCCCCCTTCCCCATCAGTAAATCCCCCTGGCATTATTTAATCAACAACCGGAGAACTCCATGAAAGCAACTCGCAAAATTTTCTATCTGACCCCCTTGTGTGCGCTGCTTGCAGCCGGGGCGGCACATGCCACCAACGGCATGCTGATGGAGGGTTACGGCCCCATTTCTACTGGCATGGGCGGTGCCTCCCAAGCCATTGACCACGGCAACGCTGGCATGGCGCAAAACCCGGCCACGCTGGGCATGATGGCCGATGGCACGTCGCGACTGGATGTGGCATTTGGTATTTTGGGGCCTGATGT
>JBBQZG010000018.1:0-36758 GCA_038207945.1 Burkholderiales bacterium
CCTGACCAGTCAGACCCCGCCCAAAACCTGTATTTTTTTGCTTACACCATCAGCATCCGCAATACCGGCAACATCGCCGCGCAATTGATCTCTCGCACCTGGAACGTCAACGACGCACAGGGTCACACCGAAAAGGTCAAAGGCCTGGGGGTGGTTGGGCACCAACCGCTCTTGCAGCCGGGCGAAGCGTTTGAGTACACCAGTGGCACACGCCTGCGCACAGCCACCGGGACCATGCATGGCAGCTTTTTCTGCGTGGCTGAAGACGGCGAGAAGTTTGACGTGGACGTGCCCATGTTTGTGCTGGATGCCTTGAGCGAAAGTGGCGGCACGCGCACATTGCATTGACCGCATGACCCTCAACCTTGACCTGTCTGAGCTGCTCGACGCACTGGACCCGTATGCCGACCTGGCACAACGTCACCTATGGCTGATGGACCTGCTGCGCTGGGTGCGCGGCAGCCGCGACTCAGTGCCACGCGCCGCAGCGCGTGTGACGCTGCTGCTCGACGCCTTACAACAGCGCCCTGAGGCCCGCGCCAAGCTGCAGACCTGGTGGCAAGTGCTGCTGGGTACGGTCGATGCCACCTCGTTGCTGGCGGATTACGGATTTTCTTCGCGCAGCGCCTTTGCCAGCGAACTCGCCGAGCGCCTGCACCTCAAGTGGTTGCCCGGCACACCTGAAACCACGGATGCCGCAAGCCTTTTTTCACTGGTGCTGTGTGATGCATTTGATGCCCAATGGCTCAATGCGCTGGACGATGCCACCCTGGCGCGACTGGCCGACCTGCTGCAGGTTGATTGCGATGACAGCACCGGCGGCACGTGTGCCTGGGTCCCGCAAGACACGCCATGCCGGGTTTCACCGTGGCAAGCCACGTTGCTGGAAGCCCTGACGTTTTGCACCGGCCAGATTCGTGCCACCGGTTTCTCGCCCGAACTGCGCTTGCGCATGAGTGGTCCCGTGCGCGAGACCGCCCCCTTCCATGCGCTTGACAGTGACGCGATGACGTTGCAGGCGGCCTTTCTGGCCAGCCCGCAGAACCATAACGCCGCGCGCCAAGCCGCGTTGCAGCGTTACCTGAACCGCCTGGAGGCTTGCCGCCACGCGGCCGCCTCGGTGTACACCCACCTGGATGCCAACGGCATTTCGGTCAACTTGGTGTTTCAGTTGCGCCAGCTTCGCACCCGGGTGCTGCGCGTACGCGCCTTGCTCGACTGCCTGATGCACGAGCAGCCACAGCGCCATACGGCACAGTTGCTGGCCCATCTGGTGCTGATCGGGCAGGAACGCCGCAGCGTGCGAGCGCTGATCACCGCCAATTCGTCGATGCTGGCCGCCAAAGTGGCCGAGCGCAGCTCCGAGACCGGCGAGCATTACATCACCCGCACTCGCCCCGAGTATTTTCAGATGCTGCGTGACGCAGCCGGTGGCGGTGCCGTGATTTCACTCACCACACTGCTGAAATTTTTTGTTGTCTCGCTGGGCTTGTCGGCGTTCTGGGGCGGTTTTTTTAACGGCTTGAACTACGCCGCCAGTTTTGTCCTGGTGCAGATGCTGCACTGGACCGTGGCCACCAAGCAGCCCGCCATGACGGCGCCAGCCATGGCCGCCAAACTCAAGGAACTGGGCGCACCCGGGGCAGTGGAAGGTTTTGTCGACGAAGTAGCCCACTTGGTGCGCTCACAAGTTGCCGCCATTGTCGGCAACCTGGCGCTGGTGGTGCCCGGGGTGCTGGCCATCAGTGGCGCACTCTGGCTGGCAATTGGCGCGCCTATGATTGACGCCAAAGAAGCCGCTTACGTGTTGCATAGCCTCGACCTGCGCGGCCCCACTGCCCTGTTTGCGGCCTTTACCGGTGTGTTGTTGTTTGCGTCGAGCATCATTGCCGGCTGGGTGGAAAACTGGTTTGTGCTGCGCCGGCTGGATTCGGCCATGCGCTTCAACCCCCGGTTCACCGGCGTGCTGGGCGCCGCACGGGCCGACCGCTGGGCCAGCTTCATGCGCCGCAACATCTCCGGCCTGGCCTCCAATGTTTCACTGGGCTTCATGTTGGGGCTGGTGCCTGCGTTTGCGGCTTTTTTCGGGCTCGGGCTGGAGGTGCGCCACGTGACCCTGTCCACCGGCCAGATCGCCGCCGCCGTCGCCAGCGTGGGGGTCGACATCTTCCGGCAAAGCGCCTTGTGGTGGGCGCTGGCAAGCATTGTGTCCATCGGTGTGCTGAACCTGGGCGTGAGCTTTTACATGGCCTTCAGGCTGGCGCTGCGCGCACACAACGTCAGCGGCGTGGACCGCGGGCGCATTCGGCTGGCCATCAAGGTGCGCCTGCGCCGACACTTGGGCAGCTTCTTCTGGCCTGTCACTGACGCCGTCAACACCCCGGCCAAGGAGCCACACGGTGGGTGAATTCGACCTGATTGCACGTTACTTCAAGCGCCCAACCCGGCGTGTGGCCTTGGGTATTGGCGATGACTGCGCACTGTTACAACCCAGCCCCGGCACCCAACTGGCGATCTCTTGCGACATGCTGGTGCAGGGCCGCCACTTTTTTGTCGATACCGACCCGCGCAAACTCGGCCACAAGGCGCTGGCGGTGAACTTGAGCGACCTGGCGGCCTGCGGCGCCAAACCGCTGGCGTTCACGCTGGCACTCGCCCTGCCCGCGGTCGATGAACCCTGGCTGGCAGCCTTCTCGAAAGGGCTGTTTGAATTGGCAGACGCGCACGGCTGCGAGCTGATCGGCGGCGACACCACCGCCGGCCCGCTGAACATCTGCATCACGGTGTTTGGCGAGGTGCCGGTGGTGAATGGCCGATCGCAAGCACTGCTGCGCTCCGGGGCAAAGGCGGGTGACGACCTGTATGTAAGTGGCACGCTGGGTGACGCACGGCTGGCGCTGGACGTGCTTCTGGGCAAGCTGAGCCTGCATGCGGATACAGCGGCGACGGCAAACGCCAGCGTCACGGCCAGGAACGCCGCTGCACCAGCCCCGCGCTCAAGCAGGTTGGCGGAGGTGATGGGCTTTGCCCGCGCCCGACTGGACACCCCCACCCCGCGTGTCGCATTGGGCCTGGCGCTGCGCGGCATTGCCACCGCGGCCATTGATGTCAGCGACGGCCTGCTCGGCGACCTCGGTCACATTCTGGAACGCTCTGGTGTGGGTGCCACAGTGCAGGCTGATGATGCTATTGAATCAATAGCTGCATACGCAATCAAAACAAGGGCTGCAGGCCAGTTTATTATAAATTTATCAACACACCAGTGGCGTGCGCTGGCGCTGGCGGGTGGCGACGATTACGAGTTGCTGTTCACCGCACCGCCTCAGCTGCGCAGTGCGGTCGAAGCCGCTGCACTTCAGAGTCAAACTCCGGTGCGTCACATTGGCAACATCGATGCCGAACCCGGCTTGCGTGTGCTCGATGCGCAGGGCCAGTTGCTGCCCAACACCTTTGCGTCGTTTGACCACTTTGCCTGAAACGGCTGACTCAGTTCAATACTTTCCAAACCATCGCCAGCCCAATGCCCCACAGGTCAACGCGGGATGAGGTGTCACCCGGCAAAGAGATGTCGCCGCGTTTTTTGGCCTCGCGCAGCGCTTGCGCGCGGTCACGCTCAAGCATGATCAAGGCATCAGCGAGTTGCGGCGCATTGACCACACCGGTGTGACTCACGGCTTTGGCGTAGCCGGTCAGGGCCTGCTCCACCGCCTTCGGGTCAAGCAGGGAAAAGGCCGAGCGGCAGTGCGGGCAGGCATGGTCTTTGCGCAAATCCACCGGGGCACCACAACTGGTGCAGTGAATCACCGCCACGCGCTTGGCCATGTCATCAATCTCAGGCTGGGTCAGTTGGCGCACAAAGCCTTTTTCGATCATGAAGCTTGAAAACGCGCTGAAGCGCCCGTGGCGCTGCGGGCAGCGGTAGGTGATGTAGCGGCCGCTTTTGACCACATCAAAGCCTTGTGCCAACGCGCGATTGCAGTGCGGGCAAGCCATCTTGAGCGCCAGCGCTTGCCGGGTTTCGCCCTGGTGCGCGTGCAGCAGGCGAAACAGCTCGACCACCGCCTGTGGCGAGAGCTTCAAATTTTCTTGCGGGTCAAACCAGATGCCGTGGCACGAAAAACACAGGTCCAGCAACACCTTGCCGCCCGCCACGCTCAGGAGCGAGTGTTTTTCCATCGACGCGTGGCAAGAAGGGCAT
Source organism: Burkholderiales bacterium (assembly GCA_038207945.1). Classification (GTDB taxonomy): domain Bacteria; phylum Pseudomonadota; class Gammaproteobacteria; order Burkholderiales; family Burkholderiaceae_C; genus Rhodoferax. The sequence continues at coordinate 4,199 of JBBQZG010000018.1, forward strand.
GATCGGGGCGTCGGCATGGATGGCTCGGTGCGTGATGTTGAAGGGCGAGATGTTATTTCGGTCGATACACAGCAGCGGTTTTGCCCGACCCGACTGCACACAAACTGCACAGCATCATCGCCAACCGCGCCAGCGCTTGCCAGTTGTCAGTCGGCCAGTCGGGTTGCTTCAAGCCTTTGACGATGCCATCCACTTGATGGGCGCTTTGCAGCAACTGCGCCAGGGCGGCGTCGCTCAGGCGTGGCAACACGCGCTCAAACAGACGCTCTTTGTTGCCCCAGACGCGTTGTTCGCGCAGGGCCATGGGCAGCGGTTTGCCCTGACCCATGGCGTCTTTGACGCGCTTGAGGGCGCGAATGTCTTCTGCCAGCGTGTAGTGCACCAGCACTTCGGCCTCGCCCTCGGCCTGCAGGCCGTCGAGCATGCGCTGCACGCGCTCGTGTTGCCCGGCCAGCACTGACTCGCTCAGCTTGAACACGTCATAACGCGCCACATTGAGCACCGCGCTCTCGATCTGCTCGAAGCCGAGTTCACCTGACGGGTACAGTAACGCGAGTTTTTGAATTTCCTGGTGTGCGGCCAGCAGGTTGCCTTCAACGCGGTCGGCAAAAAACTGCAAGGTACGCTGGCCTTCCACGCCCGCCACCACCCGTTGGCCTTGCGCGCTCAGGCGCTGGGCAATCCACTGCGGCAACGCAGCGCGGTCCACCGGGGTCACCTCCAGCGTGATGCCGCCCTCCAGCGCGGCAAACCAGGCGCTGGACTTGGTCATTTTGTCGAGCCGGGGCAAGATCACCAGCGTCAGGGTGCTGTCGTTACCCCGGGACTGCGCCACCAGGTGCTGCAGGGCCGTGCTGCCCTCTTTGCCGGGTTTACCGGAAGGAATGCGCAGCTCAAGAATTTGTTTGTCGGCAAACAGGCTCAAACTGCCACCCGCCGCCAACACCTCGCTCCAGTCAAAATGGGCGCCGCTGACGGTGTGTGACAAGCGCTCGGTGAAGCCCTGGGCACGCGCCGCGATGCGAATGGCGTCAAGCGCTTCCTGGATCAGCAGCGGCTCGTCGCCATGCAGGGTGTAGAGGCTCTTAAGGCCTTTGTTCAGGTGGGCGCTGAGCTGGGCGGGGTTTAGTTGCATAGTGTTCAAGTGTAGTCAGGGCGCCTAAGACATGGGTACCGGATCACGTCCGACGCGACAGCCAGGTCAACGGATATTTACCGTTGGCCATCAGGCCATCCGGTAGGTTTCCAGGTGAATGCTGGTTTCGGTGTTGCTGATGCCCTTGAGCAAACGAATGCGTTCCAGCACCTTGGCCAGCTCCTGCAGGGTTTCGGCGCGCAACTCGGCCAGCAAATCCCAGCGACCATTGGTGTCGTGCAGGGCCGCCACGCCGGGCTCGCCCAGCAGGTTGGCGATCACCGCGCGGGTCTGGTTGCCGTCCACCGCGATGCTCATCCAGGCAATGATCTGGTTGTGCTGTACATCCGGGCGCAGGCGCACGGTGTAGCCAACGATGGTGCCGCTGTCTTCCAGCCGGCGGATGCGGTTGGTCACCGTGCCGCGCGACACGTTCAGTTTGAGGGCAAGCGTGGCCACTGACAGACGGGCGTCTTGCCGCATCAGTGACAACAGCTTTTGGTCGGTTTCATCCATTTTGATAATTTAATCTGTCAAAACAGCAATTATGTGACTATTTCTATACATTTTTGACGATTGTTATTGTTTCCATGTGTTGTCAAACTCTGTGTTCACTATTTCAAGCATCGGCCTCGCCCGAGGAGAGACACCATGAACCACATCACCCGCACACCCAACACCGCTCGCAGCCACACCCTTTTCCTGAGCCCGAAAGATGTGGCTGACCTCATCAGTCGTCAAGGGATAGCCGCCACGTTGCAAGGCATGGCCGCCTACATCCGCCAGGACTTTTTGCGCTGGAAGAGTTTTGACAAGGCGCCCCGCGTGGCCAGCCACTCAGCCGACGGTGTGATCGAACTGATGCCGATTGCCGACGCCACAACCTACACCTTCAAATACGTCAACGGTCACCCCAAGAACACGGCCCAAGGACTGTCGACGGTGATGGCCTTTGGTGTGCTGGCCGACGTGGCCACCGGTGTGCCTCTGCTGATCAGCGAGCTGACCCTGACCACCGCCTTGCGCACTGCCGCCACCTCTGCCGTGGCTGCGCGCGCCCTGGCCCGGCCCGACAGCCGTGTGATGGCGCTGATTGGCAACGGCGCGCAAAGCGAGTTCCAGGCGCTGGCGTTTCACCACCTGGTGGGCATTGAAGAGATTCGGCTGTTCGACATTGACCCGCAAGCCACCGCCAAGTTGATACGCAACCTGCAAGACAACCCGGATGCCGCCGGACTGCGCCTGACCGCATGCCGCAGTGTGCTGGAGGCCGTGCGCGGGTCTGACATCGTGACCACCATCACAGCCGACAAGACCAATGCCACCATCATCACCGCCGACATGCTGGCGCCTGGCATGCACCTCAATGGCGTGGGCGGCGACTGCCCCGGCAAAACCGAGTTTCATGCCGATGTGTTGCACCTGGCCAAAGTGTTTGTGGAGTTCGAGCCGCAAACCCGCATGGAAGGCGATCTGCAGCAAATGCCGGCTGAATTTGCGGTGACTGAGCTGTGGCAAGTGCTGGCTGACGAAAAGCCGGGGCGTGACCACGCGGATCAGGTCACGATGTTTGACTCGGTTGGCTTCGCCATGGAAGACTTCTCAGCCCTGCGTTATGTGCTGGCCCAGGCCCAAGCCAACGCCTTGGGGGCCGACATTGACCTGATTCCGCAACTGGCCGACCCAAAAGATTTGTACCAGCTGATCAGGCCCGCGCAACGTCTTGCGCGCAGCGCAGCACCGGCCACAGCGCTGGCTTGATCCGGCTCAATCCAGTTGCATGGGTTGAACGGCCGCCAGACGGCGCAGGATTTGTTGCACGATGTCTGACTGCATGTCGCGGTACAGCAGGGTTTCTTCGGCTTCCTTGGCCAGCACGGCAGACTCGTTGAAGCTGATGTCTCGCTGCTGCAAAATTTCATCGCCCTCAATGAGTTCTTTGCCCTTGGCCGTGGTCAGCCACAGACGCACACGCATGCGCAACTGAAATTCCCGCACCTGACCGGACGCATTGACGCCCACCACCACTTTTTCACGCTGCTCGTTGGCTAAATTCAACACCAATTGCGCACTCGTCAGGGCCTCGTCGGGCGCCAGCACCTGCACGGCAGGGCCAAAAGAGCGGCGCAGTTCCTGCGCAATGGCACCGCCCGGATTCGGCATGAGGGCGATGCGGGTAAACGCAAACACCTGGCTGCCCCGCAGCTTGAAGCCACAGCCCGCCAGACCGGCACTGGCAGCCAGTGCGCCTGTGAGTTGCAGGCAAAAGCGCCGCGTGGTCAGCAAGTCATTCGTCATGGGCTTAAGGTCATGCATGGTCAGAGCACCAGGTTGACGAGGCGACCCGGCACCACAATGACCTTCTTGGGCGCAGCGCCTTCGCTGAACTTCTGGAACATCTCATGGGCAATGGCAGCCTGCTCAATGGTCGCTTTGTCCGCGCCGGCACTGACCACAATCGAGCCACGCAGCTTGCCGTTGACCTGCAGCATGAGTTCGATTTCGTCTTGCACCAGCGCATCGGGATCAACCGTTGGCCAGGGTGCGTCCAGCAAGTCACCCAAATGGTTGGCGTAACCCAGTTCTGACCATAAGGTGTGCGTGATGTGGGGCGTGGCAGGGTACAGGCAACGCAGCAGGACACCAAAACCTTCGATCAGCGCCACCTGCGCACCTGCACAGTCCAGCGCCTTGAAGTCGTCCAGGGCGTTGATCATCTTCATGGCGCCCGACACCACCGTGTTGTACTGCATGCGCTGGTAGTCGTAGTCGACCTGCTTGAGCACGCTGTGCAACTCCAGTCGCAGGGCTTTGGCCTCTTTCCCAAAATTTATATCTTTTAGGCTTGTAGCCTCCGCCACACTTGCGTGAGCAGCTACTGAATCCATAGTAGACAGTTTGACACCAAAGTTCCAGACCCGGCGCAGAAAGCGGTAGCTGCCTTCCACTGCGGCGTCGTTCCACTCCAGCGTGGCCTCGGGCGGCGCGGTGAACATGGTGTACAGGCGGGCGGTGTCGGCACCGTATTTCTCGATCAGGTCCTGCGGGTCAACACCGTTGTTTTTCGATTTGGACATGGTGCCCACGCCCTCGTAATCGATGGGCGTGCCCACCGGCAAGTCGCCCACGGCCTCGATCAGGCGGGCGCCAGTGACCTTGCCAGTCTCGTCAAACACGTGTTCCACATCGCTGGGCCAGAAGTAGTCTTTGCCACCCTTCTCGGTGCGGCGACTGTAAATGTGGTTCAGCACCATGCCCTGCGTCAGCAGTTTGGTGAACGGCTCATCAATCTTGACCAGGCCCAGGTCACGCATCACTTTGGTCCAGAAGCGGGCGTACAGCAGGTGCAGGATGGCGTGCTCGATGCCGCCAATGTATTGGTCCATTGGCATCCAGTAGTCGGCACCGTCGGCCACCATATGGTCGGCATTTTTGGGGTCGCAATAACGCATGAAATACCAGGAGCTGTCGACAAACGTGTCCATGGTGTCGGTCTCACGCCGCGCTGCCGTGCCGCAGATCGGGCAAGTGACCCCGGCGTGGAAAGCCTCGCACTTGTTCAGGGGGTTGCCCGAACCGTCTGGCACCAAGTCGACCGGCAGCACCACGGGCAGGTCTTTTTCCGGCACCGGCACCGCACCGTGTTCGTCGCAATGGATGATCGGAATCGGTGTGCCCCAGTAACGCTGGCGGCTCACGCCCCAGTCGCGCAGGCGCCAGGTGATTTTTTTCTGGCCCAGGCCGAGGGCGGCCAGGTCAGCCGCGACGGCATCCACGCAGGCCTTGAAGACCAGGCCGTTGTATTTACCGGAGTTGACCGCCACACCCGCGCCCTTCTCCGCATACCAGTCCTGCCACGCGGACGTGTCGAACACCAGTGAATTCATACCCACCACCGGCTTGATCGGCAACTGGTATTTCAAGGCAAACGCGAAGTCGCGCTCATCGTGCGCGGGCACGCCCATCACCGCGCCGTCGCCATAACTCATCAGCACGTAATTGCCAACCCAGACTTCCACCTTGTCACCCGTCAACGGATGCGTGACAAACAACCCCGTGGCCATGCCTTTTTTCTCTTGCGTGGCCAACTCAGCTTCGGTCGTGCCACCTTGCGCGCACTCTTGAATGAACGTGGCCAGTGCCGGGTTGGTCAATGCCGCGTGAGTAGCCAAGGGATGCTCTGCCGCCACCGCACAAAAGGTCACGCCCATGATGGTGTCCACCCGGGTCGTGAAGACGAACATGCGCCCGTCACCAATGAGCTTACCTGAGGCGTCGGTGAGGGTGTGCGGGAAGGCAAAACGCACACCCTCGCTCTTGCCAATCCAGTTCTCCTGCATCAGCTTCACGCGCTCCGGCCAGCCGGGCATCTTGTCACCCGTCACATTGGCCAGCAACTCCTCAGCGTAATCGGTGATTTTGAGGTAGTAGCCCGGGATTTCGCGCTTTTCAACCACCGCGCCGGTGCGCCAGCCCTTGCCGTCAATCACCTGCTCGTTGGCTAGCACCGTCATGTCAATCGGGTCCCAATTGACCACCTGGGTCTTGCGGTAGGCAATGCCTTTTTCAAGCATCTTCAAAAACAGCCACTGGTTCCACTTGTAGTACTCGGGCGTGCAGGTGGCCACCTCGCGGCTCCAGTCGATGGCCAGGCCCATGGCCTGCATCTGCTGCTTCATGTAGGCGATGTTCTCGAACGTCCACTTGGCCGGGGGCACCCCGTTTTTTAACGCGGCGTTTTCGGCAGGCAGGCCAAAAGCGTCCCAGCCCATTGGCATCAACACGTTGTAGCCCTGCATACGCAGCTGGCGCGTCAGCATGTCGTTGATGGTGTAGTTGCGCACATGGCCCATGTGCAACTTGCCACTGGGGTAAGGCAGCATCGAACAGGCGTAGAACTTCTTCTTGGGCTTGCCATTGACGTCAAGCGCGTGCTCGCTCACGCGGTAAGCGTCCAATGCGGTCCACTGGGCCTGGGCTGTGGGTTCGACGTCGAGGTGGTTGTATTTTTCTTGCATGGCAGTCTGGAGATGCAGCGCACAGGGCCGCTTTTGGCGTGAAATAAGAGGAGATTTTAGGGTTTGACAGCCGGTGCAGTGGCTGCTGGCCCTGCCTGCGGCGGCTCAGGCGCGTCGGCCACAAAACCAATGCGGTTCAGGCCCGCCTTTTGCGCTGCACCCATCACCTCGACGATGCGACCATACGGCACCGTTTTGTCAGCGCGCAACAGCACCTCTGTTTCCGGGTTGGCTTGGGCCGACAGGGTCAGTTGCCGCACCAATTCGTCCAGGGCAATCGCTTGGTCCTTCAGGTAGGTTTGACCCGCAGCGTCCATCACCACCGTGACAGACTTGGGGGCGTCACCCGCCTTCGCTGCATCGGTTTTGGGTAAATCAAGTTTGATGGAACTGGCCAGCAAGGGCGCGGTAATGATGAAAATCACCACCAGCACCAGCATCACATCAATCAGCGGTGTCATGTTGATGTCACTCATGGGCTGGGAGCCCGCCGTGCGATCCAAACGACCAAAAGACATGGCTGGCCTATGCCTTCAGTGAACGGTTGTGCGGGTGTCGGGGCCTGCGCTGCCAAGCTCACGCAGGTCGCGGGCAAAACCTTCAAGCTCAGCCTCAATGCGTGCCACTGAGCGACCCAGCACATTGAAGGCCAGCACCGCCGGAATCGCCACCATCAGGCCAGCGGCCGTCATGATGAGAGACTCGCCCACCGGGCCAGAAATTTTGTCAATGGTGACCTGCCCGGCGCTGGCAATGCCAATCAGAGCGTGATAAATGCCCCAAACCGTACCGAGCAAACCCACAAATGGCGCCGTGGCACCCACGGTGGCCAGCAGCACCTGGCCGTGCTGCAATTTGGTCAACGCCGCGTGCAGGGCATTTCGCAACACGCGGGTGAGTTGCTGCGCCCGGTCACCCGCGCTGGCCAAAGTGCCGTTTGCTTCAATTTTTGTAGCAACAATCATAGGAAGAACAAGGGATTCACGGTCAAAAGCCTTGATTTTTTGGGCGGCTTCATCGACCGTGGAAGATTGCCAGAAGGCAGCCACGCAGCGCGCCACATCCGCGCTTGCGCGGTGCAACAGCCATGATTTCCACAAGATCACCACCCAACTGCCCACTGACATGGCCAGCAACAGCAATGCGACTGAGCGCGCCAGTGCGTCACCTTGCCAGAAAAACTGTGCCAGACTCACTTCAGGCCCAACACATCAGTCATGCCAAACAAACCGGCTTGACGTCCGCTCAAAAAGCGCACCGCCCGCAGGCTGCCTTCGGCATAAGACACCCGGCTGCTCGACTTGTGACTGATTTCAATGCGCTCGCCGGTGCCTGCAAACAGCACCGTGTGGTCTCCCACAATGTCGCCACCACGAATGGTGGCAAAGCCAATGCTGGAGGGGTCACGTTCACCGGTGACGCCATGACGGGCGTAAACGGCGCAGTCTTTCAACTCACGGCCCAGGGCATCTGCAATGACTTCGCCCATTTTCAGGGCGGTGCCAGACGGCGCATCAACCTTGTGGCGATGATGCGCCTCGATGATTTCGATGTCATAACCGGTGTTCAGGGCCTTGGCGGCCATCTCCAGCAGCTTTAAGGTCACATTCACACCCACACTCATGTTGGGGGCCATGACGATGGCAATGTCTTTGGCAATTTCAGCAATCTGCTGCTTTTGCGCCTCACTGAAACCCGTGGTGCCGATCACCGCATTCACGCCCAGCGCACGGCAAGCCGCCAAATGCGCCATGGTGCCTTCCGGCCGGGTGAAATCAATCAGGGCTTGGGCATGGTTCAACCCGGTGGGCAGGTCGGCGCTGATGGAGATGCCACTGCTGCGCCCCAAAAAAGCCGCCGGGTCCATACCGACAGCTGGGCTGGTAGGCACATCCAGGGCGCCACTGAGCTGGCAATCGTCCGCATTGGACACAGCCTCAATTAGCATGCGCCCCATACGTCCGCTGGCACCAGCCACGCAAATGTGGTGAAGAGTGGACACGGTCATGGTTAAGCTCAGTTGGGTGCAACTTCTAGCGGCGGATAACTCGCGGGCAACGGTGGCAGCGGTTTGGTCTCCAGGGGTTTTGCAACTGCAGTGGCTTTCAGGCTCTCTTCGGACATTTCAAGCACTGGCACTTTACCCATTTTGCGGCCCGAATCCAACGAGGCCACAAACTCAGCCTCACTTGGCAGGGCATCGGCCTGCACTCTTGCCAAGACATCGTTCTTGAAAAATACCGTGACCCGGCGCGCTTGTGACTCAGCGCCCTGACGCTTGAAGGTGAAAACGTAGTCCCAACGGTCAGCATGGAAGATGCTGGTGAGCAGTGGCGTCCCCAAAATGTCGCGCACTTGGCCTCGGCTCATGCCCTCCTTGAGTGCGGCCGCTTGTTCGCGCGACACAAAGTTGCCCTGCACGATGTCAATCTTGTACGGTGTGATCACATTCACCAAACGGTTGCTTGCGCCATCGAAACTGCCACAGGCAGACAAGGTGACGAAGAGAGTGCCAAGCAAACTCAACCAGACGCAACGAGCCAGAGCATTAAACATGGGCAAATCAAGTGACAATAAGAGCAGAACATTGTACTGGCAGCCTCATGCCGGGCTTAATCACCCAAAACCCGATCAAACCTCTCTGAATGCCACATGACCAAGATCGACGAACTTAAAAGCACGGGGCTCAAGGCCACTCTGCCCAGGCTGAAGATTCTGGAAATTTTTCAGAAAGGCCAGCAACGCCACATGACGGCTGAGGATGTCTTTCGCGTGTTGCTGCAAGAACACTCAGACGTGGGATTGGCGACGGTGTACCGGGTATTGGCACAGTTCGAACAGGCTGACATTTTGGTGCGCAGCCATTTCGAGAGCGGCAAAGCGGTTTACGAACTCAACGAAGGCCAACACCATGACCATCTGGTGTGCCTGGACTGCGGCCGGGTGGAGGAATTTTTTGATGCCGAGATTGAGCAGCGCCAACATGCTGTAGCCAAAGCCAAGGGGTTCACCATTGCGGACCACGCGCTGAGCCTTTACGCGCACTGTACGCGCGACCAATGCCCGCACCGACCAGCCACTGACTAGTTCGCCGCGTCCATCGCCTTGCGGTGGCGCTCGACAAACTCCTTGTAGGTGTCAACGCCGCGAATCTGCAAAATGGTGTTGCGCACAGCGGCCTCCACCAACACGGCAATGTTGCGTCCGGCCACCACCTGAATCACGACTTTTCGCACCGGCACGTCCAGCACATCCTGTGTCAGGGGCTCGTAGGGAATGCGCTCATAGTCGCGCTCCATGGTTTCGCGGCGCACCAGATGCACGATGAGCTGCAGGGCTTTTTTTCGGCGCACCGCAGTTTCTCCAAAAATGCAGCGGATGTCGAGCAGGCCAATGCCACGCACTTCAAGCAAATTCAGCAGCAAATCCGGGCAACGCCCTTCAATGGTGTCCTGGTTAATGCGGTACAAATCAACTGCATCGTCAGCCACCAAGCCGTTACCACGTGAGATGAGTTCAAGCCCGAGTTCGCTTTTACCCAAGCCAGATTCACCGGTGATCAGCACGCCCAAGCCCAGAATATCCATGAACACGCCATGCATGGTGCAGCGGTCGGCAAAGTGCTTTGACAGGTAAGCGCGCAACACATCAATGACGAAAGCGGAAGAGCCGGCGGACGCAAACATGGGAATTTGCGCCCGTTCACACATTGACAACAGCGCCTCTGGCGCAGTTTGTCCATCGGCCAGGATCAGCACCGGTGGCTCCAGCGTGACAATGCGGGCAATCCGCCGGGCGCAGTCTTCAGGCGTTGCGTTGGTCAGGTAAGCCACCTCACGCTCACCCAAAATCTGTACCCGATAGGGATGGATGTAATTAAGATAGCCCACCAGATCGGCACCGGAACGTGCAGCACGCACCGCCACCTCGTCGAAACGCCGCTCGGAGGCGCCTAGCCCAGCCACCCACTCCCAACGCAAGTTGCCCCGAAAAGTCTCAAACAGCACATCAGCGCTGATCACATTGGGTTTCAACGAAAGTGCTCCAACCGAAGAAATTCAGAGAATGCGGCTCAGACCACTTGGGCAGACTGCCAATTGACGATCAATTGATGCAACTCCCCAGCATCAACGCTGGCAGAGAGTTTGGTCCGTAACACCGTGTCACTGAGCATTTCAGCGATTTCCGAAAGAATTTCAAGGTGTTTTTGGGTTGCTGCTTCAGGCACCAGCAGAAAAATCATCAACCCAACAGGCAATTCGTCTGGCGCTTCAAATGCAATGGGGCGCGCCAACTGAAATACCGCGGCCATCGGCGATTTCAACCCTTTGATGCGCCCATGGGGTATGGCAACGCCATGACCCAGGCCGGTGGAGCCCAGACGCTCGCGAGAAAACAGGCTGTCGGTCACCAGGGCACGGCTGAGACCATGGAGATTTTCGAACAGCAAACCCGCTTCTTCAAAAGCCCGTTTTTTGCTGGAAACATCAACCTGCACCAGCACCTGTGCAGCGGAAAGGATGGACGCGAGTCGGTTCATAGTATTTGGAATTATGCGCTTTGAAAATCCAGGCGCAAAAAAAGCCGCTCGCACCAGCAGGCGGCTTCGTGTAGTTTAGATTACATCAGGCGCTTGGGCGCTTCGTGATGGTGTGATTGCAGACGATCTTTATGGCGACCCACTTGACGGTCAAGCTTGTCCACCAATTCGTCCACCGCAGCGTACAGGTCGGCATGGGCACTTTCCGCAAAGAGTTCAATGCCCTTGAGGTGAATATTACATTCGGCTTTCTGGCGTCGTTCCTTTTCCTTGAGGTTTTCCAATGTCAGCAAAACTCTGACATCCACCACTTGGTCAAAATGCCGCTTGATGCGATCAAGCTTGGATGTGACATAAGTGCGCAAGGCTGGGGTAACTTCCAAATGGTGACCGCTGATCGTCAAGTTCATAAAACCTCCTGAAGCTTTCGGGATGAAATAGTTGCCAGCTCATTACGGACAACCGGAAAAATCAACATCTGTTTCACTTGATCTCACTATGCCCTTGCCCGGCGCTTTGTGCAATGGTTTTTTAATGATGCAATGCAACATCGTCCAGATATAGACGCGATCTGCGTCGTGGATGGGTGCCACCAATGCCATAATCTAAAAAGTTTATTAAAGGACAAACCCCCTTGGAAACCTGCCCCAGTCGGTAGCTTTCAACTCCCAAAGCCGCATCCAGGGGTTGAAAGCCAGCACCTTCATCCCTCACCGCCAGATGCCAAACCACTTATGGGAGTGAGCCCATGCTCAACATCTTTACCCTCGCCAACGGCCGCCTGTTTCAGGAAGAAATTGAATCGCTGGAAGAACTTGCGCGCTTTCAACCGATCTGGGTTGACTTGGAGTCGCCCACACCCGAAGAAAAGCGCTGGATCAAGCAGTATTTTGGCTTGTCCATCCCCGAAGACGCGATGGACGAAGACATTGAGGAATCGGCCCGGTTTTACACTGAAGACAACGGTGAGTTGCACATCCGCAGTGACTTTTTAGTAGCCGATGACGATGAGCCGCACACGGTTCGCGTGGCTTTCATCCTGAACCTGGTCAACGATGAGCTCAAAAGCAAAGGTGTGCTGTTTTCCATCCACGACGAAGATGTACCGGTGTTCCGGTTGCTGCGCATGCGCGCTCGTCGGGCGCCAGGCCTGATTGAAGACGCCAAGGAAGTGCTGCTCAAGCTGTTTGATGCCGATGCAGAGTATTCGGCTGACACACTGGAAGAAATTTACGACGAACTGGAAAAGGTCAGCAAAAAGGTGCTGTCTGGCGACGTGACGGACGTGATGGCTGGCGAGGTATTGGGGGCCATTGCCCGCCATGAAGACATGAGTGGGCGCATCCGGCGCAACGTCATGGACACCCGCCGCGCCGTAAGCTTCATGATGCGCAGCAAAATGCTCAACGGCGAGCAATTTGAGGATGCACGGCAGATTTTGCGTGACATGGATTCCCTGGATTCCCACACCGCTTTTTTGTTTGACAAAATCAACTTCTTGATGGATGCCACGGTGGGTTTCATCAACATCAACCAAAACAAGATCATCAAAATTTTCTCCGTGGCCAGCGTGGCGCTGCTGCCACCGACCCTGATTGCCAGCCTGTACGGCATGAACTTCAAGTTCATGCCAGAACTCGACTGGGCCATGGGCTACCCCTATGCGCTGGGCTTGATGCTGGCCAGCGCACTGGTTCCCATGTGGTACTTCAGAAAGCGCGGTTGGCTTAAGTGAAATAAGCCGCCAGCCCTTTCAAATAAAGCGTTAGCAGCTACATAATTTATAGTATTTTGACAAACTGGCTGACGATGGCCATGGCGTATGGACTGGCCACCTGCGTCACGAACGCTGAAAAATCCACATGCGCCTGATCGTCAGCCCGGTCTGAAATCGTCCTCACAGCGGCAAATGGCACGCCATAGTCGTGGCACACCTGAGCGACGGCTGCGCCTTCCATTTCAACCGCCAGTGCATCAAATCCTGCCGCTTGCAAACCGCTCAGCACCTGCACGGCATCGTCTGCACTGGAAACAAACCGATCGCCACTGGCAATCAGCCCGCTGTGCACGTTCGGGGCCTTCAACAACGCGTCATGATGAAAATGCTCGCCTACACCCGCCAGCCCTGCATGCGCAGCTTCAAAAAGAAGCGCAGTTAACTGATGATCGCAAGCCAGTGAGGCGCATCCGTACAGCGGTAATTCGTAGCGGGCAAAGAGCGGACTTGAGTCCATGTCATGCTGAATGAACGCGTTTGCCACCACGACATCGCCCACATTGACACCAGCGCCGATACCACCCGCCACCCCGGTGAACACCACACGGTCAACCCCAAAAGCCTCAATCAGTGTGGTGGTCGTGGTGGCTGCGGCCACTTTCCCCACCTTGGTCAATACCAGCACCACCTCATGCCTGCCCCAAATGCCGCACCAAAACGTGCGACCGGCACGCTGCACTCGCTGCGGGTTGCTCAGGTGCGCCAACAAGCCCCGCTGTTCGTCCAACAAGGCACTCATGATGGCCAAGGTCATGAAATGACCCTTTTTTACTTGTTACGCAACTCACGGCGCAGGATTTTCCCCACGGGCGTCTTGGGCAACTCGGTGCGAAACTCCACCACCTTGGGCTGCTTGTAACCCGTCAGGTTTTCGCGGCAGTAGGCACGTACCTGCTCTTCAGTGACGTCAGGGTTCTTTTTGACGATCACCAGCTTGACCGCCTCGCCCGCCTTGGCATCGGGCACACCGACACACGCGCACTCCAAGATGCCCTCCATTTGCGACACCACATCTTCGAGCTCGGTCGGGTAAACATTGAACCCATTGACCAGAACCATGTCCTTTTTGCGGTCCACAATTTTGAAATAACCACGCTCGTCCACCATCCCAATGTCCCCAGACTTGAAATAGCCATCGGATGTCATGACTTTGGCCGTTTCATCCGGCCGTTGCCAGTAGCCTGCCATCACTTGAGGTCCCTTGATGGCGATCTCGCCCGCCTGGCCGGGGGCCACTTCATTGCCATCGTCATCCAGCAGCTTGAGCCAGGTGCTCGGCACTGGTACGCCAATTGAGCCTGAGTACTCGGTGATCGTCACCGGGTTGGATGTGGCTATCGGTGCGGTCTCGCTCAAGCCGTAACCCTCGGCAATGGCACAGCCTGTCTTCTCAAACCAGAGTTTGGCCACCGAGCTCTGCACCGCCGTGCCACCGCCAGCAGAAACCACCAGGTTTTTCCAGTCCACCTTGTTGAAATCAGCATGGTTGGCCAAACCATTGAACAGGGTATTGACTGCGGGCATCACATGAATCTTGTGCTTGGCCAGCTCACTGAGCACCGCCGGGAAATCACGCGGGTTCGGTATCAAAATCAATTTACCCCCCAGACGCATCGACACCATCATGCCCACGGTAAAGGCAAAAATGTGGTAAAGCGGCAAGGCACAAACGAACGTGATCTGGTCAGTGGCGGGTACCTTTTTGAGGGCGGGCTGAAACCAGGCGTCTGCCTGCAACAGGTTGGCGACAAGGTTGCTTTGCAGCAGCACCGCACCTTTGGACACACCGGTGGTGCCACCGGTGTACTGCAACACGGCCACATCATCGGGTTTGAGTGTGACCTTCTTCAAGGTCCCGCTGCTGGCTTTGGCAATGGCCGCATTGAACCGCACAGCAGTTGGCAGGTTGAAGTCAGGCACCATCTTTTTGACATTGCGCACCACATAGTTCACCAGTGTGCCTTTGAGCAAACCCAACTGATCACCCATGGCGCACAACACCACGTGTTTGACGGGCGTGGCAGCCAGGCATTTCTCAAGGGTTGCGGCGAAATTCTCCAGAATCACGATGGCTTTGGCGCCAGAGTCCTTGAGCTGATGTTCCAACTCACGCGGGGTGTAAAGCGGATTGACGTTAACCAAGGTATAACCCGCACGCATGATGCCCGCCACCGCGATGGGGTACTGCATCACGTTAGGCATCATCACGGCCACCCGGTCACCCTTGGACAAGCCCAGACTTTGCAGGTAAACGCCAAACGTCTGGCTGAGTTCGTCGACCTGTTTGTAGCTCAGCTCTTTGCCCATGAAACTGTAGGCACTCAAATTGGCGAACTTCTTGAACGACTCCTCCATCATCTCCACCATTGACGCGTAGCGGGTGACGTCAATGTCTGCGGGAACACCTTCAGGATAACTGCTCAGCCAGATGCGATCGGTCATTGTCAACACTCCAAGTTTTAAACCAAAAAAATGAATTCTCGCCCGGTTGTCAGGTTTTGTAAGCTGTGTTTTCCCTAATTAGGCAAGTCTCTCCATTAAGACCGAGCCATTTAAGCAAAACGCCCGTCAAAAAAAGAGGCCCAACGGGCCCCTCTGACGCGCATTTGGGTGTCAGGCCTTCAGCGCCGTCAGCACCTCGTCGAGCATTTTCTTGGCATCACCGAACAACATGCGGTTGTTTTCTTTGTAAAACAAAGGGTTGTCGACCCCGGCATAACCCGAGGCCATGCTGCGCTTCATGACGATGGAGGTCTTGGCTTTCCAGACTTCCAGCACCGGCATGCCGGCGATCGGGCTGGTCGGGTCATCTTGGGCGCTCGGGTTAACAATGTCGTTGGCCCCGATCACCATGGTGACGTCGGTGGCCGGGAAATCATCGTTCAGCTCGTCCATTTCAAACACAATGTCGTAGGGCACCTTGGACTCGGCCAGCAACACGTTCATGTGGCCGGGCATGCGGCCTGCCACCGGATGAATGCCAAAACGCACATTCACACCTTTCTCACGCAAATACTTGGTGATCTCATACACGGTGTGCTGGGCTTGTGCCACCGCCATGCCATAGCCCGGCACGATGATCACGCTCTTGGCCTCACGCAGCAGTTCAGCTGTCTCCAGCGCTGTGACCGGGGTCACCTCACCCACAGGCTGCGCGCCACCCGCCGCCGCCGTGGGTTTGGCGCTGGTGGTGCCAAAGCCACCGGCGATCACGCTGATGAAGCTGCGGTTCATGGCGTTGCACATGATGTACGACAGAATCGCGCCGCTGGAGCCCACCAAGGCGCCCACCACAATCAGCAAATCGTTGGACAGCATGAAACCGGTGGCCGCAGCCGCCCAGCCTGAATAGCTGTTGAGCATGGACACCACCACCGGCATGTCGGCGCCGCCAATGGCCATCACCATGTGAATACCAAACAGCAAGGCAACCACTGTCATCACGATCAGCGGCACCATGCCGTCGGCAATGCTGTGGGCGTTCATGAACTCGCGCCCAAACCAGATCACCACCAGCAAACCGGCCAGATTCATCCAGTGTCGGCCTGGCAACAGCATCGGGTTACCGCTGATGCGGCCCGACAGCTTGCCAAACGCCACCACAGAGCCAGAAAACGTGACAGCACCAATAAAGATACCGATGTAAATCTCCATTTCGTGAATCGATTTGGCAGCGCCCTCATAACCCTTGGAAGCCTCAGGATCGATGAAGGTGGCCAAACCCACCAACATCGCAGCCAGACCCACCATGCTGTGCATCAAGGCCACCAACTCGGGCATTTGCGTCATTTGCACGGTACGCGCGGCATACAAACCAATGCCGCCACCGATCAGCATGGCGGCAATGATCCAGGGCAACCCGGCGGCGGTCACTTGCGGACCAAACACGGTGGCCAGCACGGCGATCGTCATGCCGACCATGCCGTACAAGTTGCCGCGCAAGGCGGTGGACTGGTTGGACAGACCGCCCAGGCTCAGAATAAACAGAATGGTTGCGCCAATGTAAGCAACCGTGGCCAAACTGGAAGACATGTGGGGGTCCTTCTTACTTGCGGAACATGGCCAGCATGCGCTGGGTCACGGCGAAGCCGCCAAACATATTGATGGCGGTGAGCACAATGCCCGCCGCTGCCACCCAGGTGATCAGGCTGTCAGGTCGATCCACGGCACCGGCAATCGGCGAGATCTGCACCAGCGCGCCAATCGCAATGATGCTGCTGATGGCATTGGTCACACTCATCAGCGGCGTGTGCAAGGCGGGCTTGACGTTCCAGACCACCATGTAGCCGACAAAGCAGGCCAGCACAAACACGGTGAAATGCGACATGAACTCTTTGGGCGCATTGGCGCCAATCAGCCAGAACAGGACAGCTGCCACACCGAACATGATGGCCAATTTGTTGCCTGCCATGGGCTCGCTGGCTGCACCGTGGCCTTTTTTGGCCGCCGGCATGGCAGCAGGTTTGGCCGCTGCCACAGGCGTTGGCGCCACTTTGGGCGCCGGTGGTGGCCAAGTGATGTTGCCCTGGTTGATCACAGTCAGGCCGCGAATGGCTTCGTCTTCCATGTTGACATTGATGATGCCGTCCTTGGTCTTGCACAGTTCCTCGGTCAGGCGAAACAGGTTGCTGGCATACAGCGTGGACGACTGCTTGGACAGGCGCGAGGCCAGGTCGGTGTAGCCCACAATGGTCACGCCGTGCCGCACCACCGCCTCGCCGGGCACGGTCAGCTCGCAATTGCCACCCTGTTCGCCGGCCATGTCCACAATCACGCTGCCGGGCTTCATGCTTTGCACCATCTCGGCGGTGATCAGCTTGGGGGCTGGTTTGCCCGGGATCAGTGCGGTGGTGATGATGATGTCGACCTCTTTGGCCTGCTTGGCGTACATCGCACGCTGGGCCTGCTGGAAGCCTTCGCTCATCACCTTGGCGTAGCCGCCACCGCCCGAGCCTTCTTCTACATAATCAACCTTGACGAATTCACCGCCCAAGGACACCACTTGGTCGGCCACTTCGGCTCGGGTGTCATTGGCGCGGACGATGGCGCCCAGACTGGCTGCAGTACCAATCGCCGCCAGACCGGCCACACCTGCACCGGCGATGAAGACCTTGGCTGGCGGTACCTTGCCTGCCGCAGTGATCTGGCCGTTAAAGAAACGGCCAAACGCGTTGGCAGCCTCGATCACGGCACGGTAGCCGCTGACACCTGCCATGGAGGTCAAGGCGTCCATCTTCTGGGCGCGACTCAGCGTGCGTGGCAGCGCGTCGATGGCCAGCACGGTCACCTTTTTGGCGGCGAGTTGCTGCATCAGATCCGGGTTTTGTGCCGGCCAGATGAAACTGATCAAGGCCTGACCTTCATGCATCAGCGCGACTTCGTCCGGGGTCGGGCCACGCACTTTGAACACCATGTCGGAGGCAGCCCAGAGTGCGGCGGCGCCTTCGACAACTTCTGCACCCGCCGCGCGGTAGGTGTCATCGCTGAAATTGGCCAAATCACCCGCACCCGATTCGACAGCGACAGTAAACCCCAGCTTGATGAGCTTTTCCACCGCCTCAGGCACAGTCGCCACACGCTTTTCACCCGGGAAAACTTCGCGCGGCACGCCTATGCGTTGGGCGGTTTTGGCCTGGCTGGAAAAACCAGCCTCCACGGCGCTGCCGGATACGTCTTGAATGCTTGCACCAGTTTGCATGGAGCGACTCCTCATCTATGTATAGGTATTGGTCAAAAAACCGTCTGAGCTTACCTCAGTTTTTTTGCAATGAATGCAAAACCAAGCTTTGCTTTGATCTATGTCAGACAGTTCTTGGAGGGCAAACTTGCCGATAATTCGGTCATGACGATCCGATGGAAACCCAGCGCCACCGTGGCGGCAATCATTGAGCAAAACGGGAAATTTTTACTTGTGGAAGAGCACACGCCAGAGGGCCTGCGGCTGAACAACCCGGCTGGCCATCTGGACGAGAGTGAGAGCCTGCTGGAAGCCTGTGCGCGCGAAGCCCTTGAAGAAACCATGCATCTTTTCACCCCCACGCATGTATTGGGTGTGTACATGTCGCGCTTTCAACGACCCTCGCACGAGTCTTGCGCGGCCGAAGATGTGACCTACCTGCGCTTTGCATTTTGCGGCCTGCTAGGCGCACTGCAAGCAGGACGCAGCCTTGACACCGGCATTGTGCGCACGCTGTGGCTAAGCCCGGATGAAATTCGCGCCAGTGCGCCGCACCATCGCAGCCCACTGATCGTTCAATGCATGGAAGACTATCTGGCCGGCCAGCGCTACCCGCTTTCACTGCTTCATACCGATCCGACAGTGGCCTGCCCACGCACGCTGACAAGCGGCGACACCGCATGAGCACGTCCGCAAAACATCAGCGTGTCGTGGTAGGTCTAAGCGGTGGCGTGGACTCTGCGGTCACGGCATGGCTACTCAAGCAACAGGGCCATGAAGTCATCGGCATTTTCATGAAGAACTGGGAGGACGATGACGACAGTGGCTACTGCTCATCGAACATCGACTTTGTGGATGCCGCTGCCGTGGCCGATGTGATTGGGATCGAGATCGAGCACGTCAACTTTGCTGCCGAATACAAAGACCGCGTGTTTGCAGAGTTTTTGCGGGAGTACAGCAGTGGCCGCACACCCAACCCGGACATCTTGTGCAACGCCGAGATCAAGTTCAAGGCCTTTCTGGACCATGCCATCCGGCTTGGGGCAGAAAAAATCGCCACTGGCCATTACGCCCGCGTGCGCTTGAACGCCCTCACGCAACGCCATGAATTACTCAAGGGGCTCGACCCCGCCAAAGATCAGAGCTACTTTTTACACCGCTTGAACCAGGCCCAATTGGCCAACACCTTGTTCCCGGTGGGCGAGTTGCTGAAAACTGAGGTGCGTCGCATCGCCTTGGACATTGGCTTACCGAACGCCAAAAAGAAGGACTCCACCGGCATCTGCTTCATCGGCGAGCGGCCGTTTCGTGACTTTTTAAACCGCTTTATTGCCAAGGAGCCCGGCCCCATCAAGAACGACAGGGGCCACACAATTGGTGAACATGTCGGTCTGAGCTTTTACACCTTGGGGCAACGTCAGGGCTTGGGCATTGGCGGCCTCAAAGTCAAAGGCGCGCAGCGCGGCAGCGGCGACCACGCACCCTGGTTTGTGGCACGCAAGGACATGGCGCACAACACCTTGTGGGTGGTTCAAGGCCATGAGCACCCGTGGCTGCAGTCCAACGCGCTCGCTGCGCAAAATGCCAGCTGGGTGGCGGGCCACGCGCCCAAGCCCGGCATGCTGGCCGCCAAAACGCGTTATCGACAGGCAGATGCGCCGTGCACCTTGCAGCACAACGATGCGGGTACTTTCAGCCTGAGTTTTCCGCAAGCGCAGTGGGCCGTCACCCCCGGCCAGTCTGCCGTGCTGTACGACGGTGACGTCTGTTTAGGTGGCGGGATCATTGCTGGCTGAGGCCTTAAAAAGGCTATTCCGCTATTTATAAAATAGCAACAAGCGCTTTATATATAAGGTCCAGAAGCTATTTTATTGCAAAAATTCACCCCATGCGAGACAGCATGCTTTCCATGTCTTTTAGCATGGCAGCCATGTTCATTTTCTGCGTCTCGTCGGGCTGCACGCAACTGGCCAACTCTTGCTCCATCACACACATGGTCATGCGCAGGTAGGTGCTGTCCAGCGCCTTGCGCACCGCAGAAAACTGCTGCCCGATCTTCAGACAATTCTCACCTTCTTCGATCATGCGCTGAACCCCTCGAATCTGGCCCTCGGCCCGGCGCAAGCGGTTGAGCACCTCTGTGCGGGCAACTTCATTGGTCAAGGCGGTCATGTTCTTCTCTCACTTTATTTCAGTTGCACACCCAAGCTGTCCAACACCGATATCTTCACAGGTATGCCTTGGCCCACGCTTTGTGTCACGGTGCAAAAGGCCTCAAATTGATCCAGCACCCGGTCCAGATGCTGCAAAGCTGCGGCAGGCACACCCAAGGTCAACACCGCATTGATGCCCAGCACGCGTACGCGCCCTGCCTCATTGCGCCCCACCTCGGCCGTGACGTCACAGTGCAAAGGATCAGGGGTTTGCTTGAACTTGCGCAGTGCAAACAACAACGAATCCGACAGGCAGTTACCCACTGCAGCTGCCAGGAACTGCACCGGTGACGGCCCCTTGCCCTGGCCGAGCGGCACGGGTTCATCACCCATGATCACTGGCACATCACCACCAAAAGAAATGTCAAACTGGTAGTCCTGCTTTTGTGCAAGCTGCACTTGGATGGTTTCGCTCATGGCCTCACCTTTTAGAAAATGAGGGAGGTGGCTGGCACCTCCCAGTGTCACACGGTCTAATTGGCGCAGCCTATTCTTGACTCAGGCACACCCAATTTTTTCAGGATGATGCCCAAGGGACAAAAATTGGTGAAGCCGGACTGAAACAAGTTGGCGCCAACAAAAGCTGTGAACGCCAAGGCCCATTTGCTGACAAAAAGCGGGCTACCCTCCACACCCAGCGCCAGGGAAATCATGATGAAAAGGCCAGCGAAAACCAAAATATAGCGTTGTACGGTCACAGCAATTACTCCTTTAAAGTTACTTGTTCAAACGGTTGATGCCCAGCAGGCCCATGATGTATTTCTCATAGATGGGCTCAGAGGTGCCTTTTTTAAGTTTGCGCATAAAGTATTTTTCATAAGCAATTTTGGCCAGGTGCACCCACTTGCCTTTCTTGAACCAGTTCACATTGCGCGGCGGGATTTGTGGCAATGCCACAAACGCGGCGCCGGTGTCGCCCATATCGGCCAGACACACCGCATTCCAGGTGCCTTTGGCCGTGGCAGGCCGGCCAGCCAGATCATCGGCAATGTTGTGGCAAATGGCGGTCATCATGCTTTCGATCATGTAGCCGGTTTTAGGGCAGCCGGTGGGCACCGGTGTGACTTCAACCGGCGGAATGGCCACACACACGCCAGCCGAATATATGTTGCGATAGGCCTTGCTGCGCTGAAATTCGTCAATGATCACCATGCCGCGCGGGTTGCACAAATTGGGCACGGCAGCCACGGCATCCACGCCCTTGAAGGCGGGCAACATCATTGACAGCTTGAACGCCACCTCGTGGTCTTTCAACGGGTTGCCCTGGTCATCGATCTGACTGACGAACATTTTGCCCTGCTCCACCTTGGTGGTTTTGGCGTTGGTGATCCATTTCACGTCGCGGTTGCGAAACTCGGATTCCAGCATCGACTTGCTGTCGCCCACACCCCCCAACCCAAGGTGGCCAATGTAGGGCTCGCTGGTGACATAGGTGATGGGGACCTTGTTGCGCAATTTGCGGCGGCGCAAGTCGGTGTCGAGAATCATGGTGAACTCGTAGGCCGGGCCAAAACAGCTGGCGCCCGGCATGGCACCCACCACAATCGGGCCGGGGTTCTTCAAAAATTCTTCATAGTCCGCAAAAAAGGCCTGCGCGTGGTCCACATGGCAGATGGAATGGGTAAACCCACCACCACCTGATGTAACCGGGCCCGCACCAGGCACCTCGTCAAAGGCCAGCTTGGGGCCGGTGGCAATCAGCAGGTAGTCGTAGTCCAGTGTGTCACCGCCCAGCAAGGTGAGCTTGCTGGCAGTGGCGTCAATGTTTGTCACGGACTTGGCAATGAAGCCAATTTTTTTACGCTCAAGGTAGGGCGCAATCGTCAATGTCACGGCCTCGCGGTCACGCCAACCTACAGCCACCCAGGGGTTGCTGGGCACAAACTGAAAATAGTCGGTGGTGTTGACCACCGTGATGCGATGCTCCGGGGGCAGCATTTCCCGCAATTCGTAGGCGGCGGGCATGCCGCCAATGCCTGCACCCATGATGACGATATGAGCCATGTCTTGTCTCCTCAGTTGTAAATGTTAGTGAGCCTTGTCAAGCGAAACCGGCGCATCTTTGCGCGCCTCCATACGGCGCCAATACAGCGCGTAATACAACACCGGTATCACCACCAACGTGAGCAAAGTGGACACCAGAATACCGAAGATCAGGGAGATGGCAAGCCCGTTAAAGATGGGATCGTCCAGAATAAAAAAGGCGCCAATCATGGCTGCCAGCCCGGTCAGCGCAATCGGCTGGGCGCGCACGGCCGCCGACTGCACCACGGCCTCTTTGAAGGCCATGCCTTGTGACACCTGCAGCTCGATAAAGTCCACCAGCAAGATCGAGTTGCGCACAATGATGCCAGCCAGCGCAATCATGCCAATCATCGATGTCGCCGTGAACTGGGCACCCAGCAGCGCGTGGCCAGGCATCACACCGATCAGCGTCAGGGGAATCGGCGCCATGATCACCAGTGGCGTCAGGTAACTCTTGAATTGGGCCACCACCAGCAAATAGATCAGGATCAAGCCTACGCCGTAGGCTGCGCCCATGTCACGGAAGGTGTCATAGGTGATTTGCCATTCGCCATCCCACTTGATGGCGTATTCGCGGTATGGGTCACTCGGCTGGTGGATCCAGTACTCACCCAATGCCCCGGTGCCGGGCAAAGCCGCGTCTTTGAGCTGGCTGCGGATGGCAAACAGCCCATACAGTGGCGAGTCCAGTTTGCCTGCCATGTCACCAAACACATAACTGACTCCCTGCAGGTTCTTGGTATAAAAGGGCTTGTCGATGACCCCATGCTCCACCTTCACCAACTCCGACATCGGCACCATCTGGCCATTGGCGGCACGCAGCGGCATGGCCAGAATGGCATCCAGGCCAACCTGGTCATTCAAGGGCAACTGCAGGCGCACCGGCACCGGGTATTTGGTGTGGCCGTCGTGCAGAAACGCCGCATCGACGCCGCCGAGGGCCATGGCCGCAGTTTGCGCCACTGCGGCCACAGAAATACCCAAGGACTCGGCCCGCTGGCGGCGCACGTGCAGGTAAGTGCGCGGCGCGTCTTCTTCAAGAGAGGTATCGACCCCCACAATGTCAGGTGTGGCGGCGAAAGCCAGCGCCACGCGCATCGCCAGGGCCTGGCGGCCGGCCTCATTCGGGCCATACACCTCAGCCACCAAAGGTGACATCACGGGCGGCCCCGGCGGCACTTCAACCACTTTGATGCGGGCCTGGTGCCGCTGGCCAATTTTTTCCAGTTCAGGGCGCAAGCGCTGGGCGATCGCGTGACTTTTGTCGCTGCGCAGGTGTTTGTCCACCAGATTGACCTGCAAGTCGCCCTGCTCTGCATCGGCGCGCAGGTAGTATTGGCGCACCAGGCCATTGAACGTGATGGGCGAAGCGGTACCCGCATAAGCCTGCAGGTTCATCACTTCGGGCTGCTGCGCCAGAAACGCGCCCAGTTCATGCAAAGTTGCTGCGGTGTTTTCCAGCGGCGTGCCGGCAGGCATTTCCACCACCACCTGAAACTCGCTTTTGTTGTCAAACGGCAGCATTTTCAGCACCACCCACTGCACCAGCGCCATACCGACAGAGAGCAACAAGGCCACCAAAATACCCAGCAACAGCAGCCAACGCTTTTTGGCACTGTTCAAGAATGGGGTCAGCGCCCAGGTAAACAGGCGTTGCAGCTTGGGCCCCAAGCCAGTGGGTTGCACCTCAGCGGCACCACCGTGCGGGTGCTCGCGCATCAGTTTGAGCGCCAGCCAGGGCGTCACGGTAAAGGCAATGGCCAATGAGATCGCCATGCCCAAACTTGCGTTGATCGGAATCGGGCTCATGTAGGGCCCCATCAGACCGGTCACGAAAGCCATCGGCAGCAACGCAGCAATCACCGTCAGGGTGGCCAAAATGGTTGGCCCACCGACCTCATCAACCGCCGTCGGAATGATCTCGCGCAGGCTGCGGTCAGGAAATAGATTTTGATGACGGTGGATGTTCTCCACCACCACAATGGCGTCGTCAACCAAAATACCAATCGAAAAAATCAGCGCAAACAACGACACCCGGTTCAGCGTAAAGCCCCAGGCCCAGGAAGCGAACAAGGTGGCCATCAGCGTCAGGATCACGGCGGCGCCGACGATCACTGCTTCGCGCCGTCCCAATGCAAAGCCCACCAACAAAATCACTGAGCCGGTGGCAAACGCCAGCTTTTGAATCAGTTTGTTGGCTTTGTCTGCTGCCGTCTCACCGTAGTCACGGGTGATGGTGGTCTGGATGTTGGAGGGAATCACGGTGTTGCTCAACTCTTGAATGCGAGCGCGCACTGCCCTTGACACGTCGACCGCATTGGTGCCCGGTTTTTTGGTCACCGTGAGGGTCAGTGCCGGGTAGACACCGCCTGCAGCGACCGCTGGGTTTGCTGGGTTTGCTGGGTCGGCTGGCGCGGCAGACGGTGCGGCGCCCGGCGTGTACCAGACATAACGCTGGGGCAACTGCGAACCGCTCTCAATACGTGCCACTTCACGCAGGTAGACCGGCAAGCCCTGATGCACACCCACCACCAAATCGCCCACATCTTCTGCCGAACGCAAAAATTCACCGGTTTCCACCGCCAGCATCTGTCCGCCCGGTGCATCGGCGTCAAACACTGCGCCTGAGGGCATGCTGGCATTGGCTGCCGCCAGCGTGGCCTTGAGAGACAGCACGTCCACACCCCGCTCGCGCAAGCGCGCCGGGTCGAGCCACACATTCACCGCCCGTCCAGGCCCACCAATGGTCTTCACTTCGCGGGTACCCGGCACACGTTTCAACTCAGCCTCTACGGTGTTGGTCACCCGCTCAATGTCGACGGCGGCCAAGGCATCTTTGCTCCACAGCGTCACGGCCAGCACCGGCACATCGTCAATGCCTTTGGGTTTGACGATGGGCGTGAGCGTGCCGAGTTCGCGCGGCAACCAGTCCTGGTTGGCATTCAACACGTCGTACAGGCGCACCAAGGCGTCGGTGCGCGGCACACCCACCTCGAATTGCACCGTCATGACCGCCAGCCCTGGACGCGCCACCGAATATGTGTGCTCGATACCCGCAATCTGGCTCAACACCTGCTCAGCCGGGCGCGCCACCATGTTGTGCACATCCACACTGGACGCCCCGGGGAAGGGAATCAGCACATTGGCCATCGTCACATTGATTTGCGGTTCTTCCTCACGCGGCGTCACCAGCACAGCAAAAACCCCCAGCAACAAGGCCACCAAGGCCAGCAAGGGCGTGATTGCATTGAGCTTGAAAGCCAGGGCCAAGCGGCCAGAAATACCCAGTTTGGTGTTGTTTTCCATGCTCACCTCACCGGGCTGCACTGGCGGCCGGCTGGGCACCGGCAAGACCGGCCCTGGTGGGGTCAAGCGCCACCTTGTCGGTGTCAATCAGTCCGGCCAGCACTTCGACACCTTGCGCGCCATGCTCTGCCCCCAGTCGGATCGCCTTGAGCGCAAAGCCTTTGCCTGACACCACATAAACCGCCGTCAACTCGCCGCGACGCAATATGGCAGACGCCGGAATCACCAGCCGCTGCGACTGACCCGCAGCAAAGCGCACGCGGACCTGCTGACCCGGCAGCACGCCTTTGGCAGACGCGTCGGTCAACTCCAGCCGCCATTCAATGGTTTGCGACACCGCGTCAGCGGTGGGTAAATGGCTGACCACACTGGGGCGTATCCATTGCGGCGAACCATCTGCGGCGCTCAACTGCACTTCAACGGCAGAACTGCCCTGCACCTGTACCGAACGGGATACCGGCACCTGCACCACCACACGCAGCGGCAGGGGCGCGTAAAGCGTCAGCAATGGCTTGCCCGGAAAGGCAAGGTCACCGGCCTCGGACAAGGTTTGCAAAACAAACGCATCAAAGGGGGCACTTACGCGGGTGAACCCCTGCGTCAACCCCGATTGAGCTTCACCCGCCATGGCCTGTTCGCGGGAGGCTTGGGCAGACTTGAGCTGTGCACGGGCAGTGTCCATGGCAGCGGCGCTGACGAACCCTTTGGCCAACAGGTCGCGCGTGCGGTCAAAGTTGGCTTGGGCGTTGGCCAGCTCCGCCTGCGCCTGTGCCGACTGTGCCCGGCTGCGCTGCACGCCAGTTTGGGTTTCCCGGTCATCGATCGTGGCCAATAATTGCCCGGCACGCACTTTGTCGCCCGCTTTGACCAGCAGCGACACCATGCGCCCAGAGGCTTGCGCCGACACCGTGCTCTGCTTGACCGGTTGCACCACACCGTCCATCTCGAATCCATGGCCAACAGACTTGAGCTGCACAGCCGACAACGGCACTTGCACGGCTTCTTGCGCAGACACGGCCGACGTGAAAAAAGCCGCAGCCAATAAGGCCACAACGCCACGGGGCAAACGGCAGATCAACGGATCAGTCAACAAAAACGAACGCATACGACATCCTCAAACAATACTATAGGGAGTATATGGGAACTTCAAGTTGCTTTGCAAGTGGGTGACAGACAACAAGAAAAAACCCAGTTAAATCAATGACTGGGTTGAAACTTTACTGCGTTTTAAAAACCGCAACTGCCTAAAACGGAATGTCGTCATCCATGTCATCAAAGCCACTGGCTGGGCGCGCTGGCGTTGCTGCAGAAGGTGCCTGACGTGCAGGTGCTGTCGCTGGACGCACTGCTGGCGCTTGGCGGCTGTAACCACCTTCATCGTCGCCCTGACTGGGTTCGCCCATGCCTTCACGTCCACCGAGGAGTTGCATTTCGCTGGCAATGATGTCGGTGGCAAATTTTTCCACCCCATCCTTGTCAGTGTATTTGCGCGTTTTGATGCGGCCTTCCACGTAAACCGGGCGGCCTTTTTTCAGGTACTGGCTGGCAATTTCAGCCAGACGGCCAAAAAAAGTCACCCGGTGCCATTCGGTTTCTTCGACCATCTCACCGGTTTTGCCCTTGTAGCGGCTGCTGGTGGCAATGGTGATGTTGGCCACCGGGTCGCCACTGGGCAGGTAGCGCACCTCGGGGTCGCGCCCCAGGTTCCCCATCAAAATCACTTTGTTTACAGATGCCATGGTTAGTCCTTCAATTGAATCAGCGCGTTTACGTCAAACACTTCAGTGTGTCACAACTTTTCAGTTTATCCGGCTTTCACCGCAGCACCATGTGTACCAGGCACCTGCATGGGCCAGGCCACCACCAGCCACAGCACCATCAGCGCCGCACACACGGCAAACAGGTTGCTGGCACCGCCATGCTTCATCAGCCAGCCACCACCCATGCCACCGGCAAAAAAACCGAGGGATTGCAAGGTGTTGTAAACCCCAATGGCGGCGCCCCGGCTGGCAGGTGGCGCCAACCTTGAGACGATGCTCGGCTGACTGGCCTCCAGCACGTTGAATCCGTAGAAAAACACAAACAGCAACCCACCCAGCAACGCAATACTGGGCGTGACCCCTACCTGCGACCACAAACCCACCTCCACCAGCGCCGTCAGGCCAATCGAGCTCAAAAACACGGCACGCAAATAACCGCGTTTTTCCAGCTGAAACAAGCTGCCACCCATGACCACAAATGAGCCCAACACAGCCGGCAAATACACCTGCCAATGCTGTTCACGCGCCAGACCCGCCTGCACCAGCATGGCCGGCAAGGCCAGCCACATCGCCAGCTGCACCGCGTGCAACACAAACACACCAAAATTAAGCCGGAGCAGCGCCGGCGAATGCAGCACATCTGCCAGACGGCCACGCGGCTGGTCTTTGTGCTGCAGGGGCTCCGGCGGCACCCACCAGATCACAGCCGCCACACCCAACAATGCCAGCATGCCGGTCAGGGCAAAAATACCCACCAAGCCGACCCAACCGGCCAAGACGGGGGCCGCTACCAACGACAAGGCAAACATCAAACCTATGCTGGCGCCCACCAGCGCCATCGACTTGGTGCGCACCACGTCACGCGTCTGGTCCGCAAGCAGCGCCGTGACTGCAGCTGAGACGGCGCCGGCGCCTTGCACAGCACGGCCGATTGCCAGCCAGGCAAGCGTCGGTGCCAACGCAGCCACCAGGCTGCCCAGGGCAAACACCAGCAAGCCAAACACAATCACACGTTTGCGCCCAACCCGGTCTGAGGCCAAGCCATACAAGAACTGCAACATGGCTTGCGTCAAACCATAGATGCCCATGGTGAGTCCCACCATGGCGGCATCGTTGCCACCGGGGTAACGGGCCGCTTCAATGGCAAACACCGGCAATATCAAAAACAAGCCCAACATGCGCAGGGCAAAAATCGAGGCCAGCGAAAAACTGGCGCGCTGTTCCAGCGCTGTCATGGCAGTCGCAGCCTTGACACCCATAGACTCCAGCGGGACATTCACATCTGACAAGGGCTTCTCCGAAAACTCAAGTGCCACCCAGGCGGGTCGCAAGGGCTGGATTGTCTGCGATTCTTTTCGGGTGATTGAATCAAGCGCCAGCGGCAGTTGCCGAAAACTGGCGCGCAGTGACTATCATGGTGAGTTTCCCATGGCACGTTGACCGTCATTTTTGAGCATCCTCACCTTGAACTTCTCTGAACCCCGCCCCACTCACCCCGCCGAGGGTCGCTACCTGGGCGCCGCATTGCAGCATCACACCATCAGCGTTCGCGGGGCACGCACGCACAACCTGAAAAATATCGACCTTGATATTCCGCGCAACCAGTTGGTGGTCATCACCGGTTTGAGCGGCTCGGGCAAGTCCAGCCTGGCGTTTGACACCTTGTACGCCGAAGGCCAGCGCCGTTATGTAGAGAGCCTGAGCACTTACGCCCGCCAGTTCTTACAGCTGATGGACAAGCCCGACGTGGACATGATCGAAGGCCTGTCGCCCGCCATCTCGATCGAACAAAAGGCCACCAGCCACAACCCGCGCTCTACGGTGGGCACCGTGACTGAAATCCACGACTACCTGCGCCTGCTGTTTGCCAGGGCTGGCACGCCCTACTGCCCCGAGCATGGTTTGCCGCTGCAGGCGCAAACGGTGAGCCAGATGGTGGACGCCGTGCTGACCCTGCCCCTGAATACCCGGCTGATGATTCTGGCGCCGATTGCGCGTGAGAAAAAGGGCGAATTCCTGGACGTGTTTGCCGACATGCAGGCCCAGGGCTACGTGCGCTTTCGCGTCAACGGCCAGACCTTTGAATTCGACCAGCTGCCGGCACTCAAGAAAACCGAAAAACACGACATCGACGTGGTGATTGACCGCGTCAAGGTGCGCCACGCACCGGTTCACCCACATGCGCCGGCCGACGCTGAACCAACCGCCGGTCAGGATGCGTCTGAGGGCGCGGCGCTGGCCGTCAGCGTGGCTGACCGCACCGACTTTGACAACCTCAAACAACGCCTGGCCGAGAGTTTTGAAGCCGCCCTGCGAGTCGCCAGCGGGCGTGCCATCGCTGTCGAAATTGATAGTGACTCACGCAATAAAGACGAGGGCTACAAGCCAAAAGAGCATTTATTTAATGCCAAGTTTGCCTGCCCGGTGTGCAGCTACTCGATCTCGGAGTTGGAACCACGCCTGTTCTCCTTCAACTCACCCGTAGGCGCTTGCCAAAGCTGCGATGGCCTGGGTGCCACCGAGGTGTTCGACCCGGTGCGCGTGGTGGCGTTTCCCACGCTGAGCTTGGCCAGCGGCGCCATCAAGGGCTGGGACCGGCGCAACGCCTACTACTTTGCCATGCTGGAAAGCCTGGCCGAGCACTACAAGTTTGACATCGACCAGCCGTTTGAGTCGCTGCCAGAGGGCGTGCAACACGCGGTGCTGCAGGGCTCCGGGCTGGAAGACATCAAGTTCAGCTATGTGATGGATTCGGGCGCATCAAGTGGCAAAAAGCTCAGCAAAAAACACCCGTTTGAGGGCATCATCCCGAACATGCAGCGGCGCTACCGCGAGACCGATTCCGCCGTGGTGCGCGAAGACTTGGCCCGCTTGCGCAGCGTCCAGCCCTGCCCGGCCTGCCATGGCAGCCGCTTGCGAAGCGAAGCCCGCCACGTGAAAGTTGGCGAAGGTGACCAGGCGCGCGCCATTTTTGAGCTCAGCCACTACACGTTGGCCGAAAGCTTTGCCTACTTCAACACGCTCACCATGCACGGCGCCAAGGGTGACATCGCCGCCAAGGTGGTGCGTGAAATCAGCCTGCGTCTGAAATTCTTGAACGATGTCGGACTCACCTACCTGAGCCTGGACCGCAGTGCCGAAACCCTGAGCGGCGGCGAGTCCCAGCGCATTCGGTTGGCCAGCCAGATTGGCAGCGGCCTGACCGGTGTCATGTATGTGCTGGACGAACCCAGCATTGGCCTGCACCAGCGCGACAACGACCGCCTGATTGACACCCTGAAACACCTGCGCGACATTGGCAACAGCGTGCTGGTGGTCGAGCATGACGAAGACATGATGCGCGCCGCCGACCAGATCATCGACATGGGTCCAGGCGCGGGCATCCACGGCGGACGTGTCATGGCGCAGGGCACGTTTGACGAGGTCAAAGCCAATGCCGCGTCACTGACAGGCCAGTATTTAAGTGGTGCGCGCAGCATTGCCGTGCCCTTTCAGCGCACTGCCTGGCTGCCCACGCAAGCACCAAAAGCCTTCAATGGCGGCAAGCCCAGCCGCTTTGCCCCGAGCCCTGCCGCACAACGGCGCGCCGAGCGCGAGGCGCAACACAACGCCACGCTGGGCGAGTTGCAGGCGCTCAAGGTCATTGGCGCCAGCGGCCACAACCTGAAAGGCGTGGATGTCGCTTTTCCGGTCGGGCTGTTCACCTGCGTCACTGGCGTGTCGGGTTCGGGCAAATCCACCTTGGTGAACGACACGCTTTACAAGGCGGTGGCGCGCACCATTTACCGTGCGCATGACGAAGCGGCTGAGCACACGGCCATTGAAGGCATTGAGTACTTTGACAAGGTCATCAACGTCGACCAGTCCCCGATTGGCCGCACGCCGCGCTCAAATCCTGCAACCTACACCGGTCTGTTCACCCCGATCCGTGAATTGATGGCTGAGGTGCCCACGGCACGCGAGCGCGGCTACGGCCCTGGGCGCTTCAGCTTCAACGTGGCGGGGGGCCGCTGCGAAGCCTGCGAAGGCGACGGCATGGTCAAGGTGGAGATGCACTTTTTGCCCGATGTGTACGTGCCCTGTGATGTGTGCGCTGGCAAACGCTACAACCGCGAAACCCTGGAAGTGCTCTACAAGGGCAAAAACATCGCCCAAATCCTGGAGCTCACGGTAGAGGCGGCGCACGAATTTTTCAAGGCCGTGCCGACCATTGAGCGCAAGCTGCACACCCTGCTGGATGTGGGCTTAAGCTACATCCGCCTCGGGCAAGCGGCCACCACGCTGTCAGGCGGCGAGGCACAGCGCGTCAAGCTGGCCCTCGAATTGAGCAAACGCGACACCGGCCGCACGCTTTACATTTTGGACGAACCCACCACGGGTTTGCACTTTGCCGACATTGACCTGCTGCTCAAAGTGCTGCACCAGTTGCGCGACGCCGGCAACACCATTGTGGTGATCGAACACAACCTGGACGTGATCAAAACCGCCGACTGGCTGATCGACATGGGCCCGGAAGGCGGCAGCGGCGGCGGCACCGTGGTGGGTGTCGGCACGCCAGAAGCTTTGGCCGCCAACCCGGCCAGCCACACCGGGCGGTATCTGGCGCGGCTGCTGCCCGCTGCGGCTTGAGTCAACCTCACCCCAGCCCCAAGGCCACGCGGGCGTCACGGCGTTCTACCAGCTTGAGCACCAGCAGCAGCACCGCGCCCATGGCCATGATGCCAGCGGCCACGTACAAGCCGGCGTCATAACTACCCAGGTGCACCGCCAGTGTGCCGGTGATGGCCGGCCCCATGATCTGGGCCACGCCGTAAGACAGCGTCATCTTGCCCATCATCTTGGCCGGGCGTGTCGGGTAATAACGCCCTGCCATGCTGAGCACCAAACTGACCATGCCAATGAAGGTGCCACCAAACAGCAAGGCGCCAAACAGGGCGGCGGCCAGGCCAGGCAGCAGCACCGGCATCAGGATGCCCACAATCTGAAGCACGGCCGCCAGAATCAGGGCATTGAGGTCGCCGGTGCGCCGGGCAATCAAGTCCCAATTGATGCAGGCCGGTGCCGCACCCACACCAATGGCCAGAAACACCAGGTTGCCCTGCCCCGCCA
>JBBQZG010000019.1:0-34124 GCA_038207945.1 Burkholderiales bacterium
TGCGAATAAGAGAGTGGATTTGCAGCGAATGCAATACGGTTCATGACCGTGATGTGAATGCCGCCAAAAACATTCTCGCGGTCGGACATGACCGTCTCGCAGGAGGAATTCCCGTCCTTACCGCGCAAGCGGCAGCGTCAAGCTGAGGTCGGGGAGGATGTCAAAAAAGGTTAAGTATGCGCCAGCCGCGCTCAACTGCCACGGCACGCAGCCGCTCATCGGGGTTGGTGGCAACCGGGCAAGTTACTTTCTCAAGCAGCGGCAGGTCATTGGTAGAGTCACTGTAAAAGGTGCTGTCAACATCGCGCCAGGTCAACCCCCTCGCCTGCAACCACTGCTCGACCCGCACCACCTTGCCTTCGCGAAAAGATGGCGTGCCGTCGATTTCTCCCGTGAACCAGCCGCTGGCTGGGTCACGCGCCAGGTTGATGGCAATCAGCTCTGGCACACCAAACGCGCTGGCAATGGGCCTGGTGACAAATTCGTTGGTGGCCGTGACGATCACCACCTCGTCACCTGCGGCTTGATGCTGCTGCACCAGATCAAGCGCCTGGGGTTGTATAGCTTTTTGCACCACAGCCCTCATGAACTCTGCGTGAGCAGATTCTGAATGAATAGCACCTTGGCGACGAACGGCAGCCGTGGCAAAGCGCACATACTCAAAAATATCAAGTGTGCCAGCTTTGTATTGTTCGTAAAAAACCTCGTTGCGCCGGGTAAATTCAGCCGCATCGTTCCAGCCCAGCGCGGTGGTGAACACCCCCCACTCATAATCGGAATCCATCGGAATCAGGGTGTGATCCAGGTCAAAAAGCGCCAGTTTCATTGTTAGGTGTTGTCCATCATGGTTTTGATCAGGGGAATGGTGATGGCACGTTGGGTTTGCAGCGCGTATCCGTCCATCAGGTCAAGCAGCTCCATGAGGCTACCCAAATCGCGGCTGAAGCGGGTCAGCATGAAGTCCATCACCTCGTCGCTCAAAAAAATACCGCGCGCATCAGCCGCCTGGCGCAGCACCGCGCGGCGCTCAGGTTCGCTCAAGGCTTGCAGGGCAAACACATGGCCCCAGCCCAGGCGGGTGCGCAGGTCGTCGCGCAACTTCAGGTCTGCGGGCGGCAAGGCGCCTGCGGCCAGCACCGCCAGTTGCAGGGTTTGCGCGTGGACGAACCAGTTGAACGCTGCCTGCTGCTGCGCCGCATTGAAAGCATGCACGTCGTCCATCAACACACAGGCCCAGCGTTCGTCAAATTCTGCCGGCACCTGCACACTGGCGTCAAGCCAGCCCACGCTGGCACCTTGCTGCTGCAGCGCGCCACGCAGGGCTTTGAGCAAGTGGGTTTTGCCACAACCACTGCCGCCCCACAAATAGGTTGGCACCGGGGAGCGCAGCACGCTGCTTGAGTCACCCAGCCAAAGCAGCAAGTGCGCCACAGCGGCCTCATTCGGCCCAATGCAGAAATTTTTCAGGCTCGGGCCAGTGGGCAAACCCATGTCGAGCACCAGCTGTTTCATCATGCGTCTTGGGTTCCTGGAGCGTCCTGGTACAGCGCGCTGCCCAAGTACGCACTGCGGATACGGCGAATCGCCACCAACATCACGGCGCTCAGCGGCAGGGCAATCAACACACCGACAAAACCCAGTAAATGGCCAAACGCCATCAAGGCAAAAATAACCGCCAGCGGATGCAGACCAATGCGTTCACCCACCAGCCGTGGCGTCAACACAAAACTTTCCACCACCTGCCCCACGCCATACACCACGGCCACCATCACCAGAGCACTGACATGGCCGGCCTGCGCTGAAAACTCCAAAAAGCCCGCCAATGTCGCCAGAATCAACCCCAGGCCAAAACCAAGGTAGGGAATCGCCACCGCCAGGCCGGTAAACACACCAATGGGCAGCGCCAAATCGAGGCCAAAAAGCGCCAGACCCGCGCTGTAATAGACCGCCAGCACCACCATCACCAAAAGCTGACCGCGCAGGTACTGGCCCAGGACGCTGTCTGCTTCGTCAGTAAAGCTGTTGACCGCTGCGCGCATCCTTGGCGGCACCAGCACCATCAGCAGGCTCATGAAGCGCCGCCACTCCATCAACAGGTAAAACAACACCACCGGGATCAGCACGGCGTTGCCCACCAACGACAACGCCACGCTGCCGCCAAGCTTGGCTGACGCCAGCAAGCGTCCCAGGCTGTCTTCAAAATTGGTGCTCAGGTGTTCGGTGGCAAAGGCCTTCAGCCCGGCCACATCAAGCGACACGTGCAAGCCGAATTGAGACAGAAACGGCTGCAACGCTGCGTTGGCGCGGTCGAGCATCGGTGGCACCTGCTCTCGCAACAGCGGCAATTGCTTGACCAAAATGGGCACCACCAGCAGCATCAAGGCCAGCAACAGCAACAAAAACACAAGCTCCACAAGCACCACGGCCAGCAACCGTGGAATTCGGCTATGGCCAGCCTTGTCAAGCCAGTCCACCACGGGGGTCAGCGCATAGGCAAGAATGGCGGCCACCACAAACGGTGTCAACACCGGTGCCAGCAGCCAAAGTACGGCCATCGTCCCCAGCAACAGGGCGGCCCAGACAGAAGCTCTTTTTTGTGTGGAAGTAAATTGCATCGAAATGGCGAAAAGCCGCATACATAAAACAAAGTTTCAGTGCAGACCCACCTTCGCAAGTTGTGTCGCAACTAAAATCTGCCCAAATTCTATCGGGCTTAAGGCTCAGCGCCCCGCCCATCCCTCTGCCCTACCTTCACCTTTCCATGACCCAATCCACCACACCTCTTTCTTACAAAGCCGCTGGCGTTGACATTGACGCGGGCGATGCACTGGTTGAACGCATCAAGCCGTTGGCCAAGAAAACCATGCGCGAAGGTGTGCTGGCCGGTATTGGCGGCTTTGGCGCGCTGTTTGAAGTGCCCAAGCGCTACAAAGAGCCGGTGCTGGTGAGCGGCACCGATGGCGTCGGCACCAAGCTGAAACTGGCATTTGAGTGGCAGATGCACGACACCGTGGGCATCGACCTGGTGGCCATGAGCGTCAACGACGTGCTGGTGCAAGGCGCCGAGCCGCTGTTTTTTCTGGACTACTTTGCCTGCGGCAAGCTGGACGTGGACACCGCCGCTGCCGTGGTCGGCGGCATCGCCAAAGGCTGCGAGTTATCTGGCTGCGCGTTGATTGGTGGTGAAACCGCTGAAATGCCCGGCATGTACCCGGCTGGTGAATACGACCTAGCCGGCTTTGCCGTCGGCGCGGTCGAAAAATCCAGAATCTTGACCGGCGCAGACGTGACCCCGGGTGACGCGGTGCTGGGCCTGGCCTCCAGCGGCGTGCATTCCAACGGCTTCAGCCTGGTGCGCAAGTGCATTGAGCGCGCTGAAAACGCTGGCAGCGTGCCCGCCATGCTGGACGGCAAGCCCTTCAAACAAGCCCTGATGGAGCCGACCCGCCTGTATGTGCTGAACGTGCTGGCCGCGCTCAAACAACACCCGATCAAGGCGCTGGCCCACATCACCGGCGGCGGCTTGCTGGAAAACATTCCCCGTGTGCTGCCCGAAGGCGCCGCAGCCCATTTGGTTAAAGGCAGCTGGCCACAAACCGAGCTGTTTGCCTGGCTGCAAAAAACGGCTGGCATTGACGACATCGAGATGAACCGCACTTTCAACAACGGCATTGGCATGGTGGTGGTGATCGATGCCGCCAACGCCAAAGCCTGCGCCGCGACCTTGCGTGCAGCCGGGGAAACCGTGTATGAGATCGGTGTGATCGCCGAGCGCGGTGACGCTGCGGCTGTGTTGGTCCGCTAAACCTCTTGTGCGGGCTGCCAAACGACGCGCTTCGGACTGATTTAATTTGATAGCTGCTCACGCTTGTTTTATCGGGGCTATAGCCATATTTCTTATATAAATCATGACCACGCGCTTTGCCACCCTGCGTAGTATTCCTGGCAGCATCTGGGCGCTGGGTTTTGTCAGCCTGCTGATGGATGTCTCGAGCGAGCTGATTCACAGCCTGCTGCCTGTGTTCATGGTCACAGCACTGGGCATCAGCGTGTTCACCGTTGGCCTGATTGAGGGCGCGGCCGAAGCCACGGCGCTGATCGTCAAGGTGTTCTCAGGCGCCTTGAGTGATTACTGGGGCAAACGCAAGCCCCTGGCCATTCTGGGCTACGGCCTGGGGGCAGTCACCAAACCGCTGTTTGCTCTGGCCACCTCGACGGGCTGGATCGTCACCGCCCGTCTGGCAGACCGGGTCGGCAAAGGCATTCGGGGTGCGCCGCGTGACGCGCTGGTGGCCGACATTGCTCCACCCGAGTTACGTGGTGCAGCCTTTGGCCTGCGCCAGTCGCTCGACACCGTGGGCGCGTTTCTGGGGCCAGCGCTGGCGGTGGTCTTCATGCTGCTGTGGGCCGATGACTTTCGGGCTGTGTTCTGGGTTGCCAGCGTGCCGGCCTTTTTGTGCGTGGCTTTGTTGATCTGGGGGGTGCATGAGCCCGAGCGCCCACAGGCCACCAAACGCGTCAACCCGATCAGCCGCGCCAATCTGGCTCGCTTGAGCCCAGCCTATTGGTGGGTGGTGGGCGTAGGCGCCGTGTTTACCCTGGCACGTTTTTCCGAAGCCTTTTTGGTGTTGCGCGCAGCCGAAGGTGGGCTGGCACTGGCCTGGACCCCTGTGGTGTTGATCAGCATGAACATGGTCTACGCGGCGTGTGCCTACCCGTTTGGCAAACTGGCCGACAAAATTCCGCACACACAACTGCTGGGCTGGGGGCTGTTGTTGTTGATCGGAGCCGATGCCTTACTGG
Organism: Burkholderiales bacterium; assembly: GCA_038207945.1. Taxonomy (GTDB): domain Bacteria; phylum Pseudomonadota; class Gammaproteobacteria; order Burkholderiales; family Burkholderiaceae_C; genus Rhodoferax. The sequence goes on from JBBQZG010000019.1 coordinate 4,804, forward strand.
CATACAGCAACAGCGGCATCGCATTTTGGGCTGGCGTGGCACTTTGGGGCTTGCACATGGCCATGACACAAGGTCTGCTGGCCGCCATGGTGGCCGACACCGCACCGGCCGACCTTCGTGGCACGGGCTACGGCTTTTTTAACCTGCTCAGCGGCTTGGCGATGCTGATCGCCAGTGGGCTAGCGGGTTGGCTGTGGCAGAGTTTTAATGCCTCCACCACCTTCTTGGCGGGGATTGGCTTTGCTGTGCTGGCCTTGCTGCTGATGGCACTGCGGTCCCGCGCGCTGCGAAGTTAACTGGTAGGCAGCCCTGATGGCGAGCTGCCGCGTGATGGCAGGCGCAGCCACTGCCTTTGTTTGTGTCACAGTTTTCAACACAAACATTTGTCCTGATTTGATTGATACTTGTCCTTGGTTAGTTGGTATTTCCAATGCAAAACGCGCACCATAGCCTCTTTCAAATACCGGATAAATTCATGAAAACATGTCTTTTTTTGATTGATGCTCAAGAGTCTTTTCGCCAGCGTCCGTACTACACCGCCACCGACCTGCCAGCCTTTGTGGCCGCGCAAAACGCCTTGATTGACGGCTGCATTGCCAAAGGTGTGCCCATCGTTCGCGTCCTTCACGTCGATGGCCCGAAGACAGCCAGCAACCCGTTTGCACTGGAATCCGGTTGTGTGCAGCCGCTGACCGAGTTGCATGCGTTTGAGCCTGCTGCCACTTTTTTCAAAAGTCGCCACAGTGCGCTGGTAGGCACCGGGCTGGACGTGTGGTTGACGGAGCACGGCATTCAAAAACTCATCATCAGCGGCATCCGCACCGAGCAGTGCTGCGAAACCACCACACGCCACGCCTCGGACCTGGGCTGGCAGGTGGACTATTGCCTGGAGGCCACGCTGACCTGGGACATGCAGCACCTGGACGGCTCCGTTTTGAAAGCGGCCGACATCAAGGCGCGCACCGCCGCCGTGCTGACGGACCGCTTTGCCACCATTTGCAGCCCGGCACAGGCCCTGGCACGCGCGGTCGCCTGACGCCAGACACCTGCCCGCGATGCGATCACCATGCCCGACCTGATACCGAACACCGCAATGGAAACCTCTCCAGCCAGGCAAAGCCAGCGGCCCATTGATGTGCTGTTTGCCTTGCTGCCAGACAGCCTGGCGCTGGATTGGGCCGGGCCTGCCGAGGCCTTGCGTATCGCCAACCAGGCACTCTTGGCGCAAGGCCAGCCCGCACGCTTTGTGTTGCGTTTTGTCGGGCCAGACAGTGAGACGGTCAGTTCGGTTGGCCTCAAGCTCGCAGGTTTGGAGCCGCTGCCAGCCACTTTGTCAGAACCCGCGTGGCTGGTGCTGGTGGGTCAGCCCGGTGCCACGATCACGCTGCAGTCGGAGGCCACCCAGGCGTTGTTGCACTGGTTGCGTGGCCTGCGGCTGAAAACCGGGCAGCTTGAATTGGTCACGGTCTGTGCCGGCGCTGTGCTGGCGGCCCACGCCGGGCTGCTGGCCGGGCGCCACGTCACCACGCACCACCATCACCTGGCGGAACTGCAGGCGGCCGAGCCTGCCTGCCATGTGGTTGAAAACCGGGTGTTTGTGGAAGATGCCCCGGTGTACAGCAGCGCCGGGGTGACCACCGGTGTGGACCTCATGCTGCACCGCATTGCACAGCGCTGTGGTGAGCCAATCGCCGCGCAGGTCGCACAAACCATGGTGGTGGCCATGCGCCGCGGGCCACAAGACCCCGAGCTGTCGCCGTTTCTGGCTTACCGCAACCACCTGCACCCGGCCCTGCACCGGGTGCAGGACGCTGTCAGCAGCCAGCCTGCGTTTGCGTGGCATCTGGCCAGCATGGCGGCGGTGGCTTGCACATCGCCCCGGCACCTGACGCGTTTGTTCGTGCAGCATGCCAACATTGCGCCGCTGCAGTACCTGCGCCGCCTTCGCCTGGCCGTGGCGCAAACCGCGCTTCAGTCAGGGCACAACGTGACGCAGGCGGCGGCGCTGGCAGGCTTTGGCTCCGACACCCAACTGCGCAGGGCCTGGCATCAGTTGGGTGAAACGGGAACACCATTCGATGCAAGGTAACTATATTTTTAATAGCTGCTCACCCATGTTTTATATGGGCTGGATGGCTGAAATGCTTGAAAATTTTTAGCCTCTGATGCGTCTCCACAGGCGCGGCTTGAGCCCGCCATGGCAAGTGCTCTATTTGCTGAGAATTTCCTGTTGCAAGGCGAGATACGCCGGCAGCCGTTCGCCGCCCAACGCCACCGCGCGCGCAATGGCTTGACTGGCCTCTTTGCGGCGATTCAATTCCAGCAGCACCTGGGCCAGGTTGTTCCAGCCATCGGCAAAGTCGGCATGTTTGAGCACTGCCTGACGATAGGCTTTGGCAGCATCGTCGCGTTGTCCCAGCGTGTAAGCGGTGTTACCCACGCCCAGCAAGGCCGCACGTTGGTCAGGCCAGCGCTGCAAGGCGGCAGCAAAGGCTGGCTGTGCGGCGCGTGCACTCACACGCTCCAGCGCTGCCGCCGCGGCGGTGTAGGTCTGTGGCTCGACGGTGGCGGGCAGTTGCCCGGGTTTCAGAGCCAGCATGGCCCAATATTGCCCACGCGCCCAAGTGCGCTCAAAGGCGAAGAATGAAATCTCCATGCGCGCCGTGCGTCCGGAATGCAGCAGCAACACATGGCGTTCACGGTCAAACCCCATCACCACCGCGTAGTGCCAGACCGGGTAAACCTGAAACGCCAGGTTCTGGAACACCAGCACCGGGTGGCCGGCAGCCACTTCACGCAGGAGTTCTTCAAGCTTTGGCTTCAATGGGTACGCCAGCAAGCCTTGTCGGCGTGTGGCGGCCAGCATTTCTGGCTGCAGTGAGCCTTGGCGACCCGGCAAATAAACCTGCTCCACCAGCACGCCAGGGGTCACGTTGACGCCCGCTGCATTGGCCACCATGGCCAGCGCGGCCGGGCCGCATTCATAGTCTTCCTGCGGGAAAAAAGGCACCTCAGTAAGCTCAACCCGCGCCGGTATGTCGACTGGCCAGCGCGCGTCCAGCAATGCCACCTGAGGTGTGGCGCAGCCGGCCAACATGAGCACCACCCAAACTAAAACCCCCGTCAAGACGGGGGTTCGCAGGTCACGCAGTGGTCGGCTCATCGAACCGATCGTGTGAAAGGAAACACCTTGGTCAAGCCCATGATGTCAGTCACCAGCAGCACGATGAACACGGTGAACAAAATGCCCAGCACATCGCCACCGGCCGGGGCTTGGTCGATGCGGCCAGCCAGTTGCGCCACTTCGCTGTCAGACATGGCAGCCACACGTTCCATGGCGGCTTGTGAGGTCACGCCCTGGCCAAGCATGGCCTGGCGGACTTCATCACGCGCCAGAAACTGGTTCACGGTGTCGCGGCTGGCGCTCTGGCTGGTTGCCGCCGGTGCAGTGACTTCTTCGGTCGCCACAATGCGGGCTTGCGCGCTGAACGGCAGGCCGGCCGCGGTGATGCAGACGATCAGACCAGTGGAGACGAGTTTTTTGAAGCTGTTCATAGGAATTTTTATGGTTGTGTGGAAAAGCTTGCATTCAAACAGCAACGGATTGCAAAGTCAAAACAGTTACACCTTGACACAACCCGAAGGTGTCAACTGATGGCGCGGCGCAGCTCGGCCACGCGTTGTGCGATGGCGGTTCGGTCGTTGAGTTGACCGGTTTCGGTGCCATGCATGGTGTTGGCCAGGTAGGTCTCGAGGTCTTCCAGTGCATGACCGCTTCGGCCGGCTTCAGCGTGTGCCAGACCGCGGTCGCGGTATTCACTCCAGGACTGGGGCAACAGCACAATCAGGCGATCCAGCACCGCAATCAGGCGTGCCCAGTCTTCCTGCGCGACATGGATTTCCTTCAGGTTGTGCAACATGCGCGCGATGATGTCGCGCGGCTGTGCCGCCTGCAGATACAGGCCCAGTGGCATCTCTTGCTCGTCCACCAGGCCACTCATCTGGCGATACGGCTCCAGGCGCTCTGCCAATTCTTCCCGGCTGAGCGACTGACCGGTGAGCGGGTCAATCACCACCTGCCCTTCCGACAGGTTGACCTTGACCAGAAAGTGCCCCGGAAACGATATGCCACGCGCTTTCAGCCCGATGCCTTGGGCCAGCTCCAGCCAGATCACGGCCAATGAAATTGGTATAGCCATCCGGGTGCGCAACACCACATGCACAAAACTGTTGTCGGGGTCGGTGAAATTGTTGAAGTTGCCCGCGAAATTGAGGTCGCGGTAGACAAACTGGTTCAGGGTGCGCAGGCGCTGCAGCGGCCCGGCATCCGATGGCAAGCGGCGGTGCAGGCGGGCCAGCAATTGGTCCACATCGCCCAACACCTGCTGCACACTGAGATCGGGGTACTCGTCCTGGGCTAGGCTGATGGCAGCTTCAAGCAGCGGAAAATCTGCGTCGGCATGCACCAGAGCAGCAAAATACTCCAGTGGGGTGGGCACGTTCAGACTGAGGTTCATGGGCGTGATTGTGTACCAGCGGGGGTGATCGGCATTTTACCGCCGCATCAGTTGGCGTAATTTCATGCCAGCCGCCGTCAATGCTATAAAATAAATAGCTGCAGAACTAATTAAAACAAGGGCTATAAGCCATATTCGCTTAAAACTCTGAGCGCGCAAGGCAATCCAGTCAACACTGCCATTGGCCCACATCAAAAATACAGCCAGCAACGCGCAGGCTGCCAGCACCTGAAGTGTGAACACCCCCCAGCCCGGTTGCGGCTTGTAACTGCCACGCTTGAGCAAACCCAGCAGCAACCACAGCGCATTGACCATGGCGCCTATGCCAATCGACAGGGTGAGCGCGGCGTGGGCCAAATACGGCACCAGAACATAGTTCAGGATCTGGGTCAGCACCAACACCACCAAGGCCACCTTGACCGGCGTTTTGGTGTCCTGATTGGCGTAATAACCCGGGGCCAGCACTTTCAGAGCCACCAGCCCGATCAGGCCGACGCCCCACCCCATCAGCGCAAGCGTCACCTGGCGGACGTCAAAGTCGGTCATGGCGCCATAGTGGTAGAGCACCGCCACCAGGGGTGTCGGAAACACCAGCAGCGCAACGGCACACGGCACTGACAACACCACCACCAGTCGCAGGCCCCAGTCCAGCATGGCCGAATACTTGGCGGCATCGTTGCTGGCGCGCGCGCCAGCCAGTTGCGGCATCAGCACCACCCCCAGCGCCACGCCCAGCATGGCGGTGGGAAATTCCATCAGGCGGTCGGCATAGGTGATCCAGCTCACGCTGCCGGGTGCCAGATGCGAGGCAATCTGGGTATTGATCAACATTGAAATATGCGCCACGCTCACCCCCAGCAAGGCGGGCCCCATCAATCGCAAAATGTTTTTTGTGCCCGGATCGCCCCAAGCCAGACGCAATGCAGACCAGCGCCAGCCGACCCGGGGATGCAAATCCAATTTTTTTAACGCCAGCCATTGCGCCGCGAGCTGCAGCAGGCCACCCAGCAACACGCCGCCGGCCAGCGCATAAATGGGCTCCACCCCCAGCGTTTTGAACCAGGGTGCGCCCAACCAGGCTGCACCAATCATGCAAATGTTCAGCAACACCGGCGTGGCCGCAGGTACGGCGAAGCGTTTCCAGGTATTGAGCACGCCCGCGCCCAATGCGACCAGTGACATGAAAGCGATGTAGGGAAACATCCAGCGCGTCATGACCACTGCCACTTGGTAGCCTCGTGGGTCTTGCTGCAGACCGCTGGCCATGGCCCACACCAGACCACCCGCGCCCAGCACACCCAACACGCTCAAGACCAGCAGCGCCCAGGCCAGCACTGTGGCCACCCGGTCAATCATCAGCCGCGTGGCTTCTTCGCCGTGCTGGGCTTTGGAGGCCGCCAACACTGGCACAAAAGCCTGGCTGAAGGCGCCTTCAGCAAAGAAACGGCGGAATAAATTCGGGATGCGAAATGCCACGTTGAAGGCGTCGGTCACGGCAGATGCGCCAAAGGTGGACGCAATCAGCAACTCGCGCACCAGTCCGGTGACACGTGACAACAAGGTCAATAAAGAGACAACGGAGGCGGATTTGAAGAGGCTCACGCTGCAAAGTGTAGCCGGGTCAGGCATTTTGCTGGCCTGCAGGGCGCGTAGCTGCTAGAATCGCAGGCTTTGCTGACAACATCCACAGACTCAAGGAACATCAAACATGGCATCTGGAAAACCCAAGAAAAAGAACCCGCGCCTGGCGTCGGGCCGTAAACGCGTCCGTCAGGACATCAAAATCAACGCAGCCAACACGTCGTTGCGCTCCAAATACCGCACTGCGGTGAAAAACGTGGAAAAAGCCGTGCTGGCTGGCGACAAAGTCAAGGCCACCGAGCTGTTTGCCAAGATGCAGGCCGTGGTTGACACCGTGGCTGACAAGGGCATCTTCCACAAAAACAAGGCTGCTCGTGACAAGAGCCGCCTGTCAACCAAGGTGAAAGCCTTGGCACTCGCTGCCTAATCATTTAGGCAAATCGCACGAACCTGTGACCTTTTAAATAAAGTCAGGTTCGCCGTTTGTAACGGGTGCGCTGTCAGCAAAAGCAAAAAAGCCGTCGTCAGACGGCTTTTTTGCGTCTTGGCCATTCAGGATGGCCAAGCCCTGTGTCAATGCTTGTGTTTGTGGCCGTGGTGGCCATGTGGATCGGCATGAGGCGGCTCGCCGTGGTGCACCTGCAGCTCATTGTCTTTGGCAAAGCCCATCACGAAATCCCAGGCCATCACGTTATGGGCCTTCAGATCTTCATGCACGATGACACACCGCACGTTGTTCACGCTGTTGGGCACGCACCACGGTGAGTACGTCAAGTGCCTGCCGGGCAGAGAGCCACCTGGGCGAAATTGACTCATGACACCAGCCAGACGCTCGGCCCAGTCGCTTGGGCGAAACGCGCGACCTGCGTGTGTGATCCCCAGGATATAAACTTTTTTTGAAGTGTGTGTAACCATCGGGTAGAGGTTGTTTTGAGGCTGCGAGCGGGTTGTTGCAGCGCCCTTTCATTCTAACTGATCTTATGTCTTATACAAGACTTGATCAAGACCAATTCATTGATCCAGCACAAGGCGGACGCAGATTTTCAAGCAGCGTTCTACCGTTCAATCGATCGGTCTAAAATCACTTTTCAACGGCCCAACCTGCGTTGGGCCGCTTTGTTTTTTGCCAGTACCGAAAAGCTTCCGAAAGACCCACCCCATGACCGCTGCCAGCCCAAAGATTGAAGCCAGTTCCCCTCACGTGATGAACACCTACGGGCGACTGCCCATTGCTTTGTCACATGGCCAAGGCTGCCGGGTGTGGGACGTCAACGGCAAGCCCTATCTGGACGCACTCGGCGGCATTGCGGTCAACACACTGGGGCACAACCACGCCCGACTGGTGCCAGCGTTGCAGGATCAGGTCAGCAAGATCATCCACAGTTGCAACTATTACCATATCCCTTTGCAGGAAGCGCTGGCGAAGAAGCTGGTGGAACTCTCTGGCATGACCAATGTGTTTTTCTGCTCCACCGGGTTGGAAGCCAACGAGGCTGCTTTAAAACTGGCGCGCAAGTTTGGCCACAACAAAGGCATTGAGCGCCCGGAAATTGTGGTGTACGAGAAAGCCTTTCATGGTCGCTCCATTGCCACCCTGAGCGCCACCGGCAACCCCAAGATCCAGGCCGGTTTTGGCCCGCTGGTAGAGGGCTTCATCCGCGTGCCGATCAACAACATCGAGGCGCTCAAGGCCGCCACTGCCAACAACCCCAATGTGGTGGCGGTGTTTTTTGAAGCCATCCAGGGTGAAGGCGGCGTCAATCCGATGCACCCGGACTACCTGCGTGAGCTGCGTACCCTGTGTGACGAGCGCGACTGGCTGATGATGATTGACGAAGTGCAATGTGGCATGGGTCGCACCGGCAAATGGTTTGCCCACCAGTGGGCCGGGATCACACCCGACGTGATGCCGCTGGCCAAGGGCCTGGGCTCGGGTGTGCCGGTGGGTGCGGTCGTGGCTGGCCCCAAGGCCGCCCACATCTTCCAGCCAGGCAACCACGGCACCACATTTGGCGGCAACCCGCTGGCTATGCGCGCCGGGGTGGAAACGATTCGCATCATGGAAGAAGACAAGTTGCTCGACAACGCCGCCACGGTTGGCGCACACCTGAAGGCCAGCCTGCAAGTGGCATTGGCAGCCGAGCTCGCCAGTGGCGCCGTGAAAGAAATTCGCGGCCAGGGTTTGATGCTGGGCATTGACCTGACCAAGCCCTGCGGCGCGCTCACACAGCGTGCAGCAGACGCGGGTTTGCTGATCAGCGTCACCGCAGACACCGTGATCCGCCTGGTGCCGCCGCTGATTTTGAGCCGTACTGAAGCTGACGAGATCGTCGCCTTGCTGTGCCCGTTGATTTCTGCCCTGTTGAAAGAAACGCCATGAGAACGACAAGCCAAGGCATCCCCAGCACCATCCCACAAGGCGCTCCTCCCGTGCGGCACTATCTGCAGTTTTCGGATCTGACGGCTGACGAATATGGCTACCTGCTGCAGCGCGCCGCCTTCATCAAGGCCAAGTTCAAGACCTTCACCCGCCACCAGACGCTGGTGGACCGCACGCTGGCGATGATTTTCGAGAAAGCCTCGACCCGCACCCGCGTGAGTTTTGAGGCTGGCATGTACCAACTGGGCGGCAGCGTGGTGCATCTGACTACCGGTGACAGCCAGTTGGGCCGTGCCGAGCCGATTGAAGACAGCGCCCGCGTCATCAGCCGCATGTCGGACCTGGTGATGATCCGCACCTACGAGCAAACCAAGATTGAGCGCTTTGCCGAATACTCACGCGTGCCGGTGATCAACGGCTTGACCAACGAATTCCACCCTTGCCAGATCCTGGCCGACATCTTCACCTACATCGAGCACCGTGGCCCCATCCAGGGTAAAACCGTGGCCTGGGTGGGTGATGGCAACAACATGGCCAACACCTGGCTGCAAGCGGCCAAGCTGCTTGACTTCAAGGTCAACGTCAGCACCCCAAGCGGCTATGAGGTGAATGAAAAAGTGGCCGTCAGCCCTGAAGGCATAAGTGCCAAGCACTATGAAAGCTATAGCAATCCACTGGCGGCTTGTGAAGGTGCCGATCTGGTCACCACCGATGTCTGGACCAGCATGGGGTATGAAGCGGAGAACGAAGTGCGCAAGCAGGCTTTTGCTGCCTGGCGCGTCAGCACCGAGATGATGGCCAAGGCCAAGCCCGAGGCGCTGTTCATGCACTGTCTGCCCGCCCACCGTGGCGAAGAGGTCGATGCCGACGTGATTGATGGCCCGCAAAGTGTGGTGTGGGACGAGGCCGAAAACCGCATGCACGTGCAAAAGGCGCTGATGGAATTCCTGCTGCTGGGCCGCTTGTCCTGACAGCCACCAGGCATCGCCATGGATGATGACAAAGAACCAGAACTGTGGGTCACGGTTCTTAAACTGGTGATCGGGGCGGTGGTGTTGATCGCACTGATTGGTCTGGGGCTCTACTACACGGCCAAATTCAACACGTATGAACCCGAAGCGCCACCACCAGACACCTCCTGGGGCATCAGCAAAGATTCACCGATTCGAAACAATCGCTAACCCCCTTCGGGTACAGAGAAATAGCTCAAGCGGCTTCACCGGTGGAACGTGATGACCCGCTCAACCGGACTGTCTGCGGATGAATCTTTTGGCTTTGTGCCAGCTGCACAGCCACCGCAGCTGTTGCAGGTGGCGCAGGGTTTGCCGGGCCCCAGAGCCGGGTGAACGCGGCCCAGCCGTTGGCGCAGCGCCACCGGCAACACGTACCACACACTGTAAAGCGCCGCCAGTAACACGATCACAGCCACGATCCAGTTCTGCAGCATGTCAGGCCCCTCCCCACATCAATGCCAGTCGATAAGTGACAAAGCTGGCCAGATAAGCCAGGGCAAACAGATAGCCCGCCAGCAGCAGCGGGTAGCGCCAGGAATTTGTTTCGCGGCGCACCGCCACCAGAGTCGAGATGCATTGGGGTGCAAACACGTACCAGACCAGCAGCGAAAGCGCTGTGGCCATAGACCAGCTATGGGCAATGATGGGTGCCAGTTGCGTAGCCACATCTGAGCCCGACTCTGACAGCGCATACACCGTGCCTAAAGCGCCCACGGCCACTTCACGGGCCGCCATGCCGGGCACCAGCGCAATCGCGATTTGCCAGTTGAAGCCAATCGGTGCCACCAGCACCTCCAGCAGGCGTCCGAGTTGTCCGGCAAAGCTGTAGGTAATGGGCGCACCCGTGGCGCCTTCAGGTGCCCCCGGAAACGAGGCCAGAAACCACAACAGCACCGTCAGCGACAGGATAATGCCCCCCACCCTTTTGGTAAAAATGGCGGCACGCTCATACAGGCCCTGGCTCAGGTTGCGCAGGTTCGGCCAGCGGTAAGACGGCAGCTCCATGATCAGCGGCGTTGGGCGGGCATGGCCGCGCCACAGCATGAACACACCCGCCACCGCCATGGCCGACAAGATCCCGCCCACATACAGCCCAAACATCACCAGCCCCTGCAAGTTAAACACGCTCAGCACCGTGCGCGACGGAATAAACGCCCCGATCAACAGCGCATACACCGGCAACCGGGCTGAACATGTCATCAAGGGCGCAATCATGATCGTCACCAACCTGTCACGCCAATGTGTGATGGTGCGTGTGGCCATGATGCCCGGCACGGCGCAGGCAAAACTTGACAACAGCGGAATGAATGAACGGCCAGAGAGTCCCACTGTGCCCATGACACGGTCAAGCAAAAAGGCTGCGCGCGGCAAATAGCCAGAATCTTCCAGTACCAGGATAAAAAAGAACAGGATCAAAATTTGCGGCAAAAACACCAGCACCCCACCTGCCCCGGCCAGAATACCGTCAGTCAACAGGCTGCGCAGCATGCCATCGGACAGGTGCTCGCGTATCCAAGCGGCGGTGATTTCCATGGCCGCCTTGATGGCATCCATGGGCAGCGTGGCCCAACTGAACACCGCCTGAAACATCAAAAACAGGGTGAGCGCCAGCAGCAGCATGCCCCACAACGGGTGCAGCACCACCGCATCGATGGCATCGTCGGTGTGCAAGGTGTCAGGGGGTTCTTGCACTGTCAATCTGAGTACACGGCGCACTTCCTGTTGGGTTGCCATAACTTCGTTCACCGACGAGCCATGCCACAGCACGTTTGATCTGGCTGGTGTAACGGGTTGCACCGTGTCGAGGTAGTCCAGCAGTTCACGGGCCCCGTCGTGGCGCACGCCCACAGTTTGCAGCACAGGCATACCAAGCTCTTGCGACAGCCGTTCCCGGTCCACCAGAATGCCTTCACGCTCAGCTGAATCGCACATGTTGAGCACCAACGCCAATGGCAGATTGAGCGCCCGCGCTTCCAGCACCAGCCGCAAATTCAGGCGCAAATTGGTGGCATCCACCACGCACACCACCAGGTCGGGCAGCGGTTCATTGGCACGCTGGCCAGTGACAATGTCGCGCGTGATCTGTTCATCTGCGCTCAGCGCGTTCAGACTGTAGGCACCTGGCAGGTCCAGCACCAGCACGCGTCGGCTTGAGGCGGTTTGCAGGTGACCTTCTTTGCGCTCAACCGTGACGCCAGCGTAATTGGCAACCTTCTGACGGCTGCCCGTGATCAGGTTGAACAGCGCGGTTTTGCCGCAATTTGGGTTGCCCAGCAGCGCAATGCGCAGCGGCGGCAACACCGGCAATGGCGATGCGTGCGTCATGCGTGTGCCCCGGAATTGTCACTTTTCACACGTACTTGAACCAGCGCCGCTTCGTGGCTGCGCAGGGCAAACGTGGTGTGCCCGACGCGCACCGCCAGTGGGTCGTGGCCGGGATAACCGTGCGCAATCACCCGCACAGACTCACCAGGCAAAAAGCCAATTTCAAGCAGGCGCAGCGCCACACCCCGGTCTTCTTCGTCTTGCGTGAGCACCAATCCGATCACCTCGGCATTGACATGACAGCCGAGTTGATGAAGCCCCATCAGCCCATCGACTTCGACGGGTTTGAGATCTGCCAATGCCATAAAACACCACTTTAAATGAGAACGATTATCATTGTAGCGATGATTGTGAACAATATTTAAAAAATCCGAAAATATCAACCGCAAACCGTTGCCCGACATCTTGCACTTTGGCTTCACGCCGCTGTCCATAAGTTTTCAAGACGTCCGGCATGCCGTTGAGCACCTACATAAGAAATATGTCTCTAGCCTTTATAAATAGTGCGCCAAAAGCTCTTATTTATGTAGCGTTAAGGGTGTGCGGCGCCACCATAAAGCCATGGCATGTTGAGCAGGTTTTCGCCCAACAAACGCAGGGCCGCATCGCGCCCCCAGCGCATCAGGCCGGTGGCGTGAAAAATTTGCCCGTTTTTGATGGCGCGCGCCTGAACCTGGGCGTTGCGCTGCCAGCGCGCTTGGGCGTAACGCTGCAACTGAGCAGGCACATCATTTAGCAGCCCTGAGCCTTGAGATGAACCGGCTAGCGCCCAGGCCAGTGCGGCTGCATCCTCAATGGCCATGCCCGCCCCTTGCGCCAAATACGGCACCATGGGGTGCGCTGCATCACCCAGCAAAGCCACACGCCCATTGGCTTGCTCGTTCGCACCACGCATCGGCGGACGAATGCTGAGCGGCCACAAGCGCCAGAACGCAATGGCAGCCACCAATTCCTGCAGTGGCGCACAAGCCATTGCCATGCTGCGCTGCAAATCCTGGGCATTGGCGCTGTGGTCCCAGTGCGACATGTCACCCTTCACCTCACCATGCACGATGGCCACCACGTTGAGCCAGTCGCCACCACGCACCGGGTACTGCACCACATGCAGCTTGGGCCCAAGCCAGGCCGTCACCCCGTTCGAGCGCAGGTGCACCGGCAGATCGCCCTGCGGCACCATGGCACGGTAGGCCAGGTGGCCGGTGGGCTGTGGCGTGCCATCGTCGAGCAAGAGTTCTCGCACCGTGCTCCAGCCGCCGTCGGCACCCACCAGCAAGTCGCTGCAGGTTTGCAGGCCGTTGGAAAATTCTGCGTCCACTGCAATGTGGCTCTGCGTGAAACCCGTGATGGCCTTGCCAAACTGCAGGTCAACCGTGCTGGTCGCCTGCACGGCCCGCAGCAACACGCCGTGCAGGTCAGCGCGGTGAATGGTCAGGTAAGGCGCGCCATAGCGCTGTTCAAACACCTCACCCAAGCGCAAGCTGCCTAATCGGCCACCCGTGGTGGCACTGCACACCTGAAGTTGCGCCGGAAAAACCGCCACTTGACGCAGCGCCGCCTGCAAACCCCAGCCGTACAACAGCTTGACCACATTGGGGCCCAGTTGAACGCCTGCGCCCACCTCTGACACCTCCGCTGCCCGCTCACACAAAGACACGTCATGGCCTGCGCGGGCACAAGCCAGAGCGGCAGCCAACCCGCCAATGCCCCCGCCTGCGATTTGTACTTTGCTCATAAGGTTTCTGGTTGCCAAGTTCTGACGCGCTGATTGTCATCAATTAATAATTCAGTAGCCTGACAGTGTTCAACCCGCAGGCTGCCATCGGTTCAACCCATCAGGAGCAAGCCATGCTGACATTCACCACCAAACTGCTGGCATTTGGATTGATGTTCATCAGCCACACGATGCCAAGTGCCGCGCAGACACCCCAGCCGGAGGTTGTCGCCTCGGGCTTGGAACACCCCTGGTCAGTGGCGTTTTTGCCGCAAGGACGGTTTTTGGTGACCGAGCGGCCAGGACGCATGCGCGTCATCGAGGTCGATGGCCGCCTTGGCGCTCCGATTGCTGGCCTGCCCGACATCGCCGCCACAGGTCAGGGCGGTTTGCTGGATGTGATGGTGGATGCAGACTTTGCCCGCAACCGCACCTTGTTCTTCTGTTTTTCCGAGCCTGCTGCCAACAGACGCGGCAACAGCACCGCGCTGGCCCAAGCCACGCTGTCGGAGGACCGCGCCCGCCTGCAAAACCTGCAGGTGATCTTCAGCGCCAAACCCAAGGTGGCCAGCAGCGCGCACTTTGGCTGTCGTATTTCAGAGAGCATGCGTCTGGGCAAGCCAGACGGCATGCTTTTCATGACGCTGGGCGAGCGATTCAGCCGTAAGGAAGATGCCCAACGGCTGGACAACCACCACGGCAAGGTCATTCGCATTTTCAAAGACGGGCGCGTGCCCTCTGACAATCCCTTTGTGGCACGCGCCGGCGCGCTTCCTGAAATCTGGTCATATGGCCACCGCAACCCACAAGGCCTGAGCCTGTCACCAAACGCCACGCTGTGGGCACATGAACACGGCCCACAAGGCGGTGACGAAATCAACCTGATTGCGCCCGGGCGCAACTACGGCTGGCCGGTGGTCACGTTTGGCGAGAACTATGGCGGTGGACCAATTGGCGCGGGCATCACTGCCAAAGAGGGCATGACGCAGCCGCTGCACTATTGGGTGCCGTCCATCGCGCCCTCGGGCATGGTGTTTTTAACCAGCACGCGTTACGGCCAGGCTTGGGTGGGCAACTTGTTTGTAGGCTCCCTCAAATTTGGCTACCTCAACCGCATCGAATTGACAGAGCCCTTTGGTGGCCGCGTGCTGCGCGAGCACAAACTGCTGGCCAACCTGGGGGAACGCATCCGCGATGTGCGCCAGGGGCCTGACGGGCTGCTGTATGTGCTGACCGACAGCGAGCGCGGGCAGTTGATCAGACTGATGCCGAAGTAAGCTGCGCTGGCTCCATCTTGGGCCAAACTGGCTCATCCTGGCCCAAAGGCTGCAGCGATTTCATCTGTTGGGCCAGCACATCCAATGTGGCCTCAGAGGCGTCTTGCCCCAGCGCACGGCGCGCCTCTATGCGCTGGCGTAACGCGTCAGGCGTGGCAAGAGGTGCCAGGACGCTGAACGCGGCCCCGGCGTCACGGGCCAGGCTGCGAAAGCTCTCACGCTCGGCTCGTTTCAAAAAAGCCGCGTCCACAATGACCGACCAGCCTGCGTTCAGCAAGCTTGCGGCGAGTTCCCGCAGGTGCGCATAGGTGCGTGTGTGGGCATCCGCCGTGTAAATACCCGTGTCGAGGCCTGAGCCACTGTGCGCTACGCTGGCCAGCCCGAATAAGCGCTTGCGCTCCACGTCCGAGCGCAGGCGCAGCGTTGCGGCATCGGTGTCGGTTTGCAGCACCGCATCAGACGCCATGGTTTTGCCGCAGCCCGACAAGCCATGCGTGATCACCAGCCGCAACGGTGGCACAGCAAGCAGCGTCTCAGTCAGTGCGATATAGGCAAGCGCCTCATGGTTGTCGCCATCCGATTGACCCGAACGAATCGCGGCCACCTTGGCCAGCACCAGAGCCCGGTACACCGCATAAAAGCGCAGCACCCGCGCTGCCTCATAGTCACCACTGTGGCTGAGCACCTCGTTCACAAACCAGTTGGCCAAGCCCGCTTGCTGGTGCGCGAGCAAGTCCACATAGGTGAAGGCCATCTCATTTGCCACGTCAATCCAGCGCAGGTCTTCATTGAATTCGAGGCAATCAAACATCTGCACACGCTGCTTGATCAGCACCAGATTGGCCAGGTGCAGGTCGCCGTGGCACTCGCGCACGCGCCCGGCGACTTTGCGGGCCACCATCAGTGGCGCCAGATGCACAAATTGCGCTTCGGTCCAAACGCGCAGGGCCTCCAGCCGGGTCTGCACAGCTCTATTCTGAAACGCCCGCATCAGGTCACAAAAGTTATCCCGCGCCGGCCCGATGATGCTGCTGGCCGAGCCAAAGCGCGACTCGGGCGGCGCTTCTGCCGCAGCGTCGTGAAAGGCCGTCAGGGTGTCAGCCAGATGGCTCAAATGCGCCGGCTGCAACTCTCCGCGTGCACAGACCCGGTCAAGCCGCCCGGCTTCGTCAAATCGGCGCATCTTGACGGCGTATTCAATCGGCATGCCTTCGCCTTGCCATTGTGGGTCGTCGGGTGTGTTGAAAATGCCGACCACTTCCAGATAAATATCGGGCGCAAAGCGGCGGTTCAGGCGCAACTCATCCACACAATAGCGCTGGCGTTGCGCCAGCGTGCTGAAGTCCAGGAAAGGCAATGTCACTGGTTTCTTGATCTTGTAGGCGAAATCACCCGCCAGCAACACCCAGGAAATATGCGTCTGCACCAGCTCAACCTGCGCCACGCCTGGTGGATAACGCTCAGGCGACAACAGGGCACGAATCAGGGGTGGCAAAGAGGCATCCATAGGCACCATCTTGCCAGACTGCAGCGCCGCAATGCATGACAACGCGCAATGCACGCGACGAGATGGCGGCCAGGCGAGTGCGCCGGCTCTTGTGAATTCGCAATATCTCGCGGTTCATGAGTCCATACAGTCTCCTGCTGTCTTGCCCAAAATCAACCGGGCACAGCCACTTCCAAGCCGCAACCCCCAACCAGGAGACCTTTATGAACACGCACACGATTCGTCAATTCGCCAAGACCCTCAGCATCGATCCTGGCAAGCTGTCAAAACCGGAGCTGATCAAAAAAATACAAGTCACAGAAGGCAATTTTGATTGTTTTGGAACCGCCATAAGTGGCGAATGTGACCAGGACAACTGCACCTGGCGAAGCGACTGCCTGGGTCGGGCAACTGTCACACCGAAAGAGGTTCAGTGACTGCCTTCGGTAGAACTCTCCCAGCTCACCTCAAGCCGGTCACGGCCCCCATTTTTAGCCCGGTACAGTGCCGCGTCGCACTGCGCCAACAACGCCGCAAAAGACGTTTGATTTGACAGGCTTTCCGCACCAATGCTCACCGTGTAGGCGATGCGTTTACCACCAACCTCCACCGGGCGTGATCGAACCTCTTCAAGAATACGGTTTGCCAGCACGCAGCCACCCTCTCGCGTGGTGTTGGGCAGCAGCACTGCAAACTCCTCACCACCGATGCGACCAATCGTGTCCGATTCACGCAAAACGGCAGTCGCCGTTTGCACAAAACCCTGCAGCACGGCGTCGCCGGCCGAATGTCCATAACTGTCATTGACGCGTTTGAAGTAATCCAGATCGAGCATCAGCACCACAAGCGGCAATTCGTACCGTTGTGAGCGCGCCAGTTCCTGCTCGGCAAGGCTCATGAAATGTTGCCGGCTCAGGGCACCCGTCAGGGTGTCCACGTTGGCCAGGGCGGCGCTGGCCAGTTCTGCACGCTTGAGCACGCTCACGTCTTCATGTGTGACCACCATGCGATGCGCCTCGTCGTGGACTGGCGTGACCTTGATGGTGAACCACCGTTTGCTGCACGGGCCCTGGATGGGCTCGGACGCATAAAAATAAGGCAGCTCGCCAGCCGCCACCGCCGCCAAGCCAGCTGCCACGGCCTGGCTCACTTGCTGATCGTGAGCCACAATGTCTGCCAAAACCGCCAGGTAACACTTGCCGACCGTCTCCTCACAGTCGAGTTCAGATGCATAGCGGCGCCAAGCTGCGTTGGTCTGCACAATGGTACCCGCCTGATCCAGCACCACAACCTGCGCTGAGATTGAATCAAACACCGCCTGCTGAAACCGCGCCGCCACCGCCAATGCAGCTTCGGTTTCTTTGTTTTTCGAGACATCGACCATGGTGCCGATGAATCGCACGGCTTGGCCGTCTGCGGCCCGAAGCACCACGGCCCCTCTGACTAGCAACCACTTCCAACGGCCATCCCGGCACTGTGCTCGTTGTTCAACGTGAAAACGATCGCTTTTTCCGACAATGCAGTCCTGAAGTTTTTGCATCAATTGCGGCTTGTCATCTGGGTGCGCGAGGTAGACCAAGTCTGAAATCTGGTGATCCAATTCGTCTTGGGCAAACCCCAGCAGATCGGCAAAGCCCTTTGAAACCATGACCTCACCGCTGCGCACCTGCCAGTCCCACACGCCGTCACCCACCGCCGACAGCGCCAGTGTCAGGCGCTCCTCACCGCCACGCAGTTGCTCCTCCATGTGCCGCCGCTCAGTCACATCGACCAGACCAATTTGCCAACCCGCGGCTGCGTCAACCCAGAGCACCCTCACCTGCACATGCGACAGGTCCTGGCCACTGACCTGTAAGGCCAACTCGCCCGTTTGCGCCTCACGCTCAGTTCGGGCACGCGCCAGCATGTCATTGAATTGCACGCGCTGACCTTCGGTCACAAACAAGCCAAACCTGCAGCCCAACAGCCGGGCTCGCTCAGCACAGAGCAATTGGGCGCCAGTCAGGTTCAATTTGGTGATGGCTCCGGCGGCATCGATCAGCACATTGCCGACAGGCGAGAAGTCATAAAGCTCGTTGCTCTGGTTGAGTGCCAGTTCAAGTTGCGCCCGGGCCGTGCTCAGGTGGTCGTTTTGCAGCTCCAGTTCAATCTGCATAATTTCCAGTTCTTCGATCAGGTGTTGAGCTTGCTGCAGGTCCAAGGTTGCCGCCGGCAAGCCGTCCCGCACCGACAGCCGCGCCATCGCCATTTGGCGCAACGCCTCATGGTCAAGAGGGTTTTTACGGTACACCATGTCCGTCGCCCAGAGAACTCGAACCCGCCATGACCGCCTGCAACCTGGCTTGTGCTTCGCGCAACTCAGCCTCCAGCTTCTTGCTGGCGCTGATGTCGGCGAAGGTGATGACCAGGCCGTCAATCTGGTTGTTCTGCGTGCGGTACGGCATGATGCGTACCTTGAACCAGCGCGCGTCAGTTGCAGACACGTCAGTTTCCTTGAACACCAGCGTACGCATCACCTCCAGCGCGTCAGGCTGCAGCTTTGGGTAGTTGAGGTCGCACACGATGTCGGTGACGCTGCGCCCGGCGTCCCCCGGGATCAGCTTGAAAATTTTGCTGGTCGAGGGCGTAAAACGCCGCACATGAAGTGTGTCATCCAGAAGCAGGATCGCAATTTCTGTGCTGTCATGCAGGTTGCGCATGTCATTGCTGGCCTGCGACACCTCGTTCACCTTGATCCGCAACTCGTTGTTGATGGTTTGCAGCTCTTCGTTCATGGACTGCATTTCTTCCCTGGAGGTGGTCAGCTCCTCGTTGTTCGATTGCAGTTCTTCATTGGTTGATTTCAGATCTTCTTGAGAGGTCTGCATTTCCTCCCGGGTACAGCGGGCGTCTTCGCGCGCGTGCTGCAGCTCCTGCATCACGGCCTCCATGCGCTGGCTCTCACCCGCAGACCCAGCCATTGCGACATGTGGCTTGAGAGGGCGAGGCGCCGCCACATCACGAAAGACAATCAGCACCGTGTCATTGAGCACCAAGGGCTCAGTCAGCGCGTGTACCACCACATCCACATACTGCGCCGGGACAGAACTGTCGATTCTTACCCGCTTGAGCGTCGCTGTTTTGCTTTCGCGAACCGCCAGATAAAACGCCTCACTTAACGCACTTCTGATCCCCTCGCGGGCCATGGCAAACAGATTCGGGTTGGGCTTGCCAATGGCAGGCTCCAGATATTTCCCGGTTTTTCCACTAAAGAAAAGCACATCACCCTTGGCGCTCACCAGCAGCGCCGCGGGTGCATAGTGGTCTAACACCAGTTGCTCCACCAGAGACCGAATATCTGGCACCACGCCGGACGGCCCATGACCACGCAAGTCGACTGCAGCCAACCGTGAACTGCCCTCGTCGAACGTAGAGGGCAATGTCGCGGGCAGCAAACGCTTCGGCACATCCAGCCGGCGGTAAATACGGAACTTGCTCGACAAGGCAGAAAACAGCGTGCTGCCCGTACCCATCGATTCTGAATTGCCAAGCAACAAACAGCCGCCCGGGTTCAGGCTGTAATGGAACAACTGCATCAGCTTGTCCTGCAGCCCGGGCTCCAGGTAAATCAGCAGGTTGCGGCAACTCAAGAAATCAATTTTTGTGAAGGGTGGGTCAAAGATGACGTTTTGCTCGGTAAAAATCACCATCTCGCGAATGTCATTGTTGATGCGGTAACCAGCGGCCTCAGCCACAAAAAAACGCTTCAGCCGGGTCTCTGACACGTCGCCAACAATGCTGTCGGGGTAGACGCCAGCACGCGCACGCGCAATCGCTTCTTTGTCGATGTCAGAGGCAAAAATCAGCAATTTGTGGCGCTGTGGCACATCCAGGCCGTCTTGCGACTCCCTGAACAGCATGGCCAGCGAATAAGCCTCTTCGCCGGTTGAGCATCCGGGAATCCAGGCGCGCGACAAGACACCGTCGGGATGGTTCGCCCGCAGCGTCGGCAGCACCTCGCTCTTGACCTGCTCCCACAACTCAGGGTCACGAAAAAAGCTGGTTACCCCAATCAGCAGTTCGTCAAGCAGCAACTCGCTTTCTTTAGGGTTCTCACGCACGTAGCGCAGGTAGTCGTCGATGCGGGGCAACTGGTGCAGGCCCATGCGCCGCTCGACTCGCCGCATGATGGTGTTCTTTTTGTAAGCAGAAAAATCGTGCCCGGTATGGGTGCGCAACAACACCAGAATCTTGTCAAGAAAACCAGCCGCCGTGCGTTGAAACTCAGCCTCAATCTGGGCCTGGACGTCGCCCACCAGCCGTATGCGCTTGACAAATGCAATCACCTTGGCTGGCAGTTCATCGGCCGGGGCCACGGCGTCCACCACCTCGGCCTCAATGGCACTGCGCGGCATGCTGTCAAACTGGGCTAATGCCGGTGTTTGGGCAAAAGAAGCACCACCCGCTTGCCGAATGGCACGTAGCCCAAGCGTTCCGTCTGAGCCCATGCCCGAGAGAACCACGCCAATGCTGTTATGGTGCCGGTCATCAGCGAGCGATTTGAAGAAAAAATCGATCGGCTGGCGCAAACCACGGGCTTCGGTTGGTTCGAACAAATGCAGCACACCGTGCATCAAAGACAGATCCCAGCCGGGCGGGATCACATACACATGGTTGGGTTCGACCGCCATCTTGTCAAGCGCCTGCTTAACCGGCATGGGGGTATGCCGCTGCAACAACTCCACCAGCATGCCTTCACTGTGCGGGTCACGGTGTTGCACCACCACAATGGCCAAGTCGGACTCATGCGGCACGTGTGACAAAAACTGTTCCAGCGCCGTTAACCCGCCGGCCGATGCCCCAATGCCCACAATGGGAAAGCTTACGTTGGCAGCGGGAAAGTTGTCGTTTTTCAATCAATTTGTCCCTGTGATGGTCAATCATCTCTTGATTTGCGCACTTTTTACAAAAATTGTAAGCGCAGCAAGGAAGCAACGGTTAGAAATCCACAGGGATTGCTAAGGAATATCGCGGTAAATATCAGGTCTCGATGGCGTTTTCTTTCATCAATGCTTCGGCCGTTGAAATTTCTTCGGGCGTGGGGTGGTCTATCAGCACTGGAATGTGGGCCAGCGTCAGCGTCTTTAGGGCCACGCTGCCCAGAAATGTACGGGACACGCCACTGCGGCCGTGGGAGCCCATAAAGATCAGGCTGCAATGCTCATCATCGGCCACGCCCAGAATGGCCTGGGCCGAATTGCCATTGAATTCAATACGCTGCTTTACCTCCACACCCTGCTCGCTGGCCACAGCAGCCACCAGACCCAGGTAGCGCGCCACGATGGCACGGCATTGCGCCTCATAGTCGCTCTCCGAAGGGTACTCGAACGGGATACCGCCCACGTAAATCGGGTACTGGTAGGACGGAATTGAGTTAAAAACCACCAAGCGCGCCTCCAGCCGCCTGGCAAAGTCCACCGCCTTGAGCGCCCCCGCGATAGACGGGGCAGAACCGTCAGTAGGAGCCAAAATGCTCTCAAGCGAGGCGCGACTCCTTCGAAACGCCACGACATTGGCGCCAGGCATGACAACTACCTTTCAAAGTTTTTCAAGGCATCGCGCGACAGAATGTTTATTTCCCGAAAATCGACCGAAATGATGCCTTCATGAACCAATGCCGAAAACGCCCGGCTGACGGTTTCCACAGTCACGCTCAGGTGGTGGCCGATGTCGCGCCGGGTCATTGGCAAGATGAAGCGGTTGGGGGACCAGCCCATGGCAGCAAAGCGTTCGGACATGTTGTGCAGGAAACGCGCCACCCGCGCTTCAGCCTTGACCGAGCGGGTCAAGGAATAAGCTTCTTGCTCCTCAATGATCTCGCGGCTGCTTGCCCAGTAGGCCATGTGTTCCAAATGGTCGCTTTCACGCCCCGCGGTGAACAGTTCGGAGGCCGGGATGCGAATCAGGTCGCAGTCGGTCAGTGCCACAACATCGCTCGTGTAATGGTTTTTGTAAATGCCGTCAAAACCCAGCATGTTGCCCTTCATGGGAAAGGCCAGCACGTGCACACCACCATCCTCCTGGGTGATCAAGGCTTTGAGGGTGCCGAGCCGCACCACATACAGGCCATCAAACGCCTGGCCCATCGTCAGCGCAGACTGGCCCGCTTTAAGGCGCCGCCGCTGGAACAGTCCAGCCTCACTCCTGTCTAGGGGGCGGCCGCTGTATTGCAATAGATCCCGCAATTCCTGGAAAGTGGACCACCGCTCGTCGCTTTCAAGCTTCAAGGCATGGTGGCTGAGGGCGGGTTGCCAGAGTGCGCACGTGGGCAGTGCCTGAACGTTCATCATGGAATGCCTCTTTCTCTTCTTTTCAGGAGGCTGCGCCCGGTGGGCTTTAAAGCGATCCTTGAGGAAGACTTTAGGCCGTCGCCTGCGAGGCGTCTGTAGGGAGAGTTAAACAGCTGGTGCCAGCACTCATGGACAAATCGCGTTAACGCCCCAGAGCATGGCGATTTTTCGGGGTATGTTCTTCCGCGTCGATCAGTTTCTCGCGCACCGCCAGCCGCACCAGTCCTGGCACATCAGATACCCCGAGCTTTTTCATCAGTCGGCTGCGGTAGGTGGCCACCGTCTTGGGCGACAGATGAAGCGTTGCGCCAATGGCGGAGCTGGAGCTGCCTTCAACCACCATCAGAATGATTTGCCGCTCGCGCGGCGACAAAAGACCCAAGAGGTCGGACTCTTGCGGTTGCGTAAGGGCCTCCAGCGCGAGGTCGGCCACATCGGCACCGAGAAACTTCTTGCCGTGCACTGCGGCATCAATCGCCGCCATAAGTTCGCTGGCCGGAGAGCCTTTGAGCACATAGGCACTGGCGCCCAGGCGCAGCGCCTCAGTCACCTGGTGTGGCTGCGCCGACATCGTCAGCACCACACTGCGGATGGGCAAGCGCCGACGCTGCAACTCGGCCTGCAACTCAAGGCCTGAGCGCCCCCCCAGGTTCAAGTCCAGCAATAGCACATTGGGCTGCAGGCGCAGCAGGTCGGCCAGCGCTTCGGTCGGGTCGGCAGATTCGCCAACCACCGTGTGACCGCGCGCTTCAAGCAGGGCACGCAGCCCGTCGCGCATGATTTGATGATCGTCGACCAGATAGACGCAGGTCACGGTGCGCACTGCCAATGGAAAGTCACCCGGGTGCCAAAGTCATCACCCCGACCGCAGGTGACACTCGCGCCCGCTGCCTGAGCGCGTTCCTGCATGCCCAAGATGCCGAGGTGGCCCACGCTCTGACCGGCACCGGCGGGAATTCCAACGCCGTTGTCAGCCACCGTGAGGTCAAGCGACAAAGCGCTGCCTGTCATGTCCACAGTGATCACGCTGGCCCCTGAATGGCGCAGGGCATTTTCTACGGCCTCGCGCACCACCATGAAAGCAGCGTACTCAACCTCGGCTGGCCAGCGCATCAACTCCAGCTTGAACGGCACATGAACGGCGATGTCAACCTGAGGCGCCGCCAGTGCGCGGTTGCGCAGCTCGTTGTCGAGCGCCACACTCAGGCCCTGCTCCTCCAGCAGCGGCGGACGAAGGTCAAGCAACACCTGCCTGACCTGCAGGATGGCTTGCCCAATGAGAATGCCCATGCGCTCTTGCAACATCCGGTTGTCTGGCGGCGTCTCATCAGACTCCAGGGCAATGATGGTCTCGTGGCACATGCGGATTGCGGCCAGCGTCTGCCCCAGTTGGTCATGCAGCACCTGAGCAAGGCGCTTCACCAGCACCCTCTCTTGCGACATCAGCTTTCTGGTCAACTCGGCAAGCTGTGCGCGCGACTGCTGCAACTGCGTCTCGGCCTGCAGGCGCGAGGTGACATCGTGCAGGCTGATCATTGACCATTGCCCTTGCGGCAGCTTGACATGGCTGATGACACCCTCCAGGTCAATCTCATGGCCATCGGCACGCAGGCCTTTCACCCGCCGCAGACCCATCATGCGTGGGTCGCCGCTGGACTTGGCAAAACGCTGCTGGGCTTTATGGTGCCCCTGGCGCAGGCGCTCTGGCATCAGCATCTCTACCCGTTCTCCTTGCACGCTGGCACGGTTGCGGCCAAAGATGCGCTCTGCCGCCGGGTTGAACATCTTGATTCGCCCGTCAAGGTCAACGCCGATGACGGCATCAGGGACCAATTTGACTATCGCGTCGAGCAATTCGCGCTCTTGCAAGCGGCGCGAGCTATGCGTCGGGGGTGTGGACTGATTAGCATGCGGCTTCATTTTGTGGACTCCACACAGGGCTGACTTTGCTGCAAATGATACTCATGACGACCTCCGGCTCAATGGATTCAAATGGTACACGCGTGACAGGCCTGCAGGAAGGGGCACGGCCTCTGATTTACCAAAGCAGTCGCCCTGACTGCACCGTGTTTGCGAATTGTCAACTTTCGGGGAGGGACAAATCCTATCCTTCAGGCGCTGCTCTGACAGGCTGTCATGACCCAGCGACATTTCCAACACCAACCACAGGGATGACTCATCATGAACACACTGACCAAACTGGCCTTGGGCCTGATCGGACAACTCCAGCCCGAGCCTGCCAAGGGTGATGCAGCCAACACCATCGTGCTGCCGGCGGCCAACACGGCGGGCGGTTTGCCACTGATGCAAACGCTGGCGCTGCGCCAGTCGCAGCGCGAGTTCGCACCTGAACCACTGCCATTGCAGATGCTGTCGGATTTGTTGTGGGCGGCGGCGGGCCTGAACCGCCCGGCCCTGGGCGGGCGCACTGCACCAAGTGCCTTGAATGCGCAGGAGGTGGATGTGTACGTGGCCCTGCCCACCGGCTTGTACCGCTATGCGGCACTGGGTCACGCGTTGCACCTGGTGAGCGCCACAGATGTGCGCCGCGTCACCGGCTACCAAGATTTTGTCGACACCGCACCGCTGGACCTGATCATGGTGGCCGACTTCTCACGCATGAAACTGGTGCCCATGGCGCAGCGCATGGCTTACGCCTACACCTGTGCCGGGGCCATGGCGCAAAACGTGTACCTTTATTGCGCCTCAGAGCATTTGGCCACCGTCATCCGGGCCTGGCTGGACCGTGATGCGCTTGCCAAAGCCATGAGCCTGGGCAACGAGCAGCACGTTCTGCTGGCGCAGACGGTGGGGCATCATGCGCCCTTCCCCGTGCTGCCCAGCACATAGTCCAACACATCGTTGAAGGACACCAACCGGGCATAGTCTGCTTCGGGAATGGTCACCCCGAGGCGTTCATGCAGGCTGACCAGAAAGTTAAGCCAGTCCATGGAGTCCAGATCAACCTGGCTGCGCAGCGGCCGCCCAAAGTCCAGCCCGTCCGGCTCAACTTCTGGTGCAATGGCGCGCAGAAGTGCCATCACGCTGGCGGCCAGCGTTGCCCGGTCAGTTGTCATGCCTTGTCTCCTTTTTGGCTGTCAGTCGGTGTGAAAGCCGCGGCCAGCAGTTGCGGCTGCTGCAACAGGTCGCGCAGTTCGGCCAAAAACAAGGCACCCCGATGGCCATCGGAGACCCGGTGGTCGGCGGCCAGCGTGGCGCGCACCACAGGCTGTGCACTCACCACGCCATCCAGCACCCAGGGGCGCACCAAGATGCTGCCAAAACCCACCAAGGCCACCTGCGGCGGGTAGATCACACCCAACACCGATTCCACGCCCTGGTCGCCCAGGTTGGTGATGGTGATGGTGGCGTCAGACATCTCCGAGCTGCGCAGCGAACCCGCGCGGGCGCGTTTGACCAAGTCAGACAGCTCGCGCATCAGCTGCGGGAGTGGTTTGCTCTGCACCTCTAGGATGGCCGGGGCCACCAGGCCACCGCCACGCAGCGAAATCGCAACGCCCGCATGCACTGCGGCGCCGGGTTGAAACTGCCCGTCAAGGTACAGCCCGTTGAGCTCTGGGGTGCGTTTGAGCGCCACCGCCACCGCCTTGAGCAGCAGTGCGGCTGGCAGGATGCGCTCGGTGATCGGCAGTGCCCCATTGCGCTGCAGTAGCCAGGTGGTGGCCACCTGCATGGGAATGGTCTCGGTCAGGTAGTAATGCGGAATTTCGCGCTTGGATCGGCTCATGGCGGCCGCAATTGCTTGGCGCATGGCCTGTTGGCGATCAGATGCCGCCGCAACAGCAGGTTCAGCGGGGGCCGCAGCTGGTGCGATGGCGCCAGGGGCGGGGTCAACCGTTGAGGCGCTGGTTTTGGCAGGCACTTCAGCCACGGTGGCGTCGGCGTCACCCGGCTCGCGCAGGGTGGCCAGCACCGTACCCACCGGCACTTTCTCGCCTGGCGCCACCAGCAGCTCGTGCACCACGCCGTCTTGCCAGATTTCAACGTCAATGGCGGCCTTGGAGGTGTCCACCACCGCCACCACCTGGCCGCGCTTGACATTGTCGCCAGGTTTGACATGCCAGGTGAGCAGCGTGCCCTCGGTCATGTCAGCACCGAGCGAAGGCAATTTAAATGAAATCATGCTCTAGCCCTTGTCATTCCTTGAACTGTAGCTATTATTTTTGATGCTTGTGGCAGCGCTGCTTCTTCCATATGCTGGGCATAGGGAATCGGCACCTCTTCGCTGCACACGCGCGCCAGCGGCGCCTCAAGGTCGTAAAACGCCTGCTCGCTGATGCGCGCCATCACTTCGGCGGCCAGGCTGCCCGAGCGCCAGCCTTCCGCCACCACCACGGCACGGCGGCACTTGCGCACCGAGGCCATCACGGTGGCGTCGTCCAGCGGGCGAAGCACGCGCAGGTCCACCACTTCGGCAGAAATCCCCAGACTGGCGAGCGCATCCGCAGCCTGCAGGGTCTTGGGCAGGCTGCCGCCAAAAGTGATCAGGCTGACATCGCTGCCAGCGCGGCGCACACAGGCGCTGCTGATGTCCACCTGGACGTTGTCTTGCAACTCAGCCTCCGTGTTGTAGAGCTGTGCATGCTCAAAGATCAGCACCGGGTCGGGGTCGGCCAGTGCGGGCTTGAGCATGGCGCGGGCATCTTCCACCGTGGCGGGCGCAAGCACACGCAGGCCCGGCACATGCGCGTACCAGGCCTCGAAACTGTTGGAGTGCTGGGCCGCCACCTGGCGACCGGCCCCGGTGGCCATGCGAAACACCACCGGCACCGAAAACTGCCCGCCCGACATGTGGCGCAGCATGGCGGCGGTGTTGACGATGGGGTCGAGCGCGAGCAGGCTGAAGTTCACCGTCATGATCTCGACAATCGGGCGCATGCCGCCCAACGCCGCGCCAATACCCGCCCCCACAAAACCCAGCTCCGACAGTGGGGTGTCGCGAATGCGCTCGGGGCCAAATTCGTCCAGCAGGCCCTTGGACACGGCGTAGGTGCCGCCATAACGCCCCACATCCTCGCCCATCAAAAACACGCGCGGATCGGCTTGTAATGCCTCACGCAGTGCCTGGCGCATGGCTTCGCGGTAAGTGATGCGTTGGCCCATCATGCAACTCCTTGTGGTGTGTGCACGTCACGCAGCAGGTCAGCCACCGGTTCCCAGGTGCCGGCTTCGGCAAAAGCCACAGCGGCGTCCACCTCGGCTTGTGCTGCGGCGTCCAGCGCCAAAAACTCGTCTTCGGTCAGGAAGTCTTGCGCTTTCAGGCGAGCGCTGAAGGTGTGAATCGGGCCGCGTGTTTTCCATGCCAGCACCTCCTGTTTGTCGCGGTACAACTCGGGGTCAAACATCGAGTGGGCACGAAAGCGGAAGGTTCTGAACTCGACAAACACCGGGCGGCTGAACTGGCGCACCTGTTGGGCAGCGCGCAACATGGTCTCGTGCACAGCCACCACATCCATGCCATCAACCGACACCGTCGCCATGCCGTAAGACGCCGCTTTGGTACACAGGTCGGTTTGCGCCTCGGAGCGCGCCAGCGCCGTGCCCATGGCGTACAAATTGTTCTCGCAGCAAAACAGCACCGGCAGCTGCCACAACGCGGCCAAGTTCATGGCTTCGTGAAAGGCACCCTCTGCCACGGCACCTTCACCAAAAAAGCAGGCCGTCAAGGCACTGCGGCTGGTCAGTTTGTCGGCCAGCGCAAGCCCGACCGCCAGCGGCAGGCCACCACCCACAATGGCTTGTCCACCATAAAAGCGAGTGGCGCGGTCAAACAGGTGCATCGAGCCACCTCGCCCCCGCGAACAACCTTCTTGTTTGCCAAACATCTCAGCCATGATGGCGTTCATGCCGACACCGCGCAACAAGGCATGACCATGCTCTCGGTAGGTGGCCACCACGTTGTCCTGCGCCTGCAAAGCCCGCAACGCACCGGTAGCCACGGCTTCCTCACCAATATAGAGGTGTAGAAAACCGCGAATTTTTTGTTGCCCGTACAACTCAATCGCTTTCTCTTCCATGCGGCGAATGCGCAGCATGTCGGTCAGGATGGCCAGCGCAAAGGGTTTCTCCCAGGGCACCGGGCCGTTGGGTGGTGCGGGTACCTTGAAGTCGTTCATGCGCCAGCCTCCAGTGTGGACGTGTCGCCTTCGGGCAGACCAAGTTCACGCGCTTTCAGCAAGCGGCGCATGATCTTGCCACTGCGCGTGCGCGGCAGGGTTGGTAAAAAAGCAATTTCTTTGGGTGCCACGGCAGCCCCCAGGCGCTTGCGTGCATGGGCCAGGATGTCAAGGCGCAGCGCCTCAGATGGCACATGCTCACCTTTCAGCGACACAAACGCCTTCACCACCTCGCTCAGCAACGGGTCTGGCTTGCCGATGACACCCGCCTCAGCCACCGCCGGGTGTTCCATCAAGACACTTTCCACCTCAAACGGGCCGATCAGGTGGCCAGCAGACTTGATGACATCGTCAGCGCGGCCGACAAACCAGAAATAGCCATCGGCGTCAATCCGCGCCAGGTCACCTGTCAGGTACAAATCGCCTGCGGAACATCGACGGCCAGCCACGTTTAAGCGCCAATTCACCTTCGACGTTGGGTGTGTCTATGACGCGCACCCGGGGCGGCTCCCCTGCAGCCTCAAGGTGTTCGACCACAAAGGCGTCAATGCCCGGCAGCGGGCGC